>NZ_CAWMPM010000005.1:0-438467 GCF_963869435.1 Nocardia violaceofusca NBRC 14427
CTGCGGCGCGGCGGCGGGTGCGGCCGCCGGGACTCCACCCGACTCCATCCGCCGCTCCAGGCGTTCCAGCCGCTGCAACGCCGCCGATTCGGCCGCCGAGACCGAGGGCAGCAGCATGCGGGCACACACCACCTCGAGCAGGAGGCGGGGTGCGGTCGCGCCACGCATCTCGCCGAGGCCCTCGTGCAGCAGCTCCGCGTAGCGGGCCAGGGTGGCCGGGCCGATGCGGTCGGCCTGGGCCGACATCCGGTCGATGACATCGCCGGGGCCGGTGACCAGGTTGCGCTCGGCGGCATCGGGAACCGCACGCAGCAGGATCAGATCGCGGATGCGTTCGAGCAGGTCGGTGGCGAAGCGGCGGGGATCGTGACCGGCCTCCACCACCCGATCGACGGTGGCGAACAGGGCGGCGCCGTCGTCGGCGGCCAGCGCGTCGACGGCCTCGTCGATCAGCGCGATATCGGTGACGCCGAGCAGAGCCAGCGCCCGGGGATAGGTGACACCTTCGGCGCCGGCGCCGGCCAGCAGCTGATCGAGCACGCTGAGGCTGTCGCGCGGCGAACCACCGCCGGCCCGGATCACCAGCGGATAGACCGATTCCTCGACCTGCACCTGCTCCTGCTCGCAGATCTTGCCGAGCAGCCCGCGCATGGTGGCCGGTGGCAGCAGCCGGAACGGATAGTGATGGGTGCGCGAGCGAATGGTCGGCAGCACCTTGTCCGGCTCGGTGGTGGCGAAGATGAAGATCAGATGAGCCGGCGGCTCCTCGACGATCTTCAGCAGCGCGTTGAATCCGGCCGTGGTGACCATATGCGCCTCGTCCACGATGAAGACGCGGTACCGCGATTCGGCGGGTGCGTAGAACGCACGATCGCGCAGCTCACGGGTATCGTCCACACCGCCGTGGCTGGCGGCGTCGAGTTCGATGACGTCGAGATTGCCGGGCCCGCCCGGGGCCAGCGCGACGCACGACGGGCACACTCCGCACGGTCGCGAGGTCGGGCCCTCGGCGCAGTTGAGCGAGCGCGCCAAGATGCGCGCCGAGGAGGTCTTGCCACAACCTCGCGGGCCGGAGAACAGGTAGGCATGACTGATCCGCCCGGTGTCGAGCGCGGTACTCAGCGGATCGGTGACGTGCTCCTGCCCCACTACCTCGGCGAAGGTTGCCGGTCGATACTTCCGGTACAGAGCCACGGCCCGAGGGTACCGGCGAACACCGACAGGAAACCATTCGCGCACCGGGTATCCACCCCACCCGCTGAATCAATCGCGGCCATATATAAACTATGATATAGATCACAAGCATTCTTTTCGTCCGATCTCGGCGCGGACAACCGACCTGGTCGACAATCGGTTCCCGCCCGACAATCGGAAACAATGTGAAAATATCTCCGATTTCGTCTGCCAGCCGCCGAGTGACGAAAACTTTCGGACGCGCTCCCCGTTTGCGGCCGGAATTATGGACGTAACGATTCCGTCACCCGATTAGCGCCGGGTCCGCTCCGCTGACTAACGTTGATTTCGGCAACTTCGGTAGCCAAACCTTCATCAGGTTGGTGTCCCCGGTCGGTCCCTCATCCCGACCGGGGCACAACAATGTTTCGGAGGTAATGACGGGTTATGACGACCGTGCCGTCGTGTGACGACATCGCCGCCGCCTGGCTCTCACACACCGATTTCGCCGGCGATCGGGCGGCCACCGATCTGCTCCGCCGCGCCATCAGCCCCCGGGATTTCTCGCGCAACCGCGATTCGCTGCCGGTATCGGCCGCGGCCGATCCGGCCACCGCGGGCGCCATTCTCGAATTGCTGGACCGCGGCCAGGTTCCGACCCTGCCGGCCATCGACACCCTGATCGCGCAGAATCGGATACGCGCCGAGGCCGCACGCATCGAACGGCTGGGCCGACGCGCGCAGCGCAGTATCGACGAATTCGGCCGCACCATCGCCGAGCTGACCGAGGACTATCGAAACACCCACGCGGTGGGACCCACCCGCCGCGATATTCTCACCGCCGAACCGATGGTGACGCTGATCCGCGAACGCGTCGGCGATATCGCCCCGAACGCGGTCAAACATCTGTGGCTCGTCGAACGGGCACAGCGCGCGGGATGGATAGCCTTCGATGCCACGCCGCGATCGCTGTGCGCGGCCCGGCGTTTCCACTCCGCGAAGTACGGCAACCGCGTGTCGCTGCGCCCGGTCAACACCATCGGCACCCTCGTGGCCGAGTTCCTGGACACCTACCGCACCACGCACGGCCGCCCGCCGCGCTGGTCGATCCTCGCGCACGAGCTTCGCGACGACCGCGGCCGCCGCGTCTTCAACGACACCGCCGACGCGCGCGCCCAGCAGCAGTGGCTCGTCACCGCGCAATGGCTCGCGCTCGAGGACGATCTGCCGGTCCCCGGGGCCCGCGGCCGGCGCGCGCTGACCCGGCAGGCCCGCAAGCGCGGGAATTGAATCCGAACGGAAGTACCAGACTCGCTCATCAGCGCAACACCGGGGGTTCGGTAGTTTCTTGCCACGCGAACGCGTGTGGAAAAGGAGTTGTCCGTGCCCCCGACCATCGACCCCGCCGCCACGGCGTGGCTGTTGACCAGCACCGCGCTGGTCCTGCTCATGACCCCCGGCCTGGCGATCTTCTACGGCGGCATGGTGCGCACGACCGGCGTGCTGAACATGCTGATGATGAGCTTCATCTCCATCCCGCTGGTGACCGTGGTGTGGCTGCTGTTCGGCTACACCCTGGCCTTCGGTGACGACGCCGGCGGCGGGTTGATCGGCGGGCTGGAACATTTCGCGATGACCGGCATCACCCCGGGCACCGTGCGCAGCGGCGTTCCGGAACTGCTGTACGCGACCTTCGAGCTGACTTTCGCGATCCTCACCGTCGCACTCGTCAGCGGCGCCATCGCCGATCGCGCCAAGTTCTCCGCGTGGATGGTGTTCGTCCCGGTGTGGGCACTGGTGGTGTTCGCGCCGATCGCACACTGGGTCTGGGGTCCGAACGGCTGGCTGGCCTCCTTCGGCGTACTCGATTTCGCCGGCGGCCTGGTGGTCGAAATCGCTTCCGGCGCTTCGGCTCTCGCATTGGCCCTGGTCCTGGGACCGCGGATCGGGTTCAAGGTGGACGCGATGCGCCCGCACAATCTGCCGTTCGTGCTGCTGGGCGCCGGACTGCTGTGGTTCGGCTGGTTCGGCTTCAACGCCGGATCCGCGTTCAAGGCCGACGGACTTGCCGCCGCGGTGTTCCTGAACACCTTGGTCGCGGGCTGTCTGGGCATGCTCGGCTGGTTGATCGTCGAGCAGATCCGTGACGGGCGCCCGACCACCTTCGGCGCGGCCTCCGGCGCGGTCGCCGGATTGGTCGCGATCACGCCCTCGTGCGGTTCGGTCAACGCGCTCGGCGCGGTGATCGTGGGCCTGGCGGCGGGTGTGGTCTGTTCGTTCGCCGTCGGCTGGAAATTCAAGGCGGGCTACGACGATTCGCTCGATGTGGTCGGCGTGCACTTCACCGGCGGCGTGGTCGGCACCCTGCTGATCGGACTGCTCGCGAACCGGGTGATGACCGGCGGAGCGCGCGGATTGTTCTACGGCGGCGGACTCGCGCAGCTCGGCAAGCAGGCGGTCGGCGTCGTGGTGGTCGCGGCGTGGGCGTTCGGCGTCTCCTATCTGATCGGCAAGGTGATCGATCGGGTGATGGGCTTCCGGGTCAGCAAGGAGGACGAGGTCGGCGGTATCGACTTCGCGCTGCACGCCGAGACCGCCTATGTCGAGGGCGTGCACGGCCACGCGCCGCGGGGCCTGTTCGGCCATCATCCGCACGGCGGCGGGGAGCGTCCCGCCGGTGACGGGGATCGCTGACGCCGATCGGCCCCTCCTCTTGCGCCACTCCAGGGTAACGGCGTTACGCTAACACCGTTACCCATACCGGTCGCCCGAGGAGCACTCATGCTGACCCGAATCGCACGGCTCGCCACGCGGTATCCGAAACGGGTGCTTCTCGCCGCCCTCGCCCTGGCACTGATCTGCGGCGGATTCGGCGCGACCGTCACGGCCCATCTGCAAGCCGGCGGATTCACCTCGGACAACGCCGAATCCACCCGCGCGGCACAGCTGGTGGCCGATCAGTTCAACGGCGCCCAGCCCAATCTGGTGCTGCTCGTGCACGCCGACGAGGGCGTGGAGTCGGCCGCGGCCCGTGCGGTCGGCGCCGACATCGCCGCCCGGCTCGGCAGTCGCTCCGATACCGTCGGCGTCCGCTCGTATTGGACCAGTCCACCGCAACTGGCCGCCGCCCTGCGCAGTACCGACGGCAAGAGCGCATTGGTCATGGCCTACCTGACGGGCGGCGACGACAAGGCGCAGCGCACCGCCGGTGAGATCGCGAGCACCCTGCCCGTCTCCACACCCGGGGTGACCGTGCAGGCGGGCGGAATCGCCGCCGTCTACCACGATGTCAACAACCAGGTCACCAAGGATCTGGCGATGGCCGAGGGCATCGCGGTCCCGCTGACGGCGATCGTGCTGATCCTGGTGTTCGGCAGCGTCATCGCGGCCTCGCTGCCGCTCGCGGTCGGAATCTTCGCGATTCTCTGCACGCTCGCGATTCTGCGCAGTTTCACCCTCTTCACCGATGTGTCGATCTACGCGCTGAATATGACCACCGCGCTGGGACTCGCCCTGGCGATCGACTACAGCCTGTTCATCGTCAGCCGATACCGCGAGGAATTGTCCGCCGGCGCCGGCCACGAGGCGGCGGCGGTGCGGGCGGTGCAGACCGCGGGGCGAACGGTGCTGTTCTCGGCGCTGACGGTCGCGCTCGCGCTGGCGGTGCTCAGCGTCTTCGACATGTACTTCCTGAAGTCGTTCGCCTATGCCGGGGTCGCCGTGGTGGCGGCCGCGGCGATCGCCTCGATCGTGATCCTGCCCGCGGTGCTGGTGCTGCTCGGCGATCGGATCAATTCCTGGAATCTGCGGGTGGCGATCCGGAAACTGTCCGGGCGGCCCGAGCCCACCTCGCGACCGGAGCGGGAATCCGGCTGGTATCGCACGGTCACATGGGTGATGCGGCGGGCGTTGCCGGTCTCCGTCGCGATCATCGCGGTGCTGCTCGCGGTCGGCGCGCCGTTCCTCGGAGTGAAGTTCGGCTATCCCGACGACCGGGTGCTGCCCACCGGTTCGACCAGCCGCGCGGTCGGCGACGAACTGCGAGCGGAGTTCCCCGCCGCGAATTCCGGAACGGGAACGACGATCGTGCTGCCGGGCGCACCGAGCGAACCCCAGGCGATCAGCGGCTATGCCACGGCACTGTCGAAGGTCGAGGGCGTGAACGCGGTGCTGTCCAGCAGCGGTGTCTACGTGTCCGGCGCGCGGATGGGCGGCGCCGTGCCGGGCATGGCCAACGACTCGGGTCAATATCTCACCGTCACATCGGCATTCGATCCCTACTCGCCACAGGCCAAGGATCAGTTGCAGGCCCTGCGCGATGTGCCCGCGCCCTCACCCGCGCTGTTCGGCGGTGCGGCGGCGATGAACGTGGACTCGCTGAATGCACTGGGACAACGGTTGCCGCCGGCGATCGCGCTGATCGCACTCGCCACCTTCGTGGTCCTGTTCCTGTTCACCGGCAGCGTGGTGCTCCCGTTGAAGGCCGTGGTGATCAACTCGCTGTCGCTCACCGCGATGTTCGGGATGATGGTGTGGATCTTCCAGGAGGGACATTTCTCGGGACTACTCGGCTTCACGCCCACCGGGTTCCTGGTGCCGACCATGCCGATTCTGATGTTCTGCCTGGCCTTCGGCATGTCGATGGACTACGAGGTGTTCCTGCTCTCCCGCATCCGCGAGGCCTGGCTGGCCTCCGACCGCACCGCCGCGGACAACGACCGTTCGGTGGCCATCGGCGTCGCCCGGACCGGGCGCATCGTCACCGCGGCCGCGCTGTTGATGGCGATCGTGCTGGGCGCCATGATCACCGCGAAGGTGTCGTTCATGCAGATGTTCGGACTCGGCCTCACGATCACCGTGCTCGCCGACGCCACCATTATCCGAATGCTGCTGGTTCCGGCCGTCATGCGCCTGATGGGCCGCGGAAACTGGTGGGCCCCGAGGCCGTTGGCGCGCTGGCACGAACGGTTCGGCCTCACCGAACATCCCACGCCCGCGGCGCAACCGACCGCGGAACCGGCCCCGGCGGGGCGGCCGTGACGCGTTCCAGCCGTCCCCGTTCGGCCCGCGGCTCCGGCACCGAGCTGCGGGCCGAGATCCTGGCCGCGACACGAGAGTTGCTGGCGCGCACCGGTAACGCCGAGTCGGTGTCGATTCGCGAGGTCGGCGGGCTGGTCGGTGTCACCGCACCGTCGATCTACCGCCACTTCGCGGACAAGGACGACCTCATCGATGCCGCGGTGGCGGAGGTGTTCGAAGATCTCGACGCCGCCATCGGCGCCGCGAGCGACCCCACCGTCTCGCCCATGTCCCGGTTGCGTCAGCAGGGCCTGGCCTACGTGCGCTTCGCCCTGCAGCACCCCGGTCAATACCGCGTCGCCACCGCCGCCGCACCCGGAGAAGGCCCCTCGGCGGTGGATGTGGTGCTGGGTAGTGGTGCGTTTCAACGGTTTTCGCACACCGTGCGGGAGGCGATGGACGCCGGTGTGATCGCAGCCGGTGACCCGATGCCGCTGGTGCTCGAACTCTGGGCCGCCGCGCACGGTATCGCGTCACTGCTCATCGCCAAACCCCATCTGCCGTGGGGCGATGCCGAGGCCGTCGCCGACCGGGTCATGGCGGCGGCCTGCCTCGGGCATGCGGTACTGGAGGTCATCGGCGGGGAGACACCGGACCCCGACGAGGGTGCACGCTGGTTGGCGCGGTTGCGCGAGGAGCGGTAACTCAGGCCTGGGAGGCCCCGGCCCCGATCACGACACCGAATCCGACGGGGAGTTCCAGGTGTTGCACATCCAGGTCCGGTTGTTGTCCTCACCCTGCGCGTACCACGCCCCGTAGTGCTGGTTGGCCCCGTGGTCGCGCACGTCGGAATGATCGTCCCCGCGTTGATAGTTGTCCTGTTTCACGTAGTAGGCCTGATCGTTGGAGACCGTGCCCGCCACCTCGGAGGAGCTGATGAACATGCCGCCGAAGCACTGCGCCTCCAGCTCCAGACGACGCGAAAGCTCCAATCCCGCAGCGGAATTGGCACCCGAGTTGTAGCGATCTCGGCTCATCTTGGACATGATGCCGGAGATGGCCTGCACATGGTGACCGTATTCGTGCGCGAAGACCCCGAGATAGACGTACCAGCGGTCGCCGTACACCTCGGTCTGAATGTGATCCAGCGGCATGTAGATCGTATTGTTCGCCGAGCAGTAGAACGCGGCGTAACTCCCGGAACTGCCACACGGTGACGCCGCGTTCGCGCCGCTCGCCGGAACACTCACGGTGGGACTGGAGAACGGGAGGTTCTGCGCCGCGAGTACCGGCTGCCACATCCGGTCCAGACACGATTTCGCCGCCTGGAAGAAGGCTGTCGCCGACGCGACATCGGCACCCCATCGGGGGTAGCCGCAGGAGATGTTGATCAGCCCGGAGTTGTGATCGTCGAAGATCGGATTGGCCGCCGTGGCCGCAACCGGCTGGGGGCCGGCCGGTTTCGTCGTCGGCACGACAGTCGTCGTGCGGTAGTAGGGCTTCGTCGTGGACGGATACGGCGTCGTCGTGGACAGCGCGGTCGTGGCGGTTTCGCTGGTGCTCGTGGCCCAGGTGGGCGGCGTATACGTGAAGCTCGGCGTCGATGTCGAATAGGACGCCGACGAGTTGTCACGACCTCCCATGGTCGCGAACGCGACCAGCCCGCCGACCACCACGAAGACGAACAGCACGGCGAGGACCGCCCCGACCGCGCCGCCACCGGACCGCGGCGGCGGATACGGACGGCCGTAATAGCCGGGCGGCGGCAACGGCGGTCCGCCGTACGGCCCGACCGGATACGCACCCGGCGGCGGTAGCGGCGCCCCGTACGGTGGGCGCGGACCGGGTGGTGGCGGATACCCCGGGGGCGGGCCGTATCCGGGTGGTGGCCCGTACCCGGGCGGCGGGCCGTAGGGCGGGCGACCGTGCGGCGGAACTCCGTGCGGCGGTGGATATCTCGGCGGTTGCGGCATGGCGGTTCAGCTCACCTGTCCGGACGGCGCGATGAAGGTGTTGCAGGGCGCGGTCGCGTTCTTGTCGAATCCGGTACTCCACCAGTCGCCGGCGTGTTCGGCGGTGCCGTGGCTGCGCATGTCGCCGGCGCTGTCACCTCGGCCGTAGGCGTCCTTGCGCGCCGACTGCGCCTGCACCGGCGTCAGCGATTTCCCTCCGGCCGAGGACGCGAAGTACATGCCGTCGAAACAGTTGGCCTGCAATTCGATTCGCCGCGAGAGGTCGAGCCCCTCGTCGCTGTAGAGGCCGGTCTGGCGGCGTTGTTTGTTCGCGGCGCCGAGGATTCCGGACAGCGCCTGAATGTGGTGGCCGTATTCATGCGCGAAGACCGAGAGGTAGATCTCCCAGTGATCGTGGAACATATCGGTCTGCAACTGACTGATCGGCATGTAGATGGTCTGGTCCGCACCGCAGTAGAAGGCCGCGAAATTGCTGCTGGACCCACTGCACGGCGTGGTGATGCCCGTCGTGGTGGCGGTGACGACGAGTTTCGGTGGCGTGAAACTCAATTTCGCGTTCTCCAGCACCGGTTTCCAGGCGTCGGCCAGACAGGCCGCGGCACTGTCGAAGAATGCGCGCGCGGCGTCGACCTGCGTGCTCCACGGGGTATACGGGCAGCGCGCCGGACTCAGCGGCGAACCCGGGTCGGCCAGTAGGGGATTGGCGCCGGTTTCGGCGACGCCCGCGGAATCCTTTCCGGGCGGTGGGTTGTAGCTGTAGTTGCCGTGTTCCCCCGTATGGGAGGCGGCGTCGAATCCGGTCCGTACGGCGAAGCGGATGAGGCCCGAGGTGACGATCAGCAAGATCACGACGACGACCGCGCCGAAGCCCCCGCCTCGCTTGCGCGGCGGGGCGGGGCGTGGGCCGGCCGGGCCGTACGGCCGCGGCGGCGGAATCGGTGGGCGATGGCCGGGCGGCGCGACGGCCCGATAACCTTGTCCCGCAACATATCCGGGATTCGTACCGTACCCGGTCGGCGTGTATCCGCGCGGCGGGGTTCCGGCGGGCGCCGCGTAACCCGGCGGGGGCGAATAGGCAGGTGGAGGCGGGTAACCGGGCGGTGCCGAGTGGCCGGGCTGTGCCGAGTGGCCTGGCGGGGGACCGTATCCCGGCGGTGGTCCCGGGCGCCGCGGACCGCCTGGACCATACGGCGGAACCGGCCGTCCGCCCGGCGGATTCGGGCCGTGCCCGTAGGGTGGTCGACTCACTCCCCCACTCCCCCTTGTCCGTTCCTCATCCGGCGACAGCCACCGCTCTCCGGCGACAGCCGCCGACGCAGAATAGCAAGCCACCGGATTCGCCGACCCCTGCTCGCACAGTGGCCCGCCGCTAAGCTACTGCCCCATGCTGATCTTTCGGGGGGGCGCATTCGGCGCTCTGTTGTTGACCGCGGTCGGGCTGTTCGCCGCAGCACCGGCCGCTCGGGCGCAGGAGCCCACGGGTGTGTCGATCATCGCGGATGTCAAACTCAGCGAGGCCGGTCTGCTCGAGGTGGCCGAAACCGTGAAGGTGCCGCCGGGTGGGCAGTTCCACATGGCGCTGCCGCTGCGAGTGGGACGCGACGACGGGAGTGAACGCCGCTTCGGCGTGACCGACATCTCCAGTACCGGACCGGGTTCGGCGAAGGTGGCGGGCGATGTGTTCAGCGTGGACGCGCCGCCGGGGGAATCGTCGTTCAAGTACACCGTGCACGGGACGGTCGCCGATGCGCCGGGTACGCAGTTGTTCCACTGGACGGGGGTCATCAACACCGATGTCGCCTCGTTCGACGGTTCGGTGATCAGCCCGAGTTATCAGATGGGAATCGCCGACTGCACGGTCGGCTCGGTGGGCAGCACCCGCAAATGCAACGACGCCCGCGTCGAACCGGACGGCGTCCTCACCATGCACGAGGAGAACCTGCACAAAGGTGACATCCTCGATGTGACACTGCAGGTGCCGCCCGGCACAGTGAAGGCCAACGCCGATATTCGCGGGGGCCGGGGGTCGGGCGCCTTCGCCGTCACCGCCCCGGTGCTGATCGCATTCGGCGTCCTGCTGGCGGCGCTGGCCGCCTTCGGCGCCTATCTGGCCCGGTCTCGCCGCCAGGACGCCGCGGCCCTGACCTCCACCGACACCCTGGATCCGGTGCAGCGCAACGGAAACCACAGCGAATTCGTCTCCCCCGACGGCATCCTGCCCGGTGAGGCGGGCCTGTTGCTCGACGGCTCCGCCGATGCCGCCGATATCGCCGCCACCGTGGTCGATCTGGCGGTGCGGCGCTACCTGTGGATCGGCGCGGTGAGCGATTCGGACTGGCGCATCAGCCGGGTGAATCCCGTCGACGATCAACTGCGCAGCTACGAAAAGCACGTCTACACCACACTGCTGCCCGAGGGCGCCGACTCGGTGCTGCTGTCGGAACTGCGGGCGCCGGGACGCGTGGCCGCCGAGCCCGTCCGCTCGGCGCTGCGTCGCGATGCGCTCGAGCGCGGCACACTGATCGATCACGACCGGCGCGGGCTCGCCTTCTGGATCGGCATCGCGCTGCTGGTGGTCGGGGCGGGGGCGACCATCGGCCTCGCCATCGCCGGCGGATATGCGCTGGTCGGCGTGGCCATCGCGCTCGGCGGTGCGGCCATCCTGCTGCTCGGCCGGTATCTGCCGGTGCGGACCGCCGCGGGGCGCACGCTCGCCGCGCAGGTGAAGGCCCTGCAGAACGGACTGGACGCCCAGCGGCCCGATCGGATTCCGCCGGCCGATCGCGAACTGCTGTTCTCTCGGGCGCTGCCGTTCACGATCATCGGTGGCCGGGCCGACAACTGGATCCGCACCTTCCGCGACGTGGATCCCGGGGCCGACCGTCAGGCCGGGCTCTACTGGTTCGGCGGCTTCGACCGCGACCGGAATCTGCACCGGTTCGCCGGGCATTTCCCGTATTTCATCACCGCACTGGAGGGGCTGTTCACGACGTCGGGTCACTGATGCGCCGGACGACCTCGTAGGCCGCCCGCGCGGTGGTGCGGCCTTCGGCCACGGCCGGCAGCAGCCCGACCAGTCCCCACGACAGGAATGTGGTGTCGGGCTCCGCACTGCCCTGGTCGGCCAGAATTCCGGCGATCATCTGCTGGGTGCCGCGTACGACGACCATCGTGCTCTTCGGGCCGAGAAGCGCCCGGTAGACCTCGCGGTGTCCCTCGGCCAGTTCGACGATGGCTCGTATCGGGTCACCGGAGCGCCGGGCGAGCGCGGCACGCAGGAACTCGGTGCCGCTCACCACGAGCAGGTCGTCCTTGCTGCGGAAGTGGGCGTAGAACGTCGAGCGGCCGACGTCGGCGCGGTGGAGGATGTCCTGCACGGTGATGCGATCGTAGGGACGTTCGATCATGAGCTCGATCAGGGCACGATGCAGGGTGCTCCGGGTCCGTCGGACGCGGCGATCGTTCTCGGACACTGTGCCTCCGGATGTGCGGAATCGAACGGATTCGGTGCTTTTGCTCCTGGTGGGGCAGGCACTTCCCTCAGATCATGAACACATGTTCCGAATCGAACAAGACCCCCACGGCATCCTGATCACCAACCCGCGCGGCTACAGCGCGTTCACCAGTGTCTTCTTCGGCGGCAGACGTCGACGGCACGCGGCGGCCCTCGCCGCCGCCAGTGGCGCGCGGCCGGGCGGGCGCGCGCTCGATATCGCCAGCGGCCCGGGCACCTTGGTGTTCGCGCTGGCCGACCGTGTCGGCCCGGGCGGCGAAGTCGTCGGTGTCGACGCGGCGCGAGAGATGGTCGACTACGCCGCCGCGCGGTCCGGTGGCCGGGCCAACTGCCGCTTCGACTACGGCGTGGCACAGTCGCTGGAGCTGCCGGATGCGGCGTTCGACGTGGTCACCTGCACATTCGGTATGCACCACATTCCCGAGGCGGATCGTGGTGGCGCGCTGGCGGAGATGTGGCGCGTACTACGGCCCGGAGGACGGGTGCTGCTCGCCGATATGGCGCCCGCGGGCGTGCACGGACAGCTGACGAAACGACTCAGCAGGCATATGGATCCCACCGAGATCGATATCAGACGGTATCGGAAAGCTCTGCAGGAGACGGGTTTTCAGGACCTCGACTATCGGACGATCAGGCCGTCCACGGGTGTGCTGACCGGCGTGAAGCCCAGCTGAGCGACCTCGGTCGGGGTGGCCGTACCACCCCGACCGGATGCGCCGGCTCAGCGCGAGCGCGTGGCCCGGCGCAGTGCCGACAGCGGATCGGCGTAGCAGACACTGAGCGAGGTGACGGCCGCGGCATGCTCCTGGACCCGCCCGCCGAATCGGCTGATCCGCAGGTCGGCCGGGGCGAGGGTGGTGGCGCGACCGAAGGCCTGCACGACTCGTTCCAGTCCCGGCCGGTACCCGGTGAAGGCCTGTCCGCCCAGCACCACCCGGTCCGGGTTGAACATGTCGCGCACCAGCGCCGCGGTGTTGCCGAGGATCTCGGCCCGCTCGAACAGCAAGTCGCGAGCCGGGGCGGAACCCTGTTCGGCGGCCTTGTACAGCTCGGCGATCACCGGCTTCCGCGGCGCCTCCCGCTTCGGCACGATGCCGGCCCGCACGGCGCGAGCCAGCACCGCCGCCTCACCGACCGTGGCCTCCAAGCAGCCGCGCCGGCCGCACGAGCAATCGATATCGGATCCGGTCGGCAGATGCGCGATCGAACCCGGGCCGTTCGCCGGGGTGTAGACCCGATCGTGCAGCGTGACCGCGACGCCGACCGTCTCCCGGCCGTAGATGTAGAGGCTGCTGCCGGGCCGGTCCTGAGCACCGGAACGGTCCGGTGTACCGGTGGTGAGCAGCAGTTCGGCGGCAGCCATCGCCTCCACGTGGGCGGCGACCGAAACCGGCAGGTCCAGCACGGTGGCGAAGATCGGGCCGACCGGCGCCGACTGCCAATCCAGGCGGGGGTGATCCACGACACCGGCGACGGGGTCGACCCGCCCGGCCAGCGCCACTCCGACCCACAACGGCCGACGGCGCGGTAAACGGTCGAGGAAGGCTTTCGCGCTGCGGGCGATGATGGTGATGGCCGCCTCCTGCGCGGCCTGCGGGGTGGCGATCTCCAGCCCGCCCAGAATGCGGCCGGACAGGTCGGCGGCCACGATCCGGGTGAGGTTCGCACCGATGTGAACGCCCAACGTGGCGAAGCGGTCGGTCTCGACCTCGAACGGCACACGCGGGCGCCCGACCGCACCGGATGCGGTGAGATCAGCGCGTTCTCGCAACAGGCCGGACGAAAGTAACGCCGACACTTGGCGATTCACGGTCGCGATGCTCAAACCCGTTGTCTGAGCGGCATTGTCGCGGAAGATCGGTCCGCGGGTAGCGGCGCGCAGGACGGCGGCCGCCGGGTTGTCGGTGATCCGCAATTCCGGCGGTACCACCGGCCGCGGCACACTGCGTACCGGCCGCGGACGAGAGGGGGAAGACTGTCGTTCGAGGGTGGGGCTCGTCATGGGGCGAAGTCCTTGTCGAAAGTCTCGTGAAGAGACGGAACTACATCGGCAACAAGGCAGCGAGAAGGGCCCGAAAGGGTCGACAGACGGACGACTGGAGCGGTCTCAGCTGCGCGGCCGGGAACAACACAGTTCCCGCTGCCGCGGCAGCCGCACACCGAGCGCCACGGTCACGTAGGTGACCCGTGCGCGGTTCGAACGGCTGGTGGACATGTGTAAAACGGTAACATCCCGATTCTGCGCAGCGCCAGCGAATGGGTAGGACACATATTGCGCTCACACTGATTTGAATGTGAGCCCCCATCACCGCAGGTGGCGCATTACCTTCGATCGCCCGGATTTCAGCAGGTCCGCCGCCCGGGCGGGCGGCGGATAACCGCACACCCGGCCACCGTCGGCCGCGCGGGCGCCACCCCTGCCACCACACCCCCGTTACGCTCGGAAACCGCAGGTCACAAGCGTTAGGAGGTGGAGATGACGGCCGATCCGGTACCCCTGCGGCAGCAGCGCGGCTCCGCTGCCGACCACCCGGCCGCCGGGGCGGAGACGACGGCGCCCGGCGCCGGCGCCCGCACCATTCGCAAGGCCGATCGGGCCCGGCAGGTGGCCGACGTCCTGCGCCAGCAAATCCACACCGGACAGTGCCCGGACCCGCTGCCCACCGAATCCGAACTCGCCGCGGAATTCGCGGTGTCCCGCAACGCGGTGCGCGAAGCACTGGCACTGCTGCGCGACGAGGGCCTCGTCGGCCGCGTTCCCCGGGTGGGCACTTATGTGGCACAACGTAAATACGATCACGGCCTCGACAGCCTGCGCGGCCTGAAGGAAACGCTGCGCGGCCACGGCGAGGTGCGCAACGAGGTGCGCGCGGCACTGCGCCTCACTCCGCCGCCCGCGGTCGCCGGCCGGCTGGGTCTCGAACCGGGCGAGTCCGCGGTCTACCTGGAGCGGCTGCGTTATCTGGGTGATCTCCCGCTCAGCCTGGACCACACCTATCTGGCCCCGGACATCGGCGAGCAGGTACTCGACTGCGATCTGCGATCCGAGGACATCTTCGGACTCATCGAACAGATCAGCGGCCAGTCGCTCGGGTCGGCCGATCTGGCGGTGGAGGCGATCACCGCCGATATCCACAGCGCCGCCACTCTGCAGGCCCCCGAGGGCAGTGCCCTGCTGTTGCTGGAGCGACTGACCTATCTCGCCGACGGGCGGCCGGTGGACCTGGAGTACATACGCATGCGTGGTGATCGGATCACTCTGCGCGACAGTCTGATTCGCACCACGGAAAGCAACGATTGGAGGCTGAGCCGCCATGGCGTCGGTCAATCAGCGGGCTGATGTCCCGGTAACCATCGACGAATCGCTGTGCATCGAAGGGTGCACGCTGTGTGTGGAGATCTGCCCGCTGGACTCGCTGGCGATCAATCCGGACAACGGCAAGGCGTTCATGCATGTGGACGAATGCTGGTACTGCGGTCCGTGCGCGGCACGCTGTCCCACCGGCGCCGTCACCGTGAACATGCCGTATCTGCTGCGCTGAATCGCACAGCGGAATCTCTCAGTGGCCGGCCTCGGCCCGATCTCGAGGAAATACCATGAAGTACCGTCGTGCCCGCATACTGGCCGCCGCCGCCCTGATCGCCACCCTGGCCGCCGGATGCTCGCTCGAGCAGACCGGATCCGGGGACACCGTCCGGGTGGTCGTGGGCTATCAGTCCAAAACCATCAATACCGTCACCGCCGGAACTCTGCTGCGCGCCAAGGGTTTCCTGGAGAAGCGCCTGAACGACCTGACCGCGAAGGGCGGGCCGAAGTATCAGGTCGAATGGCAGGACTACGACACCGGGGCGCCGATCACCGCGCAGATGGTCGCGGAGAAGATCGACATCGGTTCGATGGGCGATTATCCGTTGCTGATCAACGGTTCCCGAACCTCGGCCAGTGAGCGTTCGGCCACCGAACTGGTCTCGATCACCGGTTACCAGCCGCGTGGATCACTGAACATGGTTGTCACCGCGCCGAATTCGACGGCGACGACACTGTCGGACCTCGCCGGCAAGAAGGTGTCCGCGAGCGTCGGCTCCGCCGGTGACGGCACGCTGCGCCAGGCGCTGAGCCGCGCGAACATCGATCCGGCCCACGGGGTGGACGTGCTGAATCAGCAACCGCAGATCGGCGCGTCGGCGCTGGAATCCGGTCAGGTGCAGGCACTTTCGCAATTCGTCGCATGGCCCGGCCTGCTCGTTTTCCAGGACAAGGCAAAGCTGCTCTACGATGGTGCCGAATTGAACGTGCCGACGTTCCACGGAGTGGTGGCGCGTCGTGATTATTCGAAATCCCATCCCGAGGTGCTCGATGCATTCCTGCAGGCGCAACTTGACGCCACCGATTTCCTGCACGCGAAACCGCTCGAAGCCGCGCAGCTGGTCGCTGACAACTCCGGACTGCCGGCGGAGGTCGTCTACCTCTACAACGGACCCGGGGGAACCTCATTCGACACTCCCCTGAAGCCGCAACTCGTCCAGGCGTTCAAGGGTGACGTTCCGTATCTGAAGTCGATCGGCAATTTCGCCGATTTCGACATCGACAAGTTCGTCGACGATGCTCCGCTGCGCAAGGCCTTCGCCGAACGCGGCGCGAACTACGATGCGGCCGTGGCGAATTTTGCCAATCCGGCGCCGATAACCGGCACCGACCCGAGTACCGGCAAGCCGGTGTCCGATCCGGCCCTCGCGGGTGAGATCTGGTTCGACGGCCAGCCCACCGCCCAGCCGGCGGGTAGCCCGACCGATCTGCTGCGTGCGGTGAAAGCCGCTCGGGCGCAGGGGAAGAAGGTCCGCGCGGCCTATGTGCCGGATGCGGAACTCGGCACCCGCTGGTTCGCGGACAAGGCGCAGTGGGTGCGCGAGGGCGATACGTATCTGCCGTTCATCACTCCCAGTGCGGTGCAGCGGTATCAGGCCCGCCACCCCGGTGCGGTCGCGGTGAATTACGACCAGGCCATCGGCGAGGTGCGGTCATGAGCGCCACCACCCTGCCCGTCGACGCTCCGGTGCCGGCCACCGCCGCTCCCGCCGCCGTCGCCGAGCGCGGCACCGCCGCGGGCGTGCCCCCGGCGCGGCTGTGGACGTCGCGGCTGGTGCGGGTGGCGTCGATCGCCGTCGCGCTCGTCGCCTGGCAGTTGTTGACCGCCAACCACATTCGCCTGTGGGTGCGCTTCGATACGCTGCCGACGGTCACCCGGATCCTGCACACCCTGCGGCTGCAGTTGCAGACCGACACCTATTGGCTGGACCTCGGGCAGTCGTTGATCCGCATTCTCAGCGGGTTCGGCCTGGCCGCGGTGATCGGCGTCGCGACCGGAGTGGCGCTGGGGCGTTCCCGCTGGTTCGCCGACATCTTCGGACCGCTGACCGAGCTGGCGCGACCGATTCCGGCGATCGCGATCGTGCCGGTGGCGATTCTGCTGTTTCCCACCGACGAGGCCGGCATCGTCTTCATCACCTTCCTCGCCGCCTATTTCCCGATCATGGTGAGCACGCGGCACGCCGTGCGGGCCCTGCCGACCATCTGGGAGGAATCGGTGCGCACGCTGGGCGGCAGCCGCTGGGACGTCCTGGTGCGGGTGGTGCTGCCCGGTAGCCTGCCGGGCGTGTTCAGCGGCCTGTCGGTCGGGATCGGCGTGGCCTGGATCTGTGTGGTCTCGGCCGAGATGATCTCCGGGCGGCTCGGCGTCGGCTATCGCACCTGGCAGGCGTACACCATCGTCGACTATCCCGGTGTGTTCGTCGGCATCATCACCATCGGCGTGCTCGGCTTCGCCACCTCGGCGGCCATCGAACTGCTGGGGCGACGCGCCACTCGCTGGCTGCCGCGGGCGCAGGAGGTTTCGAAATGACCGGCACCGCGATGAGTCTGCGACTCGACAAGGTCGAACTGCGCTACGGCGGCGCCCCGGTGCTGGACGAGCTGACACTCGATATCCGCGCGGGCGAGATCCTGGTGCTGACCGGGCCGTCGGGATGTGGGAAGTCCACGGTGCTGCGCGCACTGGCCGGACTGCTGCCGCCTCGCTCCGGGCGGGCACTCGCGGACGGTGACGAGATCACCGGCCCCTCGCGCGATCGGGCGATGGTGTTCCAGGACAACGCGCTGTTGCCTTGGCGCACAGTACGTTCCAATATCGACCTGGCGTTGAAGCTGCGCGGCGTGCCGCGGGCCGGTCGTGCGGCGCAGGCCGAGCGCTGGATCGAGGAGGTCGGGCTCACCGGCTTCGGCGACTACCTGCCCAAGAGCCTGTCGGGCGGTATGCGCCAGCGCGTCCAACTCGCCCGCGGTCTGGCGGGCGCGCCGCGAGCGGTGCTGATGGACGAGCCGTTCGGCGCCCTCGATACGCCGACTCGGATCACCATGCAGCGCTTGCTGATCCAGACCTGGCAGACACATCCGACCACGGTCGTGTTCGTCACCCACGATGTGGACGAGGCATTGACCCTCGGCGACCGGGTCGCGGTCCTCGGCGGTACCGACCGGGCGCTGCGATCGCTGCTGGCGGTGCCGAATCCACGCGTCAAAGACGTCGACCGCAGTGCCGAGCGCGCCGAAATCCTTGCCGCCCTCGATCATTCGTCCCAGCCGACCGCCGCCTGAGCTCACCGCCCGAACGAGGCACCCCTCGGCGACCCGGCCACGGCGGCGCCGTTCCGGTCGCCTGGCACCGGCGTGCGTTGTCGCCCCGACTATTCACCTCTGTGGAGTGTGCTGATGAAGATTCCCGAACTGTCCGACACCGTACGGCTGGACTGCGATGTGCTGGTGATCGGCGGCGGAACCGCCGGCACCATGGCCGCGCTCACCGCCGCGGAGAACGGCGCCGACGTTCTGCTGCTGGAGAAGGCGCACGTGCGTCACTCCGGTGCGCTGGCCATGGGCATGGACGGCGTGAACAACGCCGTCATCCCGGGTAAGGCGGAGCCGGAGGACTACGTCGCCGAGATCACCCGCGCCAACGACGGAATCGTCAACCAGCGCACGGTGTATCAGACCGCGACCCGCGGCTTCGCCATGGTGCAGCGGCTGGAACGCTACGGCGTGAAATTCGAGAAGGACGCCTACGGCGAGTACGCGGTGCGCCGCGTGCACCGCTCGGGCTCCTATGTGCTGCCGATGCCCGAGGGCAAGGACGTCAAGAAGGCGCTCTACCGCGTTCTGCGGCAACGCAAGATGCGGGAACGGATCCGGATCGAGAACCGTCTCATGCCGGTGCGGGTCCTCACCGACAACGGACGCGCGATCGGCGCGGCCGCGCTGAACACCCGGACCGGGGAGTTCGTGGCGGTCGCAGCGAAGGCGGTGATCCTGGCGACCGGTCCGTGCGGGCGACTGGGTCTGCCGGCGTCGGGATATCTGTACGGCACGTACGAGAATCCGACCAATGCCGGCGACGGGTACGCGATGGCCTATCACGCCGGCGCGGAGCTGTCCGGCATCGAATGCTTCCAGATCAATCCGCTGATCAAGGACTACAACGGACCGGCCTGCGCGTATGTCGCGAACCCGTTCGGCGGATATCAGGTGAACGCCGCCGGTGAGCGCTTCGTCGACTCGGACTACTGGTCCGGGCAGATGATGGCGGAGGTGAAGCGGGAGATCGAGTCCGCGCGAGGGCCCATCTATCTGAAGGTCTCGCATCTGCCCGAGGAGACACTCGACGCGCTCGAGGGCATTCTGCACACCACCGAGCGGCCGACCCGGGGCACCTTCCACGCCAACCGCGGCCACGACTACCGCACCCACGACATCGAGATGCACATCTCCGAAATCGGTTTGTGCAGCGGTCATTCCGCGTCGGGCGTGTGGGTGGACGAACATGCGCGCACCACGGTGCCGGGACTGTACGCGGCGGGCGATCTGGCGTGCGTACCGCACAACTACATGATCGGGGCGTTCGTCTACGGGGACCTGGCGGGCGAGCACGCGTCTTCGACTCTCACGGAAGTCGCCGCGCCGCAATCGCTTCCCTCCGATCAGCTGGCCGCGGCACACGAACTGATCTACCGTCCGCTGCGCCATCCCGACGGCCCGCCGCAGCAGCAGGTCGAATACAAGTTGCGTCGGTTCGTCAACGACTACGTGGCTCCACCGAAGACGCAGACCAAACTGTCGCTGGCGGTGGAGACCTTCGAGCGGATGCGGCAGGAGATCGCCGAGATGGGCGCGGACACCCCGCACCAACTCATGCGCTGCGCCGAGGTCGACTTCATCCGCGACTGCGCCGAGATGGCGGCCCGCTCCTCACTCACCCGCACCGAATCGCGCTGGGGTCTCTACCACGACCGCGCCGACCTGCCGGAACGCAACGACGAGGACTGGCGCTACCACCTGAACCTGCGCAAGAGCGCCGACGGCGAGATGGAATTCCTGAAGCGCCCGGTCGCGCCGTATTTCGTCCCGGTGCCGGAATGGGAGGATCTGCCGCGCGCCGACCTCGAACCGGTCGCCGTGGCGCAGCCGGAACTGATCGCCGGCCCGCCCCGGACGGCAGGCGCGGCCACCGGCGCCGCACCTCGCCCCGGCATCACGGTCCCGGCCCCATCGGACGACTCCGCCGCACCCCGGATCGCGATTCTGCTCAGCCTGGACGGCCCGACGGTCGCCGAACTCCGGGACTACCTCGACGACACCGACCCGCGGGTGCGAGCCACGGCTCTGTCGGTGCTGACCGAGGGCACGCCCGACGGATTCGCCGACACCCTGATCGCCGCGCTCGGGGACGACGATGCCGCAGTGCGCGCGGCCGCCGTCTCGGGCCTGCGTGAACTGATCGAAATCCTGCCGCCCGCAGAGCAATTGACCGCACACGCCGAATCGCCCGATCCGCTCGTGCGCGCCGCGGTGGTGGACCTGCTACGCGCGCAGCGCAGCGGCTCGGCGGACCTGTTCGGCAAGGCGGTGGTGGACAGCGATCACCGCGTGCGCATCGAAGGGGTGCGCGCGCTGGTCTCCCTCGACGACTGGTCCGCACTCACCCCGGCGGCATTCGACGAGAACCGGGAGGTCCGGGTGGCTGTCGCTCGCGGCCTAGCCGAGGTCGGCGCCGGCGGCGCCGATACCGTCCGCGCCCTGGTCGGCGACCGTGATCCGCTCGTCCGCGCGGCGGCGCTGGCCGCGCTGGCCCGACTCGGCGATTCGTCCGACGCGGCGATTCTGACTGCGGCGCTGAAGGATTCGGCCTGGCAGGTACGCGAGGGCGGCGCCCGCGGCTGGGCCGGCCTGGGCCCCGAATCCGCCGCCGCCGCCCTGGAATCGGCCCTGACCGACCCCCACCCGGACGTCCGCAAAGCCTCCGTCCTGACGCTGTCCCACTGGCCCGACCACGCGGCCGTCCGAGCCGCGCTCCAGGTCGTCCTCGCCGACACCGACGCCGACGTCCGCGCCTACGCCCGCCGCACCCTGGAGGCGGCCTGAGCGCGTACGGGGCCGCCTTCATCACCTCCGCGGAAATCGGGTCTACGCTCTGCGCAACTGTCGGTCGATTCAGCAAAGGAACACTGATGACCCGGATCGCGAGGAATCTTCGGCGCGCCGCCGCAACGTTGGTCGCGACTTCGGTCGGAGTCGGCGCGGCGTCGACGGCGTTCACCGCGAGCGCGGCGCCCCTGCCGACTTTCCCGATCGGCGCACCCGAATACACCGTGGAGGTGAATACTCCGGCCGCCGCGCCCGGCTACATCTACTACAGCAACGGTGTCAGTGCGGCGGCCCTGGTTCCGGGGGCCGGCAAGGCGTTATCGGCCGTTCCGGCGACCGCGCCGGCGAATATCGTCGTGGACAAGGCCGGGCACGAGGTCTGGCGCTACACCCCGCCCGCCGGGCAGGACGTCTCCAATTTCCGCACCCAGACCTATCAGGGCAAGCGGGTGCTGACGTGGTGGCAGGGCGGGACCGTCGGCGGGCACGGTTCGGGCGCCGACTACATCGCCGACGAACACGGCAACGTCATCGAAACCCTCGACGCCGGAGGAACTCCCAGCGATGTGCACGAATTTCGCCTGACTCCCGACGGCCGAGCGCTGATCACGTCGTACCAGGAGGTGGACGCCGATCTGTCCGCGATCGGCGGCCCGGAGAACGGCACGATGTACGACACCGTCGCCACGGTGGTCGATGTGGCATCCAAGCGAGTGTTGTTGCGCTGGAGCGCCGCCGAGCACGTCCCGCTCACCGACACCACCACGCCCGGCAAACTTCCCGGCAGCGATACCTACGACCCGTACCACATGAATTCGATCGCGCTGGACCCCGACGGCAACCTGGTGATCTCGATGCGCGACACCTCCACCGTCTACGACGTGGACATCCACACCGGTGCGATCAACTGGCAACTCGGCGGACTGCATTCGACTTTCGATCTCGGCCCCGGCGTCGCATTCGCCTTCCAGCACGATGCGGAATTCGCCGACCCCAGCACCCTGCGCCTGTTCAACAACAACTCCAGCGGCTTCCAAACGCTGGGTGTGTCGAGTGTGCAGTGGATCCACCTGGACCTCGACAACCACCGAGCCACGTTGGTACGCAACCAAACCCACCCCGACGGCCTGACCGCCTTCGCCATGGGCGACGCCCAGCCGCTACCCAACGGCAACACCCTGGTCGGCTGGGGCATGGCACCGCACATCTCGGAATTCGACCCGACGGGCGACATGGTCTACGACGCCCTGTTGCCCCTGGGCACCTATCGCGCCTTCCCGGCAGATTGGGCGCCGACGCCGAAGTGAGAGCTGGGCACGACCAGGCGCGTCACATCTGGGGAGCGCTCAGGCACTGGCCAGCTTCTCGTTGACCCATTTGTTGACACTGATCCCGCGCTCGGTGGCCTCGATGGTCAATCGCCGGTGCATATCGGCGGATGTGCGGACCAGGAACTGGCCACTGTACGTGCGATCGGCCAACGGCACCGGCACCGGCTCGCCGTTGGCCTCCAGGTCTGCTACCGCGAATTCCACCAGGTCGGCGATGCCCCGCAGTGCGTCGAGCGGATCGCCATCCAAATGTGATAAGGACGGGAATTCGAGGCAGGTACCGGCCCACTCCCCGTCCTCAGGCGACCACATCACGCGATACGAGTAGTGGTTCACAACGCCTCCTTCTTCGCGATGGCGGTCAGCACCTGCCTGACCTGGTACGGCTTTGCCTTCGCGCCACCAGCCTGAATATTGACGCGAGGGTCTCCGGGCCACGGCATCGAGAACACGTAGTGGCTTCCACGCTGTCGGCAACTGCCGAAATGGTGTTCGCACACCGCGAGTAGATCGGCGAAACGAACGTTGGATGGGTTGGCAGCCATCCTCTGCACCAGCTTGTCGATCTTCTCCTCGGCCGTCATACCGCGGACGATATCGCATATGATATCACTTCGGTGTGTCGCTTCGCAGTACTGCGCGCTCGGCCGAACCAGCGGCCGGGTCCAGGGGGTACTCGGAGGCGAACCGAAAGCGGCCCCGCACCCTCGTTCGAGGAGAGGGGCCGCTCTCCGCCGTAGCGACTCAGCCGTTGGCCCCCGTGGTGGTGGTAGTCGTGGTACCGCCCGACTGGGCGCTACCGGAGGCCAGCGCCTGTAGTAGCGACGGCAGCAGAGCCGCGCTACCCGTGCCGGTCGACGGATCGGTAGTCGTCGTGCCGTCGATGGCGACCGCGGGGGCGGCAGCCTCGGCGGCGCCCACACCGACACCGATCACCGCGGCAGCGGCGAACACAGAGAAGGCAAATCGGGTGATACTCACAAAAATTACCCCTCGCTCGTTGTTGTAATGACACGTCTCGATCGTCCCGAGCAAACTTGGCGTTACATTCGCATCTCATGGGATTTCGCGAGGTCAGCACGCAACGGATTACGCATTCGTGGGGTACGCGGAATTTGCCGACGGGAGCACACTGCGGTGCGGGAGTACGGACTTGCGGACGGGGTGGTCGAGACGCCCCCTAGGGTGCCTGGCGGCGCGCGGAAAAACCTCTATTGTGAACAACAGTGTTCGTAAATAAGGGGAGACCATGATGAAAGATCTGACCGGCCGGAAGTGCCTGATCACCGGCGCGGCCAGCGGGATCGGCCGGGCGACCGCGATCGCTGCCGCGGCGGCGGGGATGCGGCTGGTGCTGACCGATATCGACGCCGACGGACTGGCCGAGACGGCCGCCCGGATCCGCGCCGGCGGGGGTGAGGTGCTCGAGGTGCAGGTGCTCGACGTCTCCGACTACGAGGCGGTGACCACGTGGGCGAAGCGCGTGCACGACGAGTACGGCAGCCTCGACGTGGTCATGAATATCGCGGGCATCGCCACCTGGGGCACGGTCGAGAACCTCGAACACCGGCACTGGAAGTCGATGGTCGATGTGAATCTGATGGGCCCGATCCACATCATCGAGAACTTCGTGCCGCCGATGGTGGCGGCGGGGCGCGGGGGACATCTGGTCAACGTTTCCTCGGCCGCGGGGCTGCTCGCCCTGCCGTGGCATGCCGCCTACAGCGCCGCGAAATTCGGGCTGCGCGGAGTGTCGGAGGTGCTGCGATTCGACTTGGAGCGCCACGACATCGGCGTGAGCCTGGTGGTGCCGGGGGCGGTGCGCACGCCGCTGGTGGGCACCGTGCAGATCGTCGGTGTGGATCGCGACGATCCGCGGGTGCGGCGGATGGTGAAACTGTTCGAGGGGCACGCGGTCACGCCGGAAAAGGTGGCCGACCGGATCATCGCCGGTGTCCGGCACAACCGTTTCCTGGTGCACACCTCACCCGATATTCGTATCGGGTACTGGTTCGCCCGCAAGTTCGCGTGGCCGTACGAGCTGGTGGCGCGAATCGCCAACCGCGAGTTCAGCAAATTGCTGCCGGCGCCGGCGCACGGCGCTCAGTAGTGCGTCACGCAGACTACGAAACGCCGTTCGTTGTAGACGAATCCGCGATCACCGTCGGAGCAGCTGTTGACGTCGGTGGTGCCGTTCTTGATTTCCACCACGCGCACGCGGCCCGGCGCGGCGGTGGCACAGTCGACGGGAGTGGGACTGCCGTCGGCGATATTCATGCACGCGCCGGTGACCCAGTTGAAGTCGAGGCAGAGGGTATCGGTGGCACCGCCGGGCAGCGTCTCGGTCACCGAGCGGTCGGCGTCGGCCGGGCAGTGCGCGCCCGCGACGGCCTTGGCGGTGATCTTGTAACGCGAATCCGTACCCGCACAGGCGGTTTTCTGGACGGGAGCGCCGGCGTCGGGAGTGGCGACGACCGCGGCCACACAATCGCCGACGGCCACCGTCTCACCCTGATGCTTCTGATCGGCGCCCTTGTTCAGCACCAGCGGCTCGTCCGGGGCCGAGGCGGTAACGCTGGTGCCGGTCGGCTGGACCGGCGCCTCGGCGGCGACGGGCGCGACGGTGGTGGTCGGTGATACCGCTGCCGCGGCGCGGGTTTCGTCCGAATGATGCCCGGCGGTGAACGACAGCGCGGCGGCGATGAGACATGCCGCCGACAGCGCGGCGGCAATCACGAAACCCGTCAGGGTGACACCGGCTTGAACACGTCGGCGCGACACGTACTCGTCCTCCAGAGCGGTAACACTTCGAACCACCCCGAACGATGATCGAAGAACACTTGCGGATTTGCAGACCTCGCAAATGCTTACACGATCCGGGCGTTCACGTCGAGGCAACGGCGAGAGCCGGAGACCGGAAAATAGAAACCTTTCTTTTTCACTAATTCCCGACGATCACAATTGTGTAACATTGCGGCCGTAGAGGTTTCGTAATTCCCGAGTCTGGCAAAAAGCGCTCGACGCGTTATTGTCAGCTTCCGTCCGGACCGTTCGGCCGGAAGTCTCGTGAGAAGGAATCCTGAATGAAGTTCGGCACGTTCGCCGCAACCTCGATCCTGGCGGTGGCCACGGTCGGGATCACCGCGGGAACCGTGAACGCCAGTCCCCCGGCCGCACCACCGGCCGCCGCCAAAGAGATCACCACCTCCGGAACCGACCGCGGAGTCACCTATCACGCTGTGCTCAGCGACTTTTCGCGGGTTCTGACCACCGTCGTCGAGAACGGGCGGTTCGAGGTCGACAAGGACGCGACGGCTGTCGCCCTGAAGTCCGACAACGGCACCGACCTCGTCACGGTGCCGCTGACGTACCGGATGGCCGGCAGCACGGTTCATGTCGCGCAACACATCAGCGACGACGGGCACAAGGTCGTGCTCGAGCCCAAGGCCACCGCCACCGAAATCGGCGAGATGCAGCCGATCAATTCGATGGCGCGGCTCACCAACGAAATCAATCAGAACGTCGTCGGCCTGGTGGCCGGTGGCGTGCTCGGCGGCCTGATCGGCGCCGTACTCGGGATGGGCTTCTTCAGCATCATCACCGGGCCGATCGGGATGGTGGTCGGCGCGATCGCGGGTGGATACGCGATGGGCGGCCAGCCGTTCGTGGACGCCGTCAACGCGGTCGTCAGCGGCCAACCCTGACCCGGGCCGGTGTCGCGGGGCGGACCGCGCCGCGCCGCGACACCGGTTTCGGCGAATTCTCAGGCGTTTTTGCTTGCACCCCCGCCGAATTCGTGGCTCAATCCGAAGGATGGCCGGGGAACCGCATAGATGGGTCGCCACAGGCGAGACCGATATGGTCGAACTGCGCGATCCGGTGTCCGGGCGCGCGGTCGAGATCGCGCGGCCCTCGGACGACGACCTGCCCGCTCCGCTACTGCGCGAGGTCGAGACTCTGGTCTTCGACTGGGCCAATCTGCTCACCCAGTACGAGGCGTGGTCGGATCTGCACACGCTGTACCGCAGCGAGCCGGATACCGTTCTGTGGGCCCTGAGCTGGCTGCTGGCGCTCTGGGCGGTGGTCGGTGAGACCCGGACCGGCAAACCGGCCGACGCGATCATCCGCGACCTGGACTACCGCGGGGGCTGGCGGGATCTGCGCAACACGGAGGACGAGCGGATCTGGACCGGATTGACGCAACGGGTACGCCTGGGTGGCATCGCCGCACTCACCGAGGATCCCCGTGCGGTGCGGGCCTATCACGACGCGTGCGTCGAACCGGCCGATATCGGACCGATTCTGCTGCGGCACACGCTGATTCATCTGGACGCGCTGAGCCAGGACATGGACCGCGCGGGAATGCGAGCGCGCGGGCTCGCCTCCTCGGTGCTCGATCACACCGCTCCCGATCCCGGACCGCGGCGGCGGCTCTGTTTCCGGCCCTCGCGGCCGGGATCGGACGGGTTACGCGACCTCGGCTGAGGCCGGATCGGCGCCGGGATGCAGGCGACGGAACCGGCTGCCGTGGAACACGAGCGGTTCGTGCTGGGAGCGCGTCGCCAGGCGAGTGATCTGCACCAGGACGACCTGATGGTCGCCGGCCGATACCTGGGTGTGCACGGTGCCCTCCAACCAGGCCGCCGCGCCGCCGACGAAGATGGAACCGCCCTCTCCCCGATGCAGGTCGACATCGCCGAAGCGGTCACCGTGGCGGCTGCTCATCCGCTGCGCCGCCTCGTCCTGGTGGGCGCTGAGCAGGCTCAGACCCAAGCGCTGCGCGCCGACCAGCTTGGGCCAGGTGGTCGAGCTGTTCTGCACGCAGAACGACACCAGCGGCGGATCCAGGGATACGGGCACGAAAGTGCTCACCACCAAACCGGCGGGCACGTCGTCGAACTCCGCGCAGACCGCGACCACACCGCTCGGGAAATGGGCGAAGGCGCGGCGCAAACCCGTACTGTCGGAGGGTATTTCGATCAGATCAGACATGGTTACCCACTTCTCGGCTCACTCGCGGCCGTCGAATCAGACGACGCCGTGCAACGGGGGTGGGGTGCCGTTGAGCACCGCGCGCCCGATGTGCTGGTACTTCCACCGCACCGGATCGTGCAGCGTATGCGTGCGGGCATTGCGCCAGAACCGGTCCAGATCGAGATCGGCTGCGGCGCTGCGAGTTCCGCTCACCTCGAACAGTGCGGCGGACACCTCGTTGGCGGCCCGGTCCGAGGTGATCTTGGCGGTGGCGACCGCGATCGATGCCTCCGCCGCGAGCGCGGCCGCGGTCTCGGTGTCGAGGCCACCGCTGTTCGTCAGCGCGACAACGCGATCCACCGTCCGGCCCGCCACCTCGAAGGTGGCCTCGGCGGCGGCCACGGTGACCGCCAGCTCGCCGATGCGCTGGATCACCAGCGGATCCTCGCTCGCCCGATCGACCCCGGCCTCGAACCACGGACGGCTCTTGGTGCGCACGAAGTCCGTGGCCGCGTCCAGCGCGCCGCGGGCGATGCCGACATCGATCGCGACGTGCAGCAACTGCGCGAAGGCGCCGTAACCGGTGGGGGCGCGCACCGCCGCCGCCCGCGGAATCAACTGGTCAGCGGACACTCGTACGTCATCGAATGTCACGGTCCCGCTGCCCGTCGTGCGCTGGCCGATGCCGTTCCAGTCGTCGACGATCGTCACGCCGGCGGTGTCGGCGGGCAGGAAGGCGATGTACTCGCCGGGATCGAGACCACTGCGCCCGTCGGGATCGTCCAGACGGGTCAGCACCGCCAGCAGATCCGCGAAAAGTGAACCCGTACAATAGAATTTGGTGCCGTCGATCCGGAATTCGCCGTCGGCGGGACGCACGGTGGTGCCGATTTCGGCGATGGTCGCGCTGGTGCGCTCCGACTGCGCGTTCGCGATCCGCGCACCGGCGAGCACTCGCCCGAAATAGCGTTCCCGCTGGGCCCGAGTTCCCGCCAGCCGCAACAGATTCAGATAGACGAAATGGCTGTGCGGAATCTGCGCGATATTCGGATCCGCCGCCGCCAGCAGCCGGAACACCTCCGCCACCTGTGCGGGCGCCAGATCCGCGCCACCGAATTCGGCCGGCACGGTGACGGCCAGCAGCCCACTGGCCGACAGCTGATCCAGTTCCCGGTGCGGCAATTCGCGGGCGCTGTCGCGCCGGGCCGCATCGACCGCGAACTGCGCGGCCAGGCGTGCGGCCGTCTCGTGAGCCTGGGTGGCGGAGGTGATCCGCGCGGCGGCGACGGCAGTCATCGACTCGCCGCCAATTCGGGTTCGCGCTGGGCCTCCAACTCCCGGACCAGCGGCAGCACCTTGGCGCCGAAGTATTCGATTTCCTCCTGGAAGTGCAGGAAGCCGCCGAGGATCAGGTCGACGCCGAGATCGCGGTAGGCGACGATCCGCTCGGCGATCTGCTCGGGAGTGCCGATCAGCTGCGTACGGAAGCCGTCGTTGTACTGGACCAGGTCCTCGTAGGTGGAATCGGCCCACATACCCTTGCCGTCCCGCGTGGACGCGCCCGCCTGCTGCACCGCGTCGCGGAAACCCTCCACGGCGGGCCGGTTGGCCTTCTCGATGATCTCGCGCAGGGTGTCGCGCGCCTCGGCCTCGGTGTCGCGGGCGATGATGAATCCGTTCAGGCCGAACTTGACCTCGCGGTTGTGCTCGCGCGCGACCGCGCGCACGTCCTCGATCTGTTCGGTGACGCCGTCGAAATCCTTGCCGTTGGAGAAGTACCAGTCGGCGTGGCGGCCACCGTTGCGCCGCGCCGCCGTCGAGTTCCCGCCCTGGAACAGTTCGGGATTCGGCCGCTCCGGGGTGTTGAGCGGCTTGGGCTTCAGCGTCAGGTCGCGAATCCGGTAGAAGTCCCCGGCGTAGTTCACCTCGTCCTCGGTCCACAGTTTGCGGACGACCTCGAGGAATTCGGCGCTGCGCCGGTACCGCTCATCGTGCTCGAGCCACGGTTCCCCGAGCGCGGTGAACTCCCCGCCGAACCAACCGGATACGACATTGATCGCGAAGCGCCCGCCGGACAGATGGTCGGCGGTGACCCCGAATTTCGCCAGCACCGCCGGATGCCACAGCCCCGGGTGCACGGCCGCGATCACCTTCAGCCGCTCGGTGGCGCCCAGGAGGGCGAGACTGAACGACGTCGACTCGTGCTGATATTCCGCGCCGTAGGAGGCGGTGTAGCGCACCTGGGAGAGGGCGTAGTCGAAGCCGTTGTTCTCGGCAGTGCGCGCCAGCTTCTTGTTGTATTCGAAATCCCAGCTGGTGCGTTGATCGATCGTGCTGGTCACCAGCCCGCCGCTGACGTTGGGCACCCAGTAGGCGAACTGAGTCTGCTCGGCGATCTTCTCGGTGGTCATCGACACTCCTGTGATTGGGACATCCGCACCCGGTCGCGCCGACGGCCGGGCTGTTCGTTACGGTGCGCGCTCCGTGGTCGGTGCGCCGAGTGCGGCAACCGTGCACCCGGCGCACCTCCACTTCAACACCGCTGACCGGTGGGGACGAGGGTTTGAATCCTCAGGATCGGATCAGCGGCACTCATCCGAGCCGGTGAACGCCGTTATGCCGACGCGACCGCCGAGCCGTACCCCGACCGTTCGAATCGGCCCGCGGGCTGGAAGCGGGCCACCAACTCGTCGGCGCCCTCACCCGTGATCTGCTCGAGCAGGGCGTCCGCGTCGGCGAGGGAGTTGATCTGCAGCAGCGGCTGCGGCTTGTGCAGGGTGCTCACCAGCACCGAGGCGACGCGCGGATCGACGGCCGCGGCGGCGAAGAACCGGTTGCCGATCTCGGCCAGTTCCGGATCGCCGAGGAACAGGCGGGTCACCTTGGCCGCGGCGTCGGAGCGGGCGAGCAGGAACGCGTTGTACTGCTCCTCGATCCACTCGGCGTCGAAGGGGCCCTCGTGCGCGGAGGCGGCCGCGACGAGCCGCTGCGCCTGGATGAGGCCGCTCTGCGCGCCCTGGCCGGCGATCGGGTCGTAGGCGACCGCGGTGTCCCCGAGCGCCGCCACGACATGCCCGCCCGCCGTGCGCCCGACGCCGTGCCGGACCACCGGACGCACCGCGCCCTTCAGCCAGGAGTGCGGGTCCTCGGCAATCACCTTGGTGGCCAGCACTTCCGGCAGATCCCAGTCGATGTAGTCCCGATACAGCTCGGTGACGATACGGTGCGCCGACTCGGCGGAATCGGCGGCGGCGAACCGGCTCTCCCATTCGCTGCCCGGGCGCGCCCAGCCCAGGAAGGCCCAGCTCGGCCCGGCATCCTTGTGCAGATACGGACCCCACCACGCCTCACCCTGCTCGGCGAAGATGGAAAATCCGCTGTGCTGCCCGCCGGAGGGGCTGCGGTGCGCGAAAACTTCCGGCTCGTAACCCAATCCGGTCACCGTCACGGTGAGCAGGCTGCGCTGTGGCGCGTCGTAGACGGTGCGCTCGGTGTCGATCGGGAACAGCTCCGCCAAACCGGCCTTACCGGTCGCGACGAGCACCAGATCGTGCGCGGTGGCGATGGTGTCCAGGCTCTCCGGGGTCACCTTCTCGACCACGAAGCGGCCACCGGCCTCGACGAATGCGGTCAGTCGCTCGTCGACCTTGAGGCGGGTGTCGACCGCGACGCCGACGAAACCGTCGAAATCGCCGTCGAATCCGATCAATTCGGGCCGTTCCGGCCCCGGACCCGCGATCCGCACACTCAGTCCGGTGTGCTGCGGGGCCCGATTCACGTAGGTGTCGAGTCCGAGGGCGGTTTCGGCGGCCTGGGCCTCACCGAAGATGAGCGCGGTTCCGGTGGCGGGGATGTCGTCACGCAGACCGCGTTGATCGCGATCGCTGTAGACCGTGACGTCGAACCCGGCCTGCTGCAGTCCGAGAGCGGCGGTGACACCGGCGATGCCGGCGCCGACGATGGCGGCGGTGCGTTTCGAATTCTCGTTCGTCATACCGAAATAGTGCGCTTGCCAACGGCTTTCGTTGACAGTTGCGATCACCGGGAATCGATGTCGCACACCGCCGATCGATCAGGTCGCGGTGACGGCTGCCTGCGGGCGCACCTGCTCGTCCGGCAGCGCCGTCGAACCCGGTCCACCGAGCCGGTAGCGCGCGCCGCGATGGTCGTCCGGCAGCCGGTCGCCCGCGCCGAACAGCGCGTTGCGCAGGGTGCCCGGGACGTACTCACTCGGATAGGCGCCACGCTCGGTCAGCACCGGAATCACGTGCTGCACAATATCTTCGAATGTGCCGGGCGTGATCGCGTAGGCCAGGTTGTAGCCGTCGATATCGGTCTCGTCGACCCATTCCTGGAGCCGATCCGCCACCGTCGTCCCCGATCCGACGAATACGGGGCCCATCCCGCCGATGCCGGCCCAGGCCGCGATATCCCGCACGGTCCATTCCCGGCCGTCGTCGTCGAATTCCTGGAACGCGGCGACGGCGGACAGGATCGCATTGCTGTTCACCTCGCCGATCGGGTCGTCGAGGCCGTAGCGCGACAGGTCGATACCCATCCAGCCGGACATGAACACCAGACCGCCCTCGACGCTGGCATACGAGCGATATTCGTCGTACTTGCGTTGTGCCGCTTCGTCGGTGGCGTCGGTGATGATGGTGGCGAGCGCGTAGATCCGGGCCGCGTAGCGGTCGCGGCCGGCCGCTTCGAGTGCGTCGCGAATACGGGTGACCGTCTGTCCCAAAACGCGTTTCGAGGGGGCGGCGACGAAGATCGCCTCCGCGTTCTCGGCGGCGAAGGCCACGCCGCGCGGTGAGGCGCCGGCCTGGTAGATCACCGGGGTGCGCTGCGGCGAGGGCTCCGAGAGGTGAATACCCGGTACCGTGAAGTGCTTTCCGGCGTGGCCGATGTGATGTACCTTCGCCGGATCGACGTAGATGCCCTGCGCCCGGTCGCGCACGACCGCGTCGTCCTCCCAGGAACCTTCCCAGAGCTTGTACAACACCTCGAGGTATTCGTCGGCGTGGTTGTAGCGCTCGTCGTGGTCGAGATGTTCGGACTCACCCATATTGGCGGCGGCCGACGGCAGATATCCGGTCACCACATTCCAGCCCAAGCGGCCGTTGGTCAGATGATCCAGCGTCGAGAGCCGCCGGGCGAACGGAAAGGGATGCTCGAACCCGGTACCGGTGGTGATGCCGAAGCCCAGATGGTCGGTCACCGCCGCCATCGCCGAGACCAGCAGCAGCGGATCGGCGACCGGCACCTGCGCGCCCTGCCGCAGCGCGGCGATGTCGTTGCCGCCGTATACGTCGTAGATGCCCAGCACATCGGCGATGAAGATCCCGTCGAAACGGCCGCGCTCCAGCAGCTTCGCCAAATCGGTCCAGTAGCTCAGCTCTTTGTAGCGATGCGACTGGTCCTCGGGGTGGCGCCACAGTCCCGGGGACTGGTGCGCCACACAGTTCATATCGAAGGCGTTGAAACGGATCCGCCGGGTCATGACCGCACCTGGCTCTCGCGGCTGCCCGCGCTCCACGCGTAGGGGAGTTCGGTTCCGTTGAGCAGGTGATCGCCGATCGCCCGCGCCTTCTGCACGGCGGGATTGTGCACCGAGATGGTGCGCGCATTGCGCCAATGCCGGTCCAGTCGCAGATCTTCGGAGGTGATCGAGGCACCGCCGACCTCGAACAGCTGAGTGGTGGCGGTCAGCACGGTGTCGATCACACCGAGTTGCGCTTGGGCCGAGGCCAGTTCGACCGCGTCCAGTGCCGCGTCGTCCTGCGCGCCCGCCGCCAGCACCTCGTCCAGCAGCTCGGCCACGGCCAGCACGCTCGCGCGCGCCCCGAAGGCGGCCGCCGACAGTTTCCCGATCACCTGCTGGACCAGCGGATCGTGGCGGGGCAGATCGGCCGCCGAATGGGTGTAGCTGCGCGTGCGGTCGGCGACCCACGCCCGCACATCGGATTCGGCCCGCTGGGCGATGCCGGCCAGCACCGCCAACTGCACCAGCTGCAGGTACGAGGTGGCGTAGGTGCGGCCGGGCGCGCCGTACCCCGGGCCGAGCACCCGCTCGTCCGAGATCCGCACATCGTTGAATTCCGTTGTGCCACTGGCGGTCAGTCGCTGGCCGAAGCCGTCCCAGTCGTCACTCTGCCGCACCCCGTCGGCATTCGCGTCGACCAGCACCGACACCCGCTCCCCGTCGCGATCGGCCGCGGCGAGGATGTAGTCCGCGTACAGCGAGCCGGTGCTGTAGTACTTGGTGCCGTTGAGCAGCCAGTCGTCGCCGGAGCCGCGGGTCAGCCGGGTGCGGTAGCGGTCGACCGCGCCGATGCCCGGTTCGGTGATGGCATTGCCCACCAGGGCACCGGATCCGGCCGCGCGCAGCCAGTGCTCACGCGCGGGACCGGGCTCGGCCAGCAGCTGATCCTCGACGAAGGAGAAATGCACCCGAAGTGCTTGCGGCAGATTGGATTCCGCGGCGGCGAGTTCGATCAGCAGCCGGAACAGCTGGCGCACGCTGACGCCGAAGCCACCGTATTCGGCCGGCACCCGCAGCGCGCCGAATCCGGCCTGACGCAGCCAGTCGACCTCCTCGTAGGCCAGGCGACGGTCGATCTCGCGCGCCACCGCCCCGGCGGCGATGCGGTCGAAAACGGGGTCGAAGATGTCGTCGAGGTCGCGATCGGAGATCTGCTGCGGTGCTGTGGAGGCCATACCCGACGATGACCCGGCCGCGCATTTCGCTCACCCGTTACACGCAGCGGGAACATAACTATCCGTCACACGCTGCGGTCGCCCTCAGGAGGGCCGCATCCGCAGTTCGTCGTGCAGGATCCGCGCCGCGGTCGCCATCGCGGCCTCCGCGCCGGGTTGCACCACGGCGGGCACCCGCGATCGGGTCAGCACGGCTACGGCCAGGGTCTGCCCGTCGGCGTGTTCGGCTACGCCCGCCTCGTGCCGCAGATTCAGCAGGGTGCCCGTCTTCGATGACCACCGGGTCGCGTCGGAGCTGAAATCGGGGGCGAGTCGTTGACGTAACAGGTTGTCCGACAGGAACTCTCGCACTCTCGCTGCGGCGTCGGGGTGGACCCGCACCGGCCGCCACAATTCGGCGAGTAGATCGACGAACGACCGCGCGGTGCCGGTATTGGCATGGCTGATGTCGAGTTGTGTGACCGGATGTCCGCGTCCGGCCGTCGCGGCCTCGATGGCCAGGGCGTGGGCGAGGTGACCGTCGCCGGGGGCGAACTGCTCGGCCGGGGTCCGCACCAGATCGTCGGCCAGATGCCGGACCGCGATGCCCTCGTGGCCCAGGCGGCGCAATTCGGCGGTCACCGCGTCGGGCGGAGTCAGCTCGAACAGGGCGTCGGTGGCGCCCCCGTCGCTGATCGCGATGCTCAGATACATCAGATCCTCGACCGCGACCGTCGCCGGATGGCGAAATCTGCTCAACCCGGTCGGACCGGCCACCGTACTGCGGCCGGGCAGTACCCGGATCGGGGTCGCCGGGTCGATCTCGCCGCGCAGCACCCGTTCCATCGTCGCCAGCACGAGCGGCACCTTCACCAGCGAGGCGATCGGCAATTCGAGGTCGGCGTCGAGACCCAGCTCGTCACCGGTGTCGAGATCGCGCACCAGGATGGAGCCGTCGAGTCCGGCGTCGCGCAGTTCCGTGCGCGCGCGTCGCAGTGCGGTCGAGACGCCCATGTCAGTTCCCATCGTCGCGTGCGTCGACGTTGCCCGGCACACCGAGACAGCGGCCGATCGGTTCGGCGCCCAGCGCGCGGATCCGGTCCGCGTCCTCGCGTGATCCCGCCGCGATGTCGTAGCCCCTGGCGAGCTCCAACTCCCCGATCGGCCGCCAGTGCAGGCCCAGTTCGGTGGCCTGGGCGGGCGAGCACAACAGCAGATCGGTGCCGTCGAGCACCTCGGCGACCGCGGTGATCAGTGACCGCGCGACCACCACCTGGGCCGGGCGCAGGCCGAGCGAATCGCGCAGCCGGATGATCCGATCGCGGATGTGCGGCACATCGTCCTCGGGCTGTATCCACACGCTGCGCCGGCGCTGCTGTTCCGAAAGCCGCAGTACCCGAAGGGTTTCCAGGTAGATCGGCGTGCTGTGCGGGCCCGTGGCATCGGCCAGGCCCAACGGCACGCGCCAGATGCCGCGATCGGCGGGGACGGCCAGAATCGCGGCACGCACTTCGTGCGTGCGGGTGAGTTCCGCGCGCCGGCCGGGCTCGGCGGGCTCCGGTTCGAGCCGAAGCCGCGCGCGGCGGCATTCGGCGACCAGCCCGGCCAGCGGCACCGGTCCGCAGATGGCGGGCAGCGCCAATCGGAACGGGCGCTGACGGGCCCGCTCGGCATGCTCCTCCACGGCCTCGGCCGCCTCGACCAGCCGTCGCGCCGACGGCAACATATCGCGGCCGAACGAGGTCAATGAGGCAGTACGCGAGGTCCGTTCGAGCAATCGCGCGCCGAAGTGCCGTTCCAGCGCCGCGATCCGGCGACTGGCCACCGACTGCGGGATCTGCGCGGCGGCGGCCCCCGCGGTGAAACTCCCGAGACCGCTCACCGCGACGAAGGCCTTACAGGCGGCGACCATATCCACGATCGCGCAGTCTATGCCGAATCGGCATGGATACCACCACAGGTGTCTTGGACAGCATGCGCGAGGGCTGCCACTCTTGCTGCGAGCGCTCACCGCCATCGATCCACAAGGAACGCAGATCCACAAGGAACGCATATGACGCCCCCTCGCTTCACCCGCTCGGCCGTGCTGGTCGCGGCCGCTGCCACCCTCATACCGCTGAGCGCCTGCGGTGCCGATCGAAGCGCGGCGCCTGCATCGACCGCCCCCGGATCGACGGCGCCCGAATCGACGGTTCCGCTCGCCGCCGAGTCGCTGACCGAATTCCGCGATCTGGAGGCTCGGCTGCACGGCCGGCTGGGCGTGTACGCGCTCGACACCGGAACCGGCCGAGCCGTCGAATACCGGCCGGACGAGCGGTTTCCGTATTGTTCGACATTCAAGGCGCTGGCCGCGGGCGCGCTGCTGAGCACCCTCCCGCCCGCCGAACTCGACCGTCGCGTCACCTACACCCGGGCCGATCTGGTGCCGAATTCACCGGTCACCGAACAGCATGTCGACCAGGGCATGACTGTGCGGGAGATCATGGACGCCGCGGTGCGGTTCAGCGACAACACCGCCGGCAATCTGATGTTCGCCGAACTCGGCGGTCCGCAGGGATTGCAGCAGCGGCTGCGCGCCGTCGGCGATACGACCACGCGGATGGACCGCACCGAGACCACGCTGAACGAGGCCCTGCCCGGCGACGAGCGCGACACCAGTACGCCGCGCGCGCTGGCCGCCGATCTGCGGCACTACGTGCTCGACCCGTCGGTCGCCGCCGACGATCGCGATGTGCTCACCGGTCTGCTGCGTGCCAACACCACCGGTGCCGCGCTGATCCGGGCCGGGGCGCCGGCGGGCTGGCAGGTCGGCGACAAAACCGGCGGCGGCGACTACGGAACGCGCAACGATATCGCCGTGGCGTGGCCGCCGGGACGCGCGCCGATCGTGCTGACGATCCTGTCCACTCGCGATCGGCCGGACGCCGAATACGACAACGCGGCGATCGCCCGTGCCGCCACGATCGCGATCGCCACCCTGGACGGCACTGCGATTCCGCGCTGAGCGTGCCGAATCACCGTGCGCTACCAGGTTTTCCGCAAAGCCGCGCACCTCGGGTCGGTGCCGATCGACCCGAGGTGCGCGGCGGGATCCGCTCTCCCCTACTTGGCCGGAGCCGGAGGGTTGAACGGCGCATTGATGGTGGTGAAGTACTGGGCGACCGCCAGAATCGCCACCGGTGCGGTGACCAGCAGCTGGCCCGCCAGCGTGCCCAGCGCGCCGACGGCGATGATGCCGCCGATGCAACCGACCACCGCGGCCGGCAGGAAGCCGCCGAACAGGCCGACGATGGCGGCCGCGGCCACGGTCGCACCCGCGATGCCGCCGAGCAAGCAGCCCACCGCCCCGCCGGTGAGACCACCGACCAGCGTGCCGATGGTCGCGCCCGCGGTGATGGTGCTGGTCAGGCGGGTCCAGGCCGCCACTTCCCGGTCATAGGGCGTCTTCCACGGCGCCTGGTCCTCGAACGGGAGCGCGACCGGCTTGTAGACCGCGTGCTGCAGATCGAACTGCGGGGTCAGGGTGGCGGTGCGACCGGCGATATCGGCGGCGATCGGGAATTCGAAATCATCGACCCGGAACTTCAATTCGGTTCCGGCCAGGGTCGTCCCATTGGCGGCCTTGATCTTGAAAACACCATTTTCCACGTCCAGCGAACCGGCGTCGGTGGATATGATCGTCGACTTCTCGTTCGTCGATGCCTGGTAGTTGACGGCACCCTCGTCGGGTACGGCGGGCGCGGCGTTCACGGTCCCGGTGGTCACGCCGACGGCGGCGGCCACCGTGGCCGCGACCACGGCAAAGTTCCTCATCTTCACTGCATTTTCCTCATCACTCATTGCATTCCGCCGGAGCGGCTTTATCCAGTTTGTGGTGAATGCCAAAAAGCGACGAGGTTAATAACCAGGTCGATTCGAATAGCCGACCCGGGAAAATAAATCGAATCTCACAAATTAAAAAAGGACCTTCGCACTCGAAAGTGCGAAGGTCCTTTTAATTCGACCGCTGAAATAATTACCGGCTCAGGGGTGGGGCCGGTAACCGCTTCATTTGGCCGGGGCCTTGAAGGGTTCGTTGATGGTGGAGAAGTACTGGATCACGGCGCCGATCGCGACCGGAGCGGTCACGAAGATCTGGCCGGCGAGCACACCCAGGAAGCCGACCGCGGCGGCACCGGCGACACAGCCGCCCAGCGGGCCCGCGCCGAACAGCGCGAGCAGCGCACCGGTCGCAACGAGACCGATAGCAGCACCGGCGATGCAGCCGATGACCGCGCCACCGATACCGCCGGCCGCGGTGCCGATGGCAGCGCCGGTGGCGATGGTGTCCTTGAGACGAGTGAAGGCGGCGACCTCACGCTCGTAGGGGGTCTTCCACGGTGCGCTGTCCTCGAACGGGAGCGCGACCGGCTTGTAGACCGCATGCTGCAGATCGAACTGCGGGGTCAGCGTCGCCGTGCGACCGGAGATGTCGGCCGCGATCGGGAACTCGAAATCGTCGACCCGGAACGTCAACGGGGTTCCGGCCACGGTGGTTCCGTTGGCGGCCTTGATCTTGAATACGCCGTCCTCGACGTCCATCGACCCGGCGTCGGTCGAAACGATCGCCGCGTTCTCGGTGGACCTCGCCTGATAGTTCACCACGCCGTCGTCGGCGGCCGGAGCGGCCTGAACCGTCCCCGCCAGCGCACCCAACGTTGTCGCGACCAGCGCCGTGAGCACGGCGAATTTCCTCATCTTCACTGCTTGATTCCTCGACTTTCCGACTGCCGGCACGCGGCAGCACAGGTTGCCGTGTCCGGCACAGACACACGGCATCGGTGGAGTTTGCGGGCGTTCGATGCGGATGGGCCAGATTAAGAACCAGCCCGATTACAACCGGTGACTCACTGCCGGTCGTCGGCCATCATGTCCGAAATGAGCCTTTCGTTCCACTGGTTTCTTCCCACCTATGGCGATTCCCGCAATCTGGTCGCGGGCGGACACGGCACCTCGATGTCGGGCGACCGTCCGGCCTCGCTGCGCTATCTGAACCAGATCGCGGGTGCGGCGGAGGAGAACGGCTTCGAGGCGGTGCTGACACCGACGGGCGCATGGTGTGAGGACGCCTGGCTGACGACGGCCATGCTGGTGGAGACCACCGAAACCCTGAAATTCCTGGTCGCGTTCCGGCCCGGTGTGGTGAGCCCCACGCTGGCCGCACAGATGGCCGGAACCTTCCAGCGGCATTCGCGCGGACGGCTGTTGCTGAACGTGGTGACCGGCGGCGAGCCACACGAACAGCAGGCCTACGGCGACTTCCTGGACAAGGAACAGCGCTACGAGCGCACCGGTGAATTCCTGCACATCGTGCGCGAGCTGTGGGAGTCCGACGCTCCGGTGACGTTCGAAGGCAAGCACCTTCAGGTGCGCAACGCGCAACTGAACAACCGGCCGGACCCGATTCCCCCGGTGTTCTTCGGCGGTTCCTCGGCCGCTGCCGGACCGGTGGCCGCCCGCTACACCGACACCTACCTCACCTGGGGTGAGCCGCTGTTCGCGGTGAGCAAGAAGCTGGAGTGGATCCGCCGGCTCGCGGTGGACGAGGGCCGCATTCTCGATTACGGCCTGCGCATCCACGTGATCTCCCGCGACACGTCGGAGCAGGCCTGGGCCGAGGCCGATCGCCTGCTGGAGGCGGTGAACCCGGCGGATATCGAACGGGTGCAGGCGAATCTGGCCCAGAGTGAATCCGAGGGCCAGCGGCGGATGCTGGAACTGCACGGCGGCAACACCGATCGGCTCGAGATCGCACCCAACCTGTGGGCCGGTGTCGGACTGGTGCGCGGCGGCGCGGGAACGGCGCTGGTCGGCTCGCACGAAGAGGTGGCCGAGCGGCTGATCGAATACTCCCGCCTCGGCATCACGCAGTTCATCCTCTCCGGTTACCCGCATGTGGAGGAGGCGTACTGGTTCGGCGAAGGTGTCCTGCCGATCCTGCAGCGCCGCGGACTGTGGCAGCCGCCCGCCCACCGCGAAAACCGCGTCACCACAACGCCGTTCGCCACCGCCGCCGCGAGCAGCAGCTAGTCACCCGCACGCCCGGTGTCCGCGCGAGCACGGCGCGGACGCCGGATGCCCAGGGTCGTGATGGCGTGCGGACTGCCGCGCACTCGGCCGACCCTCTCTCGGCATGCTCACCGGGCGATTCATACCGTCGCTAACTCATAGCTACACTCGTTGACGAGCGATCAAAACCCCGTACATGAGCTAACCGATGTCTCGGAGAGGGTGTCGATCATGGCCGTATACGACGTAAGCAACCGTGCGGCAATAGTCAGCGGGGGCGGTTCCGGGATCGGACGTGCGGTCGCGCACGAACTCGCGCGCAGCGGCGCCGCGGTCCTGGTGTTCGATCTCGACGAGGACAACGCGAATACGGTGGTCGAGGAGATTCGCGGTGCGGGCGGGCAGGCGGCCGGCTTCGCCGGCGATGCCTCCGATCCGGAGACCGTCCGGCGCAGTGTCGCGGCCGCCGCCGAACTGGGACCGCTGCGGATCGCGGTCAACAACGCCGGCATCAGCGGCGAGAGCGCGCTGATCGGCGACTATTCACTGGACGGCTGGCGCAAGGTCCTGTCGGTGAACCTCGACGGCGTGTTCTACGCACTGCGCGAACAACTTCCGGCCGTCGCGGCCGCCGGCGGGGGCGCCATCGTGAATATGGCGTCGATCCTCGGCAGCGTCGGATTCGCGAATTCCTCGGCGTACGTCACGGCCAAACACGGGTTGCTCGGCCTGACCCAGAACGCGGCCCTCGAATACGCGGCCCAAGGCGTGCGGGTCACCGCGGTCGGACCCGGATTCATCCACACGCCGCTGCTCGGGGCGAACCTCGACGAGGAAACCCAGGCGTTCCTCGCTCAGAAACATGCCCTGGGCAGGCTGGGCACTCCCGAGGAGGTCTCGGGACTGGTCGCATTCCTGGCCAGCGATGCGGCCACGTTCATCACCGGCAGTTATCACCTGGTCGACGGCGGATACACCGCGCAGTAACCGGATCGGCGGAAGCTATTTCGCCTTGGCTTCCTTCGCGGCGGCCTTCATCTGCTTCTTGAATGCCCGCACCTCGAGCAGCGACTCGTTGTCGACGATATCGGCGGCCGAGCGGCGCGAATTCGGCTCCGAGTAGGCACCGGCCGCCTTCTCCCACCCCGCCGGGCGCACACCGAGTTGTTTGCCCAGCAGCGCCAGGAAGATGCGCGCCTTCTGGTCGCCGTAGCCGGGCAGCTCCTTCAGCCGACGCAGCACTTCCTTGCCGTCGGGATCGTCGCGAGTCCAGATCTCGGAGGTTATGCCGTCGTAGTGTTCGACGACGTATCGGGCCAGTTCCTGGGTGCGCCGGGCCATCGACCGGCCGTAGCGGTGAATGGCGGGCGGGGTCGCGCCCAATTCCTCGAATTCCTCCGAATCGGCCTCCGCGATCCGGTGGATATCGAAACCGTTCATGCGGTCGGCGATCTTCTTCGGACCGCGGAAGGCGTGTTCGAGGGGAAACTGCTGGTCCAGCAGCATCCCGGTCAAGAGGGCGAAGTCGTCCTCCGACAACAGCTTGTCCGACTCCGGTTCCTGCGCGAGGCACACTTTGCGGCTCACCATGTATCGATCATCGCAGACGGGCGAATATCCGCCCACCGACCGGCGTGACCGGACTCACATGTCTACCCACCCGTAGATTTTCTGCGCGCGTAGGGTGAATCTTCATGCCCGACACTCTGGCAACACCCACGGTGGAAGATATGGCGCCCACACACAGCTCCTCGGCAGACAATTCCTCATCCTCGGGACTGAGGCCGGACCGCTTCGATCGCGCGGGCCGCGACCAACTCATCGATGTGCACGATCTGCAGGCCGCACTTCCCGGAATTCGCGGACTACGCCGCTGGGCGCACGACGCCCTGGCCGTCGCTCCGGGCGAAAGCGCGGTCGACATCGGCTCCGGCACCGGCTCGGAGGTGCTGGTCTTCGCCGACGCCGTCGGCCCGACCGGTGACGCGGTCGGCGTCGAACCCGATCCGAATCTGCTGGCCGGGGCGGAACACCGTGCGGCCCAGCACAATTCGCCCGCCCGGTTCGTCCCCGGCGATGCCTACGGGCTGCCGTTCGGCGGTGACACCTTCGACGTCGCCCTGTGTGAGCGGGTGTTCCAGCATCTGACCGCCCCGGAGCGCGCCGCACGAGAGATCGCCCGGGTGCTGAAACCGGGCGGACGCGTCGTCGTCATGGACAGCGACTGGGGCACCGCCATCGTGCATCCCGGCGACCGGCGGGTCGTGCACGAGGTGATCGAAACCCTCATCACCAACACCACCAACCCGTTCTCGGGACGGCGGCTGCCCGGCCTGCTCACCCGAGCCGGGCTGGTCGTCGACGATATCGGCTCGCACGCGCTGGTTCAGGACGCGAGCGCCGGCGCCGGTGCGCTGGTGGCCCGCATCGCCGGTATGGCGGAGGCGCGCGGGGCGATCACCGAGGCGCAGCGGCGGGAATTGCTGGCGGAATTGGAAGCCGGTGCGCGCACCGGGGACATTCACCTCTCGGTGACGATGTTCGCGGTGCTGGCGCACAAGCCGCAGTAACCGATTCCGGCCGGACAGCCGCACATCGCGGCTGTCCGGTCCGCGCCACCGCTACTTCTCCAGCAGCTTCTCGGTCGCGGCGAGCAGGACGCAGGTCGCCAGACCGTCCATCGCCTTCTCCAGATCGGCGAGCGACGGGAAACTGGGGGCGATCCGAATGTTCTTGTCCTCCGGGTCTTTTCCGTAGGGGAACGCCGAACCCGCAGGGGTCAGGGCGATTCCGGCCTCCTTGGCCAGCGCCACCACACGCCCGGCCGTGCCCTCGACCACATCCAGGCTGATGAAGTAGCCGCCCTTGGGCTCGGTCCAGGAGGCGATCTTCGAGGCGCCCAGACGATCCTCCAGGATCCGCAGCACCAGTTTGAATTTCGGCTCGAGCAGCGCGCGGTGGGCCTGCATATGCCGGCGCACGCCCTCGGCATCACCGAAGAAGCGCAGGTGACGCAGCTGGTTCACCTTGTCCGGGCCGATACTCTTCTTCGCGGCGTACTTCAGGTACCAGGTCAGGTTCTCGGTGGACGCGCCGAAGAAGCTGACGCCGGACCCGGCGAAGGTGATCTTCGAGGTGGAGGCGAAGACGAAGGGCCGGTTGGGGTTTCCGGCCGCGGCCGCCAGCCCGAGGACGTCGTACACCGGGGCGGCGGTATCGGTCAGCGGGTGCACCGCGTACGCGTTGTCCCAGAACAGGCGGAAGTCCGGCGCGGCGGTGGGCATCGAAACCAGTTCGCGCACAACCTCTTCGGAGAAGTTCACGCCGGTCGGGTTGGAATAGTTGGGAACCGCCCACAGACCCTTGATCTGCGGGTCGGACGCGACCAGTTCCGCGATGGCGTGCACATCCGGGCCGTCGTGATTGATGGCGATCGGAATCATCTGCACGCCGAGCGATTCGGTGATCCCGAAGTGGCGGTCGTAACCCGGGCTCGGGCACAGGAACTTGATCGGTTCGTCGGCCCAGCGGCTCGGCGAATCGGCCGTGCCGTGCAGCATCGCGAACACGATCACGTCGTGCATCAGTTCCAGGCTGGCGTTGTTGCCGGCGAGGAGGTTCTCGACCGGAATGCCCAGCAGTTCACCGAAGATCGCACGCAACTCCGGCAGCCCGTGCAGGCCGCCGTAGTTGCGGCAGTCGGTGCCGGTGCCGTCGCGGTAGTCGTCGGCGCCCGGCAGGGCGAGCAGGCCGGTGGAGAGATCGAGTTGCTCCGACGAGGGCTTACCCCTCGTCAGATCCAGCGTGAGCTTCTCGGTCTGGAGCTTCGCGTAGTTCGCGGTCTGCGTCTCGTGTTCCGATACGAGTTCCGCATGGCTCATCAAACCGATCTGCGTTTGCCGGGGCATCCTGAGCAGCCTTTCAAGCAGCGAGGTAACAGGTTGACGGATCGTGCGCTTCTGGCGCGGACCCAGCCGACCACGTTACCCGCCTGATGCGGCCCGTGGCAGTGAAGAAGATTTCCCCCGAGAAAGTAAGGGGACCCCGCGCACCCGGCAGAGCCCGTTGACCCTTGCTGCCTTCCGGCCCTGGGGGAGTTCACAGGATGCGCGCCGCGCGGGATCCGTCGGCCAGTGTAGTCACAACTGTCCACTCGAGTGGAATCCGGGCTGAGTCGATACGATCACCTGCGACATTTTTCGAGGGGGCTTCCGCGCCAGGACCGGAGGAAAGACGTGACAGGCAGTAATCCACCGCACGGTGGGCCCGAGTATCAGGGACAGGGTCATCCGCCCAACGAAACCGTGCACTGGTGGTCGACGCCGGCGGCTCCGGAGCAGCCGCTCACCGGTACCGATCCGACCGTGATGGGCGGGCGGCCCGGACCCGTGACCGGTACGGATCCGACGGTTCTGGGGGCGGGTTTCGACGCCTACCACGGTGGCGCACCGCAGCAGCCCTACGGGCAGCAGCCGCCGTCCGTGCCGAATTATCCACAGCAGCAGTTCCCACCGCCCTATGCCCAACAGCCGGCCTATCCACAGCCGCCCAGGAAGAACAACACGCCGTGGATCGTCGGCGGCGTGGTCGGCCTGGTCGTGGTGATCGGCATCGTGATCGGCGTGATCGCGCTCACCGGCGGCAGTGGGAGCGGAGGCAAGGGCCCGCTCGGTGACAAGAAGGGTGTCGACGGCAACTACTCGATGGCCAATGTCACCGACGCCTGCTCGCTGATCGATACGACGGTCCTGCGCAAGTGGGCGCCCACGCCCAAGGACGCTCCCGAGCACACCGAACGCGCCCCCGACTCCAGCTTCGGCGGCGGCAACCTGACCTGCCGCGCCCGCTACGACGGCGCCGGCAAGTACGGCACCGACGGCTCCGATATCGACCTCGAGGCCGACTTCCAGAGCAAATACAGCGATCCGCAGTTCAACAGCTGGAAGAACTACGACACCAAGACCACCGGCAGCGGCCGCACCTCCGGCGATATCGCCGGTATCGGCAGCCAGGCCTACTACGCGGCCTACCAGCAGAACTACTCGAGCTTCGTCACCCTCGACTACACCTGCGCGGCCCTGGACTCCAACGTCTCGGTCAAGGTGGAACTGCGGATTCAGGCCGCGGGCAGCATCAACACCGACGACGTCGGCACCACCTGTAAGGACCAATTGAAGAAAGCCCTCGCCGGCCTGCACAAATAGCCCGGTTTGCGGTTGCGGGGGGTCCACCCGGTATATTGCTCTGCGGAGGATTCGCCTAGTGGCCTATGGCGCTCGCCTGGAACGCGGGTTGGGTTAACGCCCTCAGGGGTTCAAATCCCCTATCCTCCGCCGCGAAACGCCCGCTACCCGAGTGGTAGCGGGCGTTTCCTGTTGTCGGCAGCCCCGCAGTCAGCGGCCGGCCGGGCGGGGACGCAGGACGACCACCGGGATTTCGCGTTCGGTCCACGCTTGGTAGGTGTCGAAGTCGGCATAGGCGTCGACGAGCAGCGGCCACAGGCGGGCCCGTTCCCGCGGGTCGGCGGTGACGGCGTGGACGGGACGGCGGTCCCGTCCGATCTGGATGTGCGTGTCGGGTTCGGCGCGCAGATTGAGATACCACTGCGGATGCTTCGGAAGGCCGCCCTGCGAGGCGACGATGACGGTGTTCGCACCGTCGGTGATGTAGAGCAGCGGCGTCGTGTAGACCACGCCCGACTTTCGGCCGCGATGTTCGAGCAGCAGGGTCGGCACCGGCTTGCGGAAGCCGGCCCCGATCCGCCACTTACCGCCGATGCGGCCGCCGGTGCGCCGGTAGGTCCACACCTGCGCACGGCCCACGATCTTGAAGATCTTGGGCAGCAGCGGGGAATCGAGTTGTTTCGGACGGGGTGGCGTCGTCGTCGGCATGGTCTTCCTTCTGTCCGGGGACTTCCACTCGACCATACAGTTGGTTCCATATGTATGGTCAAGAGCCGAGGGCCGCTACCTCGGCGGAATCGGTACGGTCGACCACGATTCGAGGAAGGGACAGGCGATCGGTGCGCACACATGGCTGGGCGGGGGCGAAGCCCGCGAACGACGACGAAGCCGTCGCGCGGATCCTCGCCGCCGCCCGCACCGCGATCGATCGATCCGGCAGCGAATTCAGCATCGCCGAGGTCGCGCGGGAACTCGGCGTCACCCGCCAGACCGTGTACCGCTACTTTCCCAGCGCCGAGAGCCTGCTGACCGCGACGGCCGTCGCGCAGACCGGGCATTTCCTCGATGTGCTGGCCGAGCATCTGAGCGACATCCGCGACCCCGCGACGGCGGTGGTCGAGGGGATCGCCTACACCCTCGAACGGCTGCCGCACGAGAAGTATCTCAACCTGCTGCTCACCCCGGGCCGCGCCGGGGCCTTCTCCGCGGGCGTAACCTCCGACACCGCACTGACATTCGGCCGATCGATCCTGCAGCGCTTCGCCGTCGACTGGACCGCGGCCGGATTGTCCGGCGCCGATCTGGACGAACTCGTCGAACATATGCTCCGCATCGTGCAGTCGTTCGTCGTGGACCCGGGTCGCCCGCCCCGGGGCGGCGCCGAACTACGTCGCTATCTCACGACATGGGTCGCCCCGGCCATGAATCGTCGTCGTGACGTAGATCACTAACCGGCGGTGTCACATCGCGCGGCCGGCGAGCGTCTCGTGATGTGCCGGAGTCGACAGAGCAGGGACAGGAGCCACCCATGAGCGAGCGCATCGACGGCGCCACCGAGGCGTTCGTCACCCACCGCAACCTGCTGTTCACGGTTGCCTACGAAATGCTCGGTTCGGCGGCCGACGCCGAGGACGTCCTGCAGGAGACCTGGTTGCGATGGGTGGACGTGGACCTCGACGAAGTACGTGACCAGCGTGCGTACCTGGTCCGGATCGTCACCCGGCAGTCCTTGACCCGGCTCCGCACACTCGGGCGCCGCAAGGAGTCCTACGTCGGCCCGTGGCTGCCGGAACCGCTGCTGACCGCGCCCGATGTCGCCGAGGACGTCGAACTGGCCGACAGCGTGTCGATGGCGATGCTGCTGGTCCTGGAAACCCTCGCACCGACGGAACGCGCGGTGTTCGTGCTGCGCGAGGTGTTCGATCTGAGCTACGACGAGATCGCCGCGGCCGTCGACAAGACACCCGCCGCCGTGCGTCAGATCGCCCACCGCGCACGGGCTCACGTCGCCGCGCGCCGCCCGCGCGGAGTGGTGTCCGCCGACGAATCCCGCCGGGCCGTCGAAGCCTTCCAGCAAGCCATCGAAACCGGCGACCTCCAGCATCTCGTCGACATGCTGGCTCCCGATGTAGTCCTGCTCGGCGACGGCGGCGGCGTGGTCCAGGCGGTCCTGCGCCCCATCGCGGGCGCCGACCGGGTCGCGCGCGCCCTGCGCACCGGACTGCCGCGACTGCGCGCCGAGGCGACCGTCGAAGCGGTGCAGATCAACGGCTGGCCCGCCCTGATCGTGCGGATCGACGGACGGATCGACGACGTGGTGGCGATGCGGCTCGACGACGGCCGCATCACCGGCCTCTACGTGGTCCGCAATCCGGAGAAGCTCTCGCGCGTCGAACAGCAGATCACGGTCAGCCGGTGAGTTCGCCGGAGCGCCCCGCCTCGATCCTCGCCCTGGCCGATCTGGCCACACCGATGGCGGTCCGGGTGGCCGCCACCCTCCGGCTGGTGGACCACACGGGCACCGCGGGTGCGACCGCCGAAGAACTGGCGGCTCGCACCGGAACGTGCGCTCCCGCTCTCCGGCGACTGCTCGACCATCTGGTCGCCGTCGGCGTCTTCGACCACGAGCCGGCGTACGGCCGCTATCGGCCCACGAGCCTCGGCGACCAGATGAGCGCGCACTCCTCCGACGCCTTCGAACTGCTGCTGCTCGATATCGGCAGCGCGGGCGGACGCGCCGAGCTGGCCTTCGTGGATCTGCTGAGCACGATCACCACCGGACGACCCGCCTATCCGCGCAGGTACGGGCGCGACTTCTGGACCGATCTGCAGGCCGAGCCCGCGCTGCGCGCATCCTTCGACGCCCAGATGAATTGCCGCTTCCGGATTTACGCGGATCAGATCGCGCACCGCTTCGACTGGAGTCGCTTTCCCGACATTCTCGATGTCGGCGGTGGCGACGGCACCTTGCTGACGGCGATCCTGCGCACAAATCCCGGTGTGCGCGGGCGAGTGCTGGATCTGGCGCCGACGGCGGCCGCGGCCACCGAGCGATTCGCGGCGGCCGGCCTCGACGATCGGGCGACCGCCGTGGCGGGCAGCTTCTTCGACCCGCTGCCACCCGGGGCCGACGCCTATCTCCTGTCCGACATCCTGCACGATTGGGACGACGAGCGCGCGGCGGTCGTCCTCGGTGAATGTGCCCGTGCCGCAGGGGCTTACGGTGTGGTCGTGGTGATCGAACCGATCCGCGGCCGCGGGGCCGATACGGCGATCGACCTGTTCATGCTGATGTGCTTCGGCGGCCAGGAACGAACGGTGCCGGAGCTGGCCGAGCTGGGGGCGCGGTGCGGCCTGGCTCTGCAGAGCTCAGCCCCGGTTGCGGACGGGCGGACCGTCCTGGAATTCCGGGCCCGATGACACTCGGAAACCACGAGCTATTTCACGAGCTATTTGTCGGCGCTCCGGTTTATGATCGAACACATGTTCGAGCATTGGCCGGAGAAGGGAGAGTTCGCGCTGCATCGGGTGGTGGTTCCGCCGATGCCGGTGCTGGTGGACGTGGCTGCCGCAATCCCCACCTATCCACGGATGGTCGCACCTGAGGCGGTGGCGGGTCCGGTGCGGGCGGGCGGGCTCGAGATCACAGGGCGCATTCCGGGACGATTGCATGCCTGGGCGCGAGCGGCGGACGGAACGTGGTTGGGGCTGGTGGAATTCGAGTTGCGCACCGGGAACGGGCGCAGCCGATTACCGGTGACCCAATGGTGTCCGGCACACGCGCTGATCATGCGCGGCGGGTGCGGGCCGCCCGAGTAGACGGCCCGCGACATCGCTACGCGGAGCGGAGATTTCCGGCCGCCGCGGGCGCGCCGACCGGGACCAGACCGGTCAGGGCGGTGGGCAGCGGGTCTCGGTGCAGCACCCCCAACCGCTGCGTCGCGCGAGTGAGGGCCACATAGAGTTCGGCGGCGCCACGCGGCCCGTCGGCGAGGATGCGCTCGGGTTCGACGACGAGGACGGCATCGAACTCGAGGCCCTTGGTCTCCGACGCCGGGACCGTGCCGGGCAGTCCGGGCGGGCCGATCACGACGGCGGTGCCCTCGCGGCCTTCCTCGTCGCGAACGAATTCCTCGATGGCGGAGGCCAATTCGTTCTCGTCGACTCGGCGCGACCACGGGCGCACGCCACAGGCACGCACCGACTCGGGCGGGCGCACGGCCGGGGCGAACTCGGCGAGCACCGCGGCGGCGACCGCCATGATCTCCGCCGGCGTCCGGTAGTTCACCGTGAGCGAGCGGTAGCGCCACCGGCCGGGGACATAGGGCTCGAGCACGGCATCCCACGACGTCGCACCGGCGGTCGACCGACGCTGGGCGAGATCGCCCACCACGGTGAAGGAGCGGCCCGGACACCGCCGCATGAGCACCCGCCAGTCCATCTCGGAGAGTTCCTGCGCCTCGTCGACCACGATGTGTCGATAGGTCCAATCCCGGTCGGCGGCAGCGCGTTCGGCGAGATCGCGGGTGTCCCGATCGGCGAATCGGTCGGCGAGGTCCTCGGCGTAGAGCAGGTCGGTGGCGAAGAGGTGATCCTCGTCGTCCATCGAGTCCTCGCGGCCGGTCATGAGCTCCAAGACGCCTGCGGCATATCGGGCTTCGGCCGCGCGTTCGCGTTCCGCGCTGTCGTCCGCCGGTTTCTCCCGGCCCAGCAGATCGACCAATTCGTCGAGCAACGGTACATCCGACACCGTCCACGCGGCGCCGTCGGCACGCCACAGGGCCGGGTCGGCGCCTGCCGCGCGCAGCCGCTCCGGCGACGAATACAGCTCGGCCAGCAACTCTTCCGGGGTGAGCACGGGCCAGAGCCGGTCGAGGGCGGCGGTGAACTGCTCACTCTCGGCGAGTTCGGCGACGAGGTCGGCGCGCAGGTTCTCCCACGCCTCCCGATCGTCGCGGGTGATCCAGCCCTTGCCGATCCGGGCGATCGCGCGCTCGGTGATCACATAGGTGACGATCTCGCGGAACACCGCACGCGCCTCGTTGTGCGGCAGACCGCTCGTGCGCGCCTCCTCCCGCGCCCATTCCGCGGTCGCCGCGTCGATGCGCGCGGTGATGTCGGCCAATTCGATGGTCAGCGGTTCCACCGGCAGGCTCTGCCGGTCCGCGACCGCGGCCGCGAGCACATCGAGCATCCGCAGCGAACCCTTGACGCGCACCGCGTCCGGAGTGTCCTCGGCGGTGATGTGCAGGCCCGGCACCAGATCGCCCGTAGTGGTGAAGACGACGTTGGTTTCGCCGAGCGACGGCAGTACCCGATCGATATGGCGCAGGAAGGCCGGATTGGGGCCGACCACGAGAACGCCGTGACGTTCCATCTGCTCGCGCTGGGTGTAGAGCAGATAGGCGACGCGGTGCAGCGCCACCACCGTCTTGCCGGTCCCGGGACCGCCCTCGATCACCAGCACGCCGGGATGATCGAGCCGGATGATCTCGTCCTGTTCGGCCTGGATGGTGGCGACGATGTCGCGCATCCCCTCGCCGCGGGGCGCGTCGACCGCCGCGAGCAGCGCCGCATCCCCGCGCTCCCCGGCGCCCGGGCGGCCGAAGATCTCGTCGGTGTAGTCGACGACGCGGCGGCCGCGGGAATGGAACTGGCGCCGCCGGCGCATCTGCTCCGGGCTGGCGGCGGTGGCGGTGTAGAACGCGCGTGCCGCCGGCGCCCGCCAGTCCAGCAGCAACGGCTCGAAGTCGTCGTCCTGGTCGAACAGCCCGATCCGGCCGATATAGGAGCGCTCGCCGGAGTCGCTGTCCAGTCGGCCGAAACACAGTCCGTTGTCGGCCACGTCCAACCGCTTCACCTCGCGCGCCAGCGTCCGCACCTCCACATCGCGATCCACCAGCGCACCGCCGTTGCCACGCAACGCCGCGCTGTAGCGGCGCTTCGCCTCGGCGCGCTCGCCGTCGAGTCGCGCGTAGAGCGCGGACACGTAGTCCTGTTCGGCCCGCAACTCGTCCTGGTACCCAGGATCCGACATGTGTCCCTCACTTCCCTGGCTCGACATGGTTCATGTGGACACCTGTGTCCGTCCCGGCCGCTGCGCGTCTTCTCCTCCCGTTTTCGCAGGTACACGGCCTCGGCGGGCCATTGTGCGGCACAACCGGGGCCTTGCCGCAAGCCCCCCACTCCGCTATATATTGAATATGGAAAGAGGTGCAGGGCCCTCTTCCGTCTCCCCCATCCGTCGGATCAGTCTCCCGTGAGCTGCGTGGTCACCTCGCGGACCGCGGCCCGCACCCTGTCCGCGTAGTCGTCCACATCCACCACCCGAGGATCGGCGTGGATGGACAGGGTGACCGTCGTTCCCAGCCCGTGCAGGCCGTGGGTCAGATGCATCACCGCGCCGAGGGCGGGGAAACCGGCGGTGAAGCGGACCGCGCCGCCGGCGATCGACAGATCCGCCGCGCCGCGGTGGACGCTGGACAGCACCGTATGACCCGATATCCGCTCGGGGACCAGGTCCAGCGGGTAGCCGGCGATATCGCGACGGAGAACCGGGGCCGGGATCGCGTCGGTGACGCGGTCGCGCGCGGACTGCAGCGGATGGGTGGCGCGGACTCGTCGTTCCGCCAGCGCCGAGGCGATCCGGCGCGCCCGCAGTCGCAGGTCAGGTTCCGCGGCGCACAGATCGACGCCGAGGTCTCGATAGTTGTTGTGCGGGATGACTTTTCGATCCACCGTCACGGGCAGGGCCATCGAGACCTGCGCACCCAACGGGTTGCCGGATTCGCCGCGGCCGGCGAGATGACCGCTCAGCGCGACGGATATCGCGGTCAGCGCGACGACCGTGACCGTGTACCCGGGAACGTGCAGGTTCTCCCCCACGATCACGCGGACGACCCGGTGTGCGGGCGCCGGCGGGCGATTCAGTGCGGTGGGAGCGAAGTCCGGTGCGGCGGAGGGGATCTCACCCGCCTCGGCGAGGCTGTGCAATTCCCTGTCCGCGCGTGCCGCGACGAGACCTCGTCGCACCGTGCGCGCCATACCGGGCAGAAACGAAACCAGCGATATCGCCTCGGCAGCACAGTTTTCCACGCCACGCCCGAGGGCGGGGCGGATCCACCTGCCGTGGTGCCGATCCACCGCCGAACCGTCGGGTGATCCCGCGCCTTCGGGCGATCCCGCGTGACCCGAACCGCCACTGAAATCGGCGTCCCCCCGCGCTGCCGTATCCAGGCCCCGCAACAACTCGCGCGCGATGGCGGCGGCTCGTTGCCCGTCGGCCAGCGCATGCGAAAGTTGCAGCACGACAACGAGTGCGGGCATCGGACCTCCCGGCGCGTCCCGGATTCCGCGATACAGATGAACGCGCCAGGTGTATCGCTGCGCCGGTACCGATTCCCCGAGAATCTCCCCCAGTGAGGCTTCCACAGTCGTCCACAACGGCTCCTCGAGTGTGTGGACGACGACCTGCGCGTCATCGAAATCCGCAGGCTCCCAGGCGGGATAGGCGCAGCGGTGCTCGCGGATCCGGACGCGCAATTCCGGGATTTCGCCGCTGCGGGCGATCACCGCAGCCCGCAGCGCGTCTGCGGACCATCCGGTGTCGTCGAAGCAGTAGAGCAGGAACAGGTCGTTGCAGGCCCGGCGCGACAGCCAGAACCTGGTGGCATCCTGCGGCGTCAATAGATCCACCCGCCGACGATATCCACAACCGTGGAGGTCGTCCGGCGCACCCGGCAGCGGGAGCTTCCTGCGCCCGGACCCGGCCGGGCAGCGCGAACAACTGGATGCGGCCGCCCACGAACAGGAACGCCTTCTCACGGCCGCGCTGCGCCGGCACCCGGATCAGCCGGACTGATCGGAGTGGGGCAACCGGCATCGGTGTCGCACCACAAGGCCCCGAGTCGGCGACGACTCGGGGCCCATCACCTCCTCGCCCGAGGTCAGGCGGAGCCTAACTTCCCGTCGGTCACGCCCGAGACGAACGCATCCCACTCGCCCGGTGTGAAAGCCAGAATCGGCCCGCGGCCGCCGTCTTTGGTATCGCGAACCCCGACATTGCCGTCACCCAGAAATGCGACCTCGACACAGTTTCCGTCGGGACCGCTGTATTTACTCTTGCGCCACACCGCACCGGTCGAATCAACCTTCACCTGAACCTCTCCTTTACCACCGTAGATAGCGCGACAATCGTGCTTTCCTCGTCGCCGGACCCGGACTTCTCGAGACTCGACGGCTCCACAATGCGCCTGGTCATAGCGCATGAACTGCTCAGTGAACGGACTGGTTCACGAGTCACACACCGCCGTGGTGCGCCCTCGTGTTGACCCCGGGAGAGCACCCTAGCAGCACCCACAATCGCTGTCCCGCGTCTTTTCATTTTCAATCACTCGAATTGCCGGTAAAGAATTCCCGTTCACTAATAGCGGGAGAATTGCCAAATGACCGGAGAATGATCCGCTAAACAAAACCACCCCGGGAAATTCCCCGATCCGCGGCCGCGCCCCGCCCCGGATAAACCGTGCGGTTGCTCGGTATGGATCATGGAGTAGTGGTGGAACGAGATCGCGATGATGCCGGACACGCCCGAAATGCCCGTCCTCGAGACCGGTTCGGGCGACCACTACCGCCCGGTAGCGTGGGCGTCGCCCGTATTCCGGATGATCTCGACCTCCCACCGGGCGAAACCCTGGACTATGCCCAACGCCTCCTGGACGAGGGACTGGCCTTCAACGCACACGAGGTGCTGGAGGCGGCATGGAAGAACGGACCGTTCGCGGAAAGGATGCTGTGGCAGGGTCTGGCCCAGTACGCGGTGGGACTCACCCACATCCAGCGCGGTAATCCGAAGGGCGCTCGCACCCTGCTCGAGCGGGCGATCGGCCGGCTGTCGGCCACGCCGGCACCGCCGTACGGCATCGACGCGGCCGGGCTCGTCGCACATGCCGAGGGTCTGCTGGCGGATCTGGATGCCGGTCGCGAGATTCCGGAGGACGCGCTGTGTCCCCGGCTGCGCGGATGATCCCGCACACCGCCGGCGCCGGCCGCTTCGCCCCGAGCCCCTCCGGCGATCTGCATCTGGGCAATCTCCGCACCGCCCTGCTGGCATGGCTGTTCGCGCGCAGCACGGCCCGCAATTTCCGGCTGCGCATCGAAGACCTGGACCGGGTGCGGGCGGGTGCGCAGCAACGCCAGCTCGAGGATCTGGCCGCGATCGGACTGGATTGGGACGGCGAGGTGGTCCGGCAATCGGACCGCACCGCGCGCTACGCGGCGGCGATCGAGCGACTCGGTGCGGCCGGAATGACCTACGAATGTTATTGCACGCGAAAAGAGATTCAGAAGGCCGTCTCCGCACCGCACGGCCCGATGGGCGCGTATCCGGGAACCTGCCGCGACCTGACCGAGGCGCAGCGGGCGGCCAAACGCGCCGAGGGACGGCCCGCCGCACTGCGGTTGCGCTCACAGACAACCGAATTCGAGATCACCGACGAGATCCACGGCCGGTACCGAGGGCTGGTCGACGATTTCGTGCTGCGCCGCGGTGACGGAACGGCGGCCTACAACCTCGCGGTCGTGGTGGACGATGCGGCACAGGGCTTCGACCAGGTCGTTCGCGGAGACGATCTGCTGCCCTCGACACCGCGGCAGGCCTATCTGGCGACCGTCCTCGGATTCGCCGTGCCGGCGTACGCGCACGTCCCGCTGGTGCTCAACACCGACGGTGCGCGGCTGGCCAAGCGCGACGGAGCCGTGACCCTGCGCGACAGAATCGCTCTCGGTGAGACGCCGCGTCAGGTTTTCACCATGCTCGCGGCCTCGCTCGGCCTGCGAGGCGAGACACCGCGAGCGCTGCTGGATCAGTTCACTCCGGCGACGGTGCCACACGCACCGTGGATTCTGGATCCCGCACATCCGGATCCGCTGCGGCACAGCTGATCCGGCGAACGTGCGCCCGGCGGTCCGGACGCACTGCCGCTCCTACCAGTTCGCCGCCGCGATGTTCACGATCACCCACACGATGGTGAGCACGATGCCGACGGCACCGACCCAGATCCCGCCGAGCGCCATACCGCGGCCCTGGCCGCCGCGCTCCTTGATCTGGTTCAGCGCGATCACACCCAGGATGATCCCGACGATCGATCCGATACAGGTGCACAGCCCCAGGATCGACGCGATCAGCGAACCGATCGCCAGGCCGTTGGTGCCCTGCTGCGGCGCCGCGTAGCCGTAGGGCTGATACGGCGTCGCGGCCGGATAGCCGTAACCGGGCTGGCCGTAGGGCTGCTGCTGCGGATAGCTCGGATAGGACTGCTGCTGTTGCGGCGGCGGGGTCGGCTGCTGGTAGGGAGACGACTGCTGATGCGGAGCCGAGGAGTATCCGGCCTGCGGATTGGGCGGCGGGGTGGGCTGCTGCGGCGGGGTCGGCGGAACCGACTGGTGGCCGCCCGAATCGGACGAGACACCTTCGCCGCCGTACTGTTTCCACCATTCGTCGGAATCGCCGGGATTCGTCATCGGTCCAGCCTATTCCACCGGGCCCGGTTGCCGGTATCGTGCACAGGTCGTGAGTGAGACACAAGAAACGACACCGACCGGGGAGTCTGGACGCCCCGCGGTCGAACACGCAGCATTCGCGCAGGCCGCGGGGGGTCCCTTCACGTTGATCGTGACCTTGTTCACGGCGACGCTGATGATTTCCAACATCTGCGCGACCAAGGGCGTGCAGTTCTTCACCGGCCACGAGGTATCCCTCGGACCCATCGAAATTTTGCCGATCACCACCGACGGAGCGTTCTTCCTCTTTCCGCTCGCCTATGTGATCGGCGACGTGCTGAGCGAGGTGTACGGCTTCAAGGCCGCCCGCCGCACCATCTACTACGGCTTCGGCATGCTGATCCTGATGGTGGTCTGCTTCTGGATCGCGATCGGACTGCCCGCGGCCGGGTTCTACGAGAATCAGGACGCCTTCCGCACCGTCGCCGGGACCACACCGCAGCTCGTCGCCGCCGGGCTCGCCGGCTACGTGGTGGGCCAGTTCCTGAACTCGGCGACGCTGGTGCTGATCAAGGAGCGCACCAAGGAGAAGCATCTGTGGGCGCGGCTGCTGGGCTCCACCGTCGCCGGCGAATTCGGTGACACGCTGGTGTTCTGCTCGATCGCGGCGACCGCCATCGGGATCAACACGTGGGGCGCGTTCATCAACTACGTGATCGTCGGCTTCGTCTGGAAGACGCTGTGCGAGGTGCTGATCATGCCGATCAGCTATCGCTGCATCGCCTACCTGAAGAAGCACGAACCCAGCTACGCACCGCTGGACAAGCCCGCGCTCTACAGCTGACGCGGGACCGGGGGCAGGGCCGTTCCGTTCAGTCGAAGCGGATCCGGCCCTGCCACCGTCCCAGGAACTCCGCCTTGAAGTCGTCGTAGTAACCGCCCGCGATGCTCGCGCGGATATCGTCCACGAGCCGAATCGTGAAGCGCTCGTTGTGAATCGTGCACAACGTGGCGGCGAGCATCTCCTTCGCCTTGAACAGGTGATGGATATAGGCGCGGGTGTAGTGGGCGCAGGTGTAGCAGTCGCAGGTGTCGTCGATCGGGGTGAAATCGCGGCGGAACCGGCTGGTGTTGATGTTGAATCGGCCGGCGGCCACATAGATCGCCGCATTGCGCGCGACGCGGGACGGATTGACGCAGTCGAAGGTGTCGGCGCCGTTCTCGATCGCGACGAAGAAATCCTCGGGTTCGCTGATACCCAGCAGATGCCGCGGTTTCTCCGCCGGCAGTTCGTCGCAGCACCAGCCCACGATGGTGCCGAGATTGGCCTTCTCCAGCGCACCGCCGATGCCGTAACCGTCGAAACCCGTTCCGCCGCTTCCTCGCATCGCGTCCAGATCGCGACATGCCTTGCGGCGCAGATCTTCGTACTGCGCGCCCTGAATCACCGCGAACAGCGCCTGATACGGCCGGTGCGCGCGTTCGGCGGTGAGCCGCTCGTGTTCGTCGATGCAGCGCTGCGCCCACTCGTGCGTGCGCCGCAGCGACTTCTCCTGATAGCCACGGGTATTGAACAGCGTGGTCAGTTCATCGAAGGCGAACATGATGTCGGCGCCGAGGCGGTGCTGGATCCCCATCGACACCTCCGGGGTGAACCGGTGGCTCGAACCGTCCAGATGGGAGCGGAAGGTGACGCCGTCGTCGTCGACCACGGCCAGCCGTTCCTTCCCCTTCGCGATCACCTCGTCGCTCTGCACGCCGACGGCCTCCATGGCCAGCACCTTCTTGAAACCGACGCCCAGCGACATCACCTGGAATCCGCCACTGTCGGTGAACGTGGGGCCCGGCCAGTTCATGAACCGGCCCAGACCGCCCGCCTCGTCCACGATGTCGGAACCCGGCTGCAGATACAGGTGGTAGGCGTTGGCGAGCAGGGCTTGCGCGCCGATCTCGGCCATCGCCTCCGGCAGGACCGCCTTGACCGTGGCCTTGGTGCCGACCGGGATGAACGCCGGGGTGGCGATCTGCCCGTGCGGTGTGGTGATCACCCCGGTGCGGCCGTGTCGCCTCGGGAGCGACGTACCGACGGTGAAGGAGAACTGGGCGGGATCGGACACGCCGCTATCCTGCCAGGCGGCCCGGCTAGACCACGTCCAGTGTCTCCTCGTCGACCAGATCCTGATCGACCGCCGCGCCGGTGAACTGCGCGCTGTAGAGGCGGAAGTAGGCGCCGCGCGCGGCCAGCAGCCGCTCGTGGGTGCCCTGCTCGACGATGTGGCCGCCCTCCATCACCACGATCAGATCGGCATCGCGGATCGTCGAAAGACGGTGCGCGATAACGAAACTGGTGCGATCGCGGCGCAGCGCGGCCATGGCCTGCTGCACCAGCAGTTCGGTGCGGGTGTCGACCGAACTGGTGGCCTCGTCGAGGATCAGGATGGTCGGCTTGGCCAGGAAGGCGCGGGCGATGGTGATCAGCTGCTTCTCACCGGCGCTGACCCCGGAGCCCTCCTCGTCGATCACCGTGTCGTAACCCAGCGGCAGCGAATGGACGAAGCGGTCCACATAGGCGGCGCGGGCGGCCGCGAGGATCTCCTCGTCGCCGGCCTCCGGATTGCCGTAGGCGATGTTCTCGCGGATGGTGCCGCCGAACAACCAGGTGTCCTGCAACACCATGCCGATCCGCGAGCGCAGCCGGTCGCGGCCGATGCCGGTGATGTCGACCCCGTCGATGGTGATCGCGCCGGAATCCAGTTCGTAGAACCGCTCCAGCAGATTGACCAGTGTCGTCTTACCGGCGCCCGTCGGACCGACGATGGCGACCACATGGCCGGGCTCGGCGACCAGGGAGAGATCGTCGATCACCGGCTTGTCGGCCTCGTAGCGGAACGACACCGCGTCGAATTCGACCCGGCCGCGATCGATCGGACGCGGGTCCTCTTCGCGCGGATCCGGAACCTGCTCGTCGGCGTCGAGGATTTCGAAGATCCGCTCGGCGGAGGCGACACCCGACTGCAGCAGGTTGATCATCGAGCCGATCTGGGTGAGCGGCTGGCTGAACTGTCGCGAGTACTGGATGAAGGCCTGTACCTCACCCAGGGACAGGCTGCCCGAGGCCACGCGCAGACCACCGACCACGGCGATCAGCACGTAGTTCAGGTTCCCGATGAACATCATCACCGGCATGATCAGCCCGGAGATGAACTGCGCCTTGAAACTGGCCTCGTAGAGCTTGTCGTTGCGCTTGTCGAACTCCTCGCCGACCTCGCGGATGCGACCGAAGGCCGTGACCACCTCGTGGCCGGTGAAGGCCTCCTCGACCTGCGCGTTGACCAGGCCGGTGTACTTCCACTGATCGACGAAATGCGGTTTCGACCGCTTCGCGATCTGGGCCGTGACGATCACCGCGGCCGGCACCGTGAGCAGTGCGATCACCGCCAGCAGCGGCGAGATCCAGAACATCATGATCAGGATGCCGATCACCGACAGCACCGATATGACCAGCTGGCTCATGGTCTGCTGCAGGCTCTGCGCCACATTGTCGACGTCGTTGGTCACGCGGGAGAGCACATCGCCGCGGGCGTTGGTGTCGAAGTAGCTCAGCGGCAGCCGGTGGATCTTGTCCTCCACCTCGCTGCGCAGCCGCTGCACCGCGCGGTTGATCACGGTGGCCAGCAGATACGCCTGCAACCAGTTGAACAGCGCGGCCAGTACGTAGAGCACCAGAACCAGCGTCAGCACCTGGCCCACCGCGCCGAAGTCGACGCCGTGGCCGGGGTTGATGTTCATCGCGGACATCATGTCCGCGAGCCGGTCCTGACCCTGCGCGCGCAGGGACGCCACCGCCTGATCCTTGGTCAGTCCCGCCGGCAACTGCTTGCTGACGACACCGTCGAAGATGAGGTTGGTGGCCTTGCCGAGGATCTGCGGCCCCAGGGTGTTCATGACGACCGACGCGACGGCCAGCACCAGGATCGCGATCACCGCCACCCGGTCCGGGGCCAGGCGACGCAACAACCGCTTCAGCGTCGGCCCGAACGATTTCGCCTTCTGCCCGGGAGCACCCGGCATCGGCCCCCCGGGCCTCATCGCGCCGCCTCCTGTGTTCTGGGGCTCATCGCGCCGCCTCTTCCGGACTGAACTGCGATTCCACGATTTCCCGGTACTCCTCGCATTCGCGCAACAGCTGTTCGTGGGTGCCGAGGCCGACCATCGCACCGTCCTCGAGGACGACGATCTGGTCGGCGTCGCGGATCGTCGACACCCGCTGGGCCACGGTGATCACCGCGGATTCGCGCGTCTCCGGACGCAGCGCGTCGCGCACCCGGGCGTCGGTGGCGACGTCGAGTGCGGAGAAACAGTCGTCGAACAGGTAGATCTTGGGCTTCTTCACCAGGGCTCGGGCGATGGCGAGCCGCTGCCGCTGACCGCCCGAGACGGTGGTGCCGCCCTGGGCGACGGGTGTCTGCAACCCTTCGGGCATCTCCCGCACGAAATCCGCGGCCTGCGCGATCTCCAGTGCGTGCCAGAGTTGTTCGTCGGTCGCCTCGGGATCGCCGTAGCGCAGATTCTCCGCGATGGTGCCGGAGAACAGGTAGGCCTTCTGCGGAACCAGACCGATCTGCGAGCGCAGCAGCTCCATATCCACCTGCCGCACATCGGTGCCGCCGACGCGCACCACGCCGGAGGTGACGTCGATCAGCCGCGGAATCAGATTGATCAGCGTGGTCTTACCGGATCCGGTGGAACCGACGATCGCGGTGGTCTGCCCGGGCGAGACCCGGAAGCTGATATCGCGCAGCACCGGTTCCGCGGCGCCCGGGAACGCGAACTCCGCGCCGGCCAGCTCGACGGTCCCCGGGTCGGCGACGAAGGCCTGCGGCTGTGCGGGCGGCACCACCGAGGAATCGGTTTCCAGCACCTCGGCGATGCGCTCGGCCGACACCGCCGCGCGCGGGGCGATCATCGCCAGGAAGGAGGCCATCATGACCGCCATCAGGATCTGCATGATGTAGGACAGCAGCGCGGTCAGCGAACCGATCTGCATACTGCCGGAGTCGATGGCGTGCCCGCCGAACCAGATCACCGCGACCGTGGTCACGTTGCTGATCAGCATCACGGCCGGGAACATCAGCGCGGCCAGCCGGCCCACGAACAGCGAGGCCGAGGTCAGCTCGTCGTTGGCCACGCCGAACCGCTGCGATTCGTAGCGCTCGCGCACGAACGCCCGCACCACGCGGATACCGGTGATCTGCTCGCGCAGCACCCGGTTCACCGCGTCGATGCGCTCCTGCACGCGCCGGAATCCGGGCACCATCCGGGAGATGATCAACGCCATCGTCAGGCCGAGCAGCGGCACGGCGACCAGCAGGATCCAGGAGAGTCCGAGGTCCTGGCGCAGCGCCATCACGATGCCACCGATGCACATGATCGGCGCCATCACCAAAATGGTCACACTCATCACGACCAGCAGCTGCACCTGCTGCACATCGTTGGTGTTGCGGGTGATCAGCGACGGCGCGCCGAAGATGCCGACCTCGCGGGCGGAGAAGGTGCCCACCCGGTGCAGCAGCGCCGCGCGCATCTCCCGCCCCGCACCCATCGCGGCCTGTGCGCCCAGATAGACCGAACTCGCCGACGCGACGATCTGCACTCCCGACACCAGCAGCATCCAGAGACCCGTGGTCCAGATGTAGCCGATATCGCCCTTGGTGACGCCGTTGTCGATGATGTCGGCGTTCAGGCTGGGCAGATAGAGCATCGCGATGACGGAGATGAGCTGCAACACAACAACCCCCACCAACTGGGTGCGGTAGGGGGCGAGAAAGGCGCGCAGCAACCTGATCAACATGATGGGTGCAGGCTACCGTCATTCCGGGGTGGTGTCGGCAAGATTTTTCGCTCGGCGAAAGCCGGCCCCGGCACCGGCGAAACCGGCTCGACCGGCACAGTCACCACCTCGCGGTCTAGGCGTCGACGCCGGGCGGAACGGGAGCGGGCCGTCGCGTCCAGGCACCGGGATCGGCCACCAGGTCAGCGACGAAAGCCGGCAGCTCGTCGGTGGCGATATCCGCGATCGAGACCTGTTCCAGCACCGCGCGGATATTGACCCGCAGCGCGATCCACACCCGCTGCAGCGGTTCGGCCACCCCCGAATACACCACGTCCTCGGGGCGCTGCCCGCGTACCGAGGCGAGCGGCCCCTCGACCGCGCGGATCACATCGGCGATGCTGATCTCACCGGCCGTGCGGGCCAGCCGGTATCCGCCGTCGGGGCCGCGCCGGCTGACCACCAGATCGGCCCGGCGCAGCTGCGCCGCAATGGATTCCAGAATCTTCGGCGAAATGTCCTGCGCCGTGGCGATCGTCTCCGCCTTCACCGAATTCGGTTGTGCGCGAGCGATTTCCAAGAGGATGCGGACCGCGTAGTCGATCCTTGCCGAGATGTGCACTAGCGCTGTCCACCCGGTCCGTTCAGTACGCCGAGAGCGGCCTCGATCAGGACTCGCTCGATCACCTCGTCGCCCGCATCGGGCACGAGTTCGTTCGACCACAGCGCCGTGCCCAGCACCTCCAGGGCGGCACTGGCTCGCAATTGCGCCTCGTGGGAGGGGTCGGGCCCGGCCAGCCAGACGCACAGACGCCGGTGCATGTCGAACATGTCGGGGTGCCGATCTCCGATCGCGTTGAGGATAGCCACGGTGTCTCGCACACACATCGCGCCCGCGGTGCGGTGCCGTAACAGCGTCCGGAGCTGGCGATTCAACACTTCCCGAGCACCCGCCGGACTGTGCGGCACCCCGTCGAGTTCGTCGACCACGAGCTTCATGTCGTCGAAGATCGGTTCGATGATCGCGAGCAGCAGATCGAGCTTGGACGCGTAGTGATAGTAGAGCGACGCCTTTGTGATTCCCACCGCATCCGCGACCTCGCGCAGGCTGGTCTGCTCGAATCCCTTGTTCGAAAAAAGCCGGATCGCCGCCTCGCGAATCGCGTCCTTGGTGCTCTGACCTGCGGCAACGGATCCGGAGGTAGTTCGGGCGCTCATCCGATGATCCTCTCATCAACCGATCGAAGCGGAGGGCGCGCCCCGAAAATCGAGGTTGTTCCTCCGCTTATCGATTGGGTAGTCTACCTACCGCACGGTAGGCAGAAAGCGTCGATGGAGGCGGATCGCAGTGCGGCGTCCGCAGTAGTGCTGTCTACGGAGCCTGAACTCAGCACCGCAAATCAGCTATCGCTAGGAGATACCGCGTGTCCGTGTACCTCTATCGGTGGGGGAAGTTCGCCTTCCGCCGAAAATGGATCGTGCTACCGGTCTGGTTGCTGATCTTCGTGATCGTGGGCGCCGTCGGCGTCGGGCTGAAGAAACAGAGCCAAGACGACTTCAACATGCCGGATCTGCCCTCGCAGAAGGCCACCGACATCCTGGACAAGCAGTTCCCGGGAGCCTCCGAGGCATTCAAGTTCGACGCCGTGACCGGCACCTACGTGGTCGCCGCGCAGCACGGCAAACTCACCGATCCGGACAACCACAAGGCGCTCACCGCGCTGGTCGAGAAGATCAACAACCTCGACATCGTCGACAAGTCCAAGATCAAGTCCGATCCCGCGCATCCGGGCGTCCTCGCGGACCCGGTCGCCGCGACGTCGGCGATCGGCTGCACCTCGGGTGATCGCACCGACCCGAACTTCATCGCCAAATGCGGTCTGGCGCCGCTGAATGTGCTCGGTAAGAACAACAACGCCGACACCGTCGCCTACTTCACCGTGCCGTTCGACATCAAATCGTTCTCCGACCTGACCCAGGCCGACCGTGACAAGGCTTACAACGTCGCCGACGAGGCGCGCCAGGCCGGCCTGGACGTGGAGATCAGCGGTTCCATCGCCACCGCGCAGATGGAGACCGGCGGCGCCTCGGAGATGATCGGTTACGTCGTAGCGTTCATCGTCATGATGATCGCCTTCGGCGCCCTGCTGGCCGCGTTCGTGCCGATTCTCACCGGCATCGTCGGCGTCGGTATGGCGGGCGCGCTGATCATGGCGGGTACCTCCATCGCGAATATCCCGAACTTCACGACGGTCCTCGCCTCGATGATCGGTATCGCGCTGTCGATCGACTACGCGCTGTTCATCGTCTCGCGCTACAAACACGAACTGGCCGTACAGGATTCGCCGGAGGAAGCCGCCGGCGTCGCCATCGGCACCGCGGGCTCCGCGGTGGTCTTCGCCGGTATGACGGTCATCATCGCGCTGTGTGGCCTGAGCATCGTCGGCGTCAGCTTCCTCACCTGGATGGGTCTGGGTGGCGCGCTCGCGGCGTTCTTCGCGATTCTGGTCGCCTTGACCCTGCTGCCCGCGGTGATGGGTGCGTTCGGCCGCTTCCTGTTCAAGCCGAAGCTGCCCCTCGTCGCGCGCACCGACACCGAGGACGACAACGCCGTCACCAACGGCAAGCGCTTCGCCCGCGTGATCGCGAAGGCGCCGTGGCTGACGCTGGGCGCCAGCGTGATCGTGCTCGGCCTGCTCGCCGCGCCCGCTGTGAATCTGAGCCTCGGCCTGCCGGGTGAGGACAGCCAGCCCAAGACCACCACGGTCCGCAAGGCCTACGACCTGCGCACCGACGGCTTCGGCGAGGGCAGCAACGGCACCCTGCTGGTCGCGGCGGATCTCACGAACGTGAAGCCGGAGCAGCGGCAGGAAGCCGTCATGGCGCTGCACGACAAGCTGGCCGCGTATCCGGGTATGGACTTCGTGACCATGCCGTCGACGAACAAGTTCAACGCGGACAAGACGCCGGACTACATCAACAGCACGGGTGCGCAGCTGACCGCGGTGCCCGATTACGGTCCGAACAACTCCGACACCCAGGACCTGGTGAAACACGCCCGGGACGCGGAATCGGACCTGCAGGCGAAGTACGGCATGGAGTACGGCATCACCGGCACCACGGCGATCTACTCCGATGTGTCGAATGCCCTGCTCGGCAAGATCGTTCCGTATATGACGATCGTGGCGATCGCGGCCTTCCTGCTGCTGGTCCTGGTGTTCCGCTCGGTGCTGGTGCCGCTGACGGCGGCGCTCGGCTTCCTGCTCTCGATGGCGGCGACCTTCGGTGCCACGGTGCTGATCTTCCAGCAGGACAAGCTGGGCCTGATCGGTGATCAGCATCCGATCGTGAGCTTCCTGCCGATCATGTTGATCGGCTTGGTGTTCGGCCTCGCCATGGATTATCAGGTCTTCCTCGTCACCCGCATGCGCGAGGAATACATCCACGGCAAGTCGCCCAAGGAGGCCATGGTCTCCGGCTACCACCACGGCGCTCGCGTCGTGACCTCTGCGGCCATCATCATGATCTCGGTCTTCGCCGGATTCGTGCTGATGCCGGATGTGACCGCGAAGTCGATGGGCTTCGCACTGGCGGCCGGCGTGCTGTTCGACGCCTTCCTGGTCCGGATGGTGCTGATCCCGTCGCTGCTGGTGCTGCTGGGCGAATGGGCCTGGTGGATGCCGAAGTGGCTGGACCGGATCCTGCCCGATATCGATGTCGAGGGCACCAAGCTGCGCGAGCTGCAGCAGCGTGACCGCGACGCGGCGACCGTGAAGCAGCCGGTCCCGGTCGGCTGATCCGCGAACCACGGCACGGGCCCTCATCCGAACATCAGATGGGGGCCCGTGGCGTATCCGGCTTGATCTTGCAGCAACTAGCCAGCAGACTCGAACCAATGCTCTCCAGCTCGGCCACTCGACGGACCGACCGGAACGGCGAGTGCACCGGCTACCGCACAGCTCGATCAGCGACCGGCCCCGGTTCGCAGTCATCGGCAATCGAGGCCAGCGACCACTAGGAGCGCCTCGTGTCCGTGTATCTGTATCGGTGGGGAAGATTCGCCTTTCGGCACAAGTGGATCGTGCTCCCGGTCTGGCTGATTCTGTTCGTGATCATCGGCAGCCTGGGTACGCAGCTGAAGAAGCCGATGAACGACGACTTCACGATTCCGAATCTGCCGTCGGAACGCGCCACCGAGATCATGGACAAACACTTTCCGGGGATGTCGCGGGCGTTCAGTTTCGAGGCGGTCACCGGCACCTATGTCTTCGGGGCGGCGCCGGGACAGAAACTCACCGACGCATCCCAGCGGGCGGCCGTCGCCGGGACGGTTGCCAAGCTGAACGATCTGAACATCGTCGATCACAGGACTCCGCTGGTGGATCCGATCACCGCCACCGAACAGATGGGCTGCTTCGCACCCGATCGCAGTTCGCCGGAATTCGTCTCGCGCTGCAGTGCCGCGCCGGTGAACGTCCTGAACAAGCAGAATCCGGATACCGTTGCGGTGCTGACCGTTCCGTTCACGATCCAGAAGTTCACCGACATCACCGCCGACGATCGCGCGGCCGCCTACGCGGTCGGTGACGATGCGCGCGCCGCCGGACTGCAGGTGGAGATGAGCGGGTCGCTGGCGATGGAACAGCAGCAGCCCAGCGGGCAGGCCGAGATGATCGGCATGGCCGTGGCGCTGGTGGTGATGGTGGTGGCCTTCGGCGCGATCGTGGCCGCCTTCGTGCCGATCATCACCGCGATCGTCGGACTCGGATTGGCGACCTCGGTGATCTTCCTCGGCACGTCGTTCATGTCGGTTCCGAGCTTCACCACATTCCTGGCCTCGATGATCGGCATCGCGCTCTCGATCGATTACGCGCTGTTCATCGTCTCGCGCTACAAACACGAACGCGCCGTGCAGAGTTCGCCGGAGATCGCCGCGGGCACGGCGCTGGGGACGGCCGGTTCGGCGGTGGTGTTCGCGGGCGCGACGGTGATCATCGCACTGGTCGCGCTGGCCATCGTGAACATCCGCTTCCTGACCTTCATGGGGCTGGGCGGGGCGATCGCGGCGGCGTTCGCCGTGCTCACCGCCATCACCCTGATGCCGGCACTACTCGGCGCTTTCGGAAAATACCTGTTCACGCCGAAGCTTCCGGTGATCGCGCAACACGATCCCGAGGACGATTCGGTGGTCACCAACGGTATGCGGGTGGCGCGGGTGATCGGGCGGATGCCGTGGCTGACGCTGGTCGCGAGCGTCATCGTGCTGGGTCTGCTGGCCGCGCCCGCGTTGAGCCTGAATCTGGGCCTGCCGGGTGAGGACAGCCAGCCCAGGACCACGACCATTCGCAAGGCCTACGACCTGCGCACCGAGGGATTCGGTGCGGGCAGTAACGGCAAGCTGCAGGTCGTCGCCGATCTGTCGCAGGTGCCCGCCGATCAGCGTCAGGCCGCGCTCACCGCACTGCACGACGAATTGGCCGCGTATCCGGGTATGGATTACGTGACCCAGCCGCAGCCGAGCAGGGACGGCGCGGGTGCGTTGATGACCGCGGTGCCCACCACCGGACCCAATGATCAGGCCACCAAGGATCTGGTCCGCAATGCCCGCGACGCCGAATCCGCACTGCACGACCGATACGGCATCGAATACGGAATCACCGGCACGACAGCCATTTACGCGGATGTCGACCATGCGCTGCTCAGCAAGATCCTGCCCTATCTGGCCATCGTGGCCGGTGCGGCATTCCTGTTGCTGATCGCGGTATTCCGTTCGGTGCTGGTGCCTTTCACCGCCGCACTGGGATTCCTGCTCTCCATGGCGGCGACGTTCGGCGCGACCGTGCTGATCTTCCAGAAAGGCGCGCTCGGCCTCATCTCCGAACCCCGGCCGATCGTGAGCTTCCTGCCGATCATGTTGATCGGCTTGGTATTCGGCCTCGCCATGGATTATCAGGTTTTCCTCGTCACCCGCATGCGCGAGGAATACGTGCACGGGAAATCACCCACCGAAGCGATGATCTCCGGTTATCACCACGGCGCGCGCGTGGTGACCTCGGCCGCCGTCATCATGATCTCGGTCTTCGGTTCGTTCCTGCTGGAATCGGATGCGACGGCCAAGTCGATGGGTTTCGCGCTCGCCGCGGGCGTGCTGTTCGACGCCTTCCTGGTGCGGATGGTCCTGATTCCGTCGCTGCTGGTGCTGATGGGCAGGGCGGCCTGGTGGATTCCGGGGTGGCTCAGCCGGATCGTGCCGGATATCGACGTGGAGGGTGCGCGGTTGCGCGAACTCCACGTCGACGATCCGGACGAGCCCAGGAGTCCGGTGAAGGTCGGCTGAGCCGACACTGCCACCGCGTACCGGGTCGTTCAGCCCAGCTGGGCGGCGACCTCGCCGGCGACCAATTCCAGGTGGTCGAGATCGGACAGGTCCAGGACCTGCAGGTAGAGCCGGGTGATGCCGGTGGTCTCGCGGTAGCGGCCGATCTTGTCGACCACCTCCGCCGGAGTGCCGGCCAGGCCGTTGGTGCGCAGTTCGTCCACCTCGCGGCCGATCGCCTCGGCGCGGCGGGCGATCTCGGCCTCGTCACGGCCCACGCACAGCACCTGCGCGGCCGAGCGGACGATCTCCCCCGGATCGCGGCCGATGTCGCGGGCCGCCGCGGCGACCCGATCGAATTGCGCCGCAGCGTTTTCCGCATCCGTGAACGGCAGGTTGAACTCGTGCGCGTACCGCGCGGCCAGGGCCGGGGTGCGCTTCTTGCCCGCCCCGCCGATGATCACCGGCGGACCCGGCCGCTGCACCGGCTTGGGCAGGGCCGGACTGCCCTGCAGCACATAGTGTTTGCCCGTGAAATCGAAGGTCTCCCCCACCGGGGTCTGCCACAGGCCGGTGATGACCGCCAGTTGCTCGGCGTAGCGGTCGAAGCGCTCACCGAGATCCGGCAGATCGATGCCGTAGGCGCGATGCTCGTCGGCGAACCAGCCCGAGCCGAGCCCGAGTTCGACCCGGCCGCCGGACATCTGGTCGACCTGGGCGACCGAGATCGCCAGCACCGACGGATGCCGGAACGTCGCCGCGGTGACCAGTGTGCCGAGCCTGATCCGGGAGGTCTCGCGCGCGAGCCCGGCCAGCGTGATCCACGCGTCGGTCGGGCCCGGCAGACCGGACACCCCGCCCATCTTCAGATAATGATCCGACCGGAAGAATGCGTCGAACCCCGCCTCCTCGGTCACCTTCGCAACCCGGAGCAGATCGTCGTAGGTAGCCCCCTGCTGGGGCTCGGTGAAGATTCGTAGTTCCACGAGCACCAACGTACCGGTCGGCCGCGTACCGGTACGTTGGTGCGGAGCTCAGCCGGTCACGCCCAGGTCCGGCAGTTGGGCGGCGCCGGCGACGGCCTCCCGCAACAGGTCGGCGGCGGCCTCCAACTGGGCGGGTTCGTGTTCGGAGGTCAGGAAGAAGCGCAGGCGTTCCTGACCGGCGGGCACGGCCGGCGACGAGATCGCGCCCGCGTAGACGCCGTTGCGCAGTAGCGTCGTGGCGACGTAACCGGCGCGCAGTTCGCCGGGGACGATCACCGGGCAGATCGGGGTGCCCTCGGAGATGCCGAGGTCGATGCCGCGCTCGCCGAGCAGGGTGCGGAAGTGCTCGGCGTTGGACCACAGCCGGCGCAGTCGCTGCGGTTCGGCCTCGAGGACGTCGAGCGCGGCCAGCGCGGCGCCGATGGTCGAGGGTGCGGGGCCGCCGGTCAGCATGGCCACACCCGGCGCGGCGGCCTTCATCGCGGCGATCAGGTCCGCGTCGGCGGCGATGAAACCGCCGCAGCTGCCCAGCGCCTTCGACAGGGTGCCCATCCAGATGTCGACCGCGTCGCCGGGCATCCCGTAGTGCTCGCGGATGCCGTGGCCGCGCTCCCCGAAGACGCCGAGGGAATGCGCCTCGTCGACCATGACGGCACAGTCGAATTCCCGTGCGATGGCGGCTATCTCGCTCACCCGCCCGACGGTGCCGTCCATGCTGTAATGACCCTCGACCACGACCAGCGTCCGATCGAAGTTCCCGCGCGACATGCGCAACACCGAACGCAGCGACTCCGGATCGTTGTGACGGAAGTTGAGCCGCCTCGCTCCCGACCACTGCACGCCGGAGATCACGCTGCCGTGGATGAGCGAATCGCAGATCGCGACGTCGTCGGCGCCCAGCAGGAAGCCGATCACCCCGGCGTTGGTGAGATAGCCGCTGGTCGTGACCATCGCGTCGCCGACGTCGTACATCGCGGCCAGGCGCTGTTCGAGTTCGGCGTAGATCGGGATCTCCCCGGCGACGATGCGGCTGGCCGAGGCGGAGGCGCCATAGGTGTCCAGCGCGTCCTTGGCCGCCTGCACCACCTTCGGATGGTTGCCCAGGCCGAGATAGTTGTAGGCGCTGAAGTTCACCAGATCCCGGCCCTGCCACCGAATCACGGTGTCGTTCGGGCTCTCCCGTACGAGGAACATCGGATTCGGTGTGCCGCTGTGCTCGTGCACCGCCGCGATCGCCGCCCGCTTCTGCACCATCGCCGCGACCTCGGGGTGGTCGGCGAATTGGCGTCCGGGGCCGCGGCGCGGGCGGGCCGGTCTGGTGTTGGCGCCCGTGAACGCAGCGCTCGGGCCACCGGACGTCACGGGAGCCGACGCCGGCGCACCGGTCGCACCGGACGCCGTGCCGGACAACAACTTCCGCGCCAGATCCCGCGCCGATTCACTCATCCCGCATCCTCTCCGGCGCAGCAGACGGCTGCGACCTTCTCATCCCGTCGCCCCCTGCACGATCGCCTCGGCAACCCGCGCACCCGCTTGTTCGAGGCTGAACGAGCGGCCCATCTTCATCGACATCAGTTCCACGCCCAGCGATTTCGTCACCAGCGCACCGAATTCCACCGCCATCAGCGAGTCCAATCCGAGTTCGGGCACCGGGACCGTCAGGTCGATCGAGTCCGCGGAGACACCCATGACCTGCGCCAATTGCTCGGCCAGCATGAAGGCGACCACCTCGTTGCGCTTACCCTCGTCGAGTTCGGCGAGCTGGACGCGCAGCCGCGCGGCGGCCGAATCGTTCTGTGCCGCAGCGGCGATCAGTTCCTTCGTGCGCCCGGTCTGAGCGAAGAACGGCGCGGTGGCGTTCACCTTGGCCCAGTCGACCGGAATGATCGAGGCCTGCGTGACGCCCAGTCGCAGCGCCTGCTCCAGATATTCGGTTCCCTCGTCCATGGTGATCGAATCGAAGCCGGTGTTGCGCAGATATCGCGCGATGTGCTCGTCGTCGGCCATACCGCCGCCGGACATATGGCCCCAGCCGACGACCAGTGCGGTGCCGCCCGCGCGGATCACCGTATCCCCGATCGCCTGCAGCGCGATATTGGCCGCGGTGTAGGCGTATTGGCCCACACCGCCGAACATCGCACTACCGGAGGACCACAGCGCGAACTGGTCGAGCCGCGCCCCCGCGGCCTGGACACCGGCGACGAGCGCACGCGCACCGTCGGCCTTCGCCCGGAACACCTTCGCCAGACTCTCGGCATCCATCACGGTGATGCGCTTGTCGTCGATGGCGCCCGCGGTGTGGAACATCCCGCGCAGCGGATGCTCCGGCCGGTGCGCGCGAGCGACGACCGCCGCCACGGCATCGGCATCGGTGATGTCGACCCGCTCGATCGTGACCTCGATGCCCTGGGCCTGCCAGGCCGCGAGCTGCGCGACGGCGGCCTCGGTGGTGGCACCGCCGCGGCCGAGCAACGTCAGCCGGCGAGCGCCATGGCCCACCAGCCACCGCCCGGTGGCCAGGCCAAAGGCACCGAAACCACCCGTGATCAGGTACTGGGCCGCGGGATCGATCTCGATCTCGGGCAGCTGCGGACGGACCAGCGGTCGGTCCTCGGTCAGATCGAGCGCGACGCGGCCGATCCGGGTCGAGCGGGCCACCTCCTCGAAGGCCTGAGCGACCTCGGCGGTTCCGTACTTCTGGAACGGCAGCGGCCGATAGGTGCCGTCGTCGAAACTGGCATTGACCTTGCGGCCCAGCTCCATCACCTCGGTGTGCCGCAGCCGCAGCATCCGGTCCAGATCGAAGGAGAAGTAGGAGACGTTCTTGTCGAACGCCGACAGATCCAGCATGCCGCCGGTGTAGATATCGGCCTTGCCGATCTCCACGATGCGGCCGAATTCGGCGATCACCGCGAAGTTCTGGCGCAGGATCTCTCCCGGCGCGGAGCTGATGATCACGTCCACGCCGCGGCCGCCGGTGAGGGCGAGCACCTCGTCGACGAAGGTGAGCGACCGCGAGCCGACCACGTGATCGGCGCCCTCGGCCAGGACATAGGCGCGTCGCTGCTCGCTGCTCGCGGTGCCGATCACGGTGGCGCCGTGCAACTTCGCGATCTGCACCGCCGCGCTGCCGACACCGCCCGCCGCACCGTGCACCAGCACGGTCTCACCGGCACGGATCCGTGCCAGTTCGAGCAACGAGTACTCGGCGGTGGTGAACGCGGTAACGCTGCTGCACCGGCCGGCATCGGTGTCGGGATGCACGTGGGTGAGCGAATCGGTCGAGGTGGTGTGGTAGCGCGCGACCATGCCCTTGGAGGTCAGGCTCACCGCGTCGCCGACGGCGTAGTCGGTGACGCCCGGACCGACCCGGACCACCTCGCCGCCGCCTTCCATACCCGGCACCAGGCCGAAGAAGGTTTCCGACAGTTCACGTTCACCGAGGACGCCGATCACCTTCAGCGCGTCCTTGTAGTTGAGGCCCACGGCCCGCATCCGGACCTCGACCTCGCCCGGACCGGGTTCGCGCCGATCGCAACGCCGCCAGCCCAGCCGCGCGAAGGTGCGCGAACGAGGCAGTTCCAGTTCGAAATTCGCCTCGGGGTCGGTGAGCGGTTCGGCGGTGTCGAGGGCGTCGAGCCGCTCGGGCAGCGTTCGGGTCACGACCGTGGTCCAGCGCAGGCCGTTGCGCAACACGGCCTCGTCGACCAGGTCGTATTGGAAGCCACCGGGGATCGCCAGTTCCGCGGACAGGTCCGCGACCGTCGTGCCGGCATCGATATCGACCAGTCGCCAGCGCAGCCGGGACTGTTCGTTGAGCAGCACGCGACGAGCGCCGGCGATGGCCGCCTGACTGGGATCCGGCGCCGTCTCGTCCGCGGGATGGGCGTACGCGTGGGCGCTGACCACGGTCACGTACATCGAGCCGTCGCCGGTCAGCGGAATTTCGATCTCGTGCTCGGTGACCCGCTCCTCGAGATAGCCGTCCAGCGTCACCGCGATCCGGCGCAATGTCCACAGCGCGGCCACATCACCGTCGGGGGCGTGTCCGGGAATCACGCAGACGTGCAGCCGTCGCACGTCCTCGTCGTCGAATATATCGCGAAGTCGTTGTGCCAGTTGAGGTTCCAGATCGGTATCGGCCGGGTCCAGCAGGAGGACGGCCGAGCCGGCACCGCCCGCGACGGCATCGCGCACCCGCTCGATCCGCGAGTCGATGTTCTCGCCGTAGCCGAGGACCAGGGTGTACAGGCCGTCGTTGCCGGGAAGCGCGGATGTGTCGACCGGATCGCGCAGCTCCCACCGTTCCTCGTAGAACATGTCGGTCATGCGCTGCAGCGGGCCGCGGCCCGGAGTCAGGGAACCGAATTCCATCCCCCTGATCTGCATGACCACGGTGCGCTCGGCATCGAGCAGATCGATATCGGCCAGCGGCCGGTCGCCCTCGGTGAACCGGGCCACGGCCGTGACCTCCTCCGGCAGGGGCGCGAGGCGGCGGACGGTGCGCACGCCGACCGGCACCATCGCGCCCTCCTGGGCACCACCGCGGCCGGCGAGCAGGGCGGCCACACTCTGCAGCGCCGCATCGACGATCGCGGGATGGGCGAGATACCGCTCGCCCTGGCCGATGGTGCCGTCGAGTTGTGCGACCACGGTGTCCGGCGAGATCCGGATCGCGGTGGCGCGCTGGAAGCTCGGGCCGTATTCCAGTCCGCGCGCGGCCAATCCGGCGTAGAACTCGGCGGGCTCGACCGCGAGCATCCGCTCGACATCGGGCACATCCGCGGTGATGGGCGCGTAGCCGCCTTCGACCAGGCGGCCCAGTGCGTGCACGGTCCAGATGGTTCCGGCCGCGCCCCGGGAGCGGATGGTGAAGCGCCCGGTCGAATCCTCCACGTGAAGTTCGACGATCGGCGCCTCGCCCTCCTCGACCACCAGCGGCGCGACGAACCGCACGCCTTCCACGGCCACCTGATCCGATTCGGTGCGCACCGCGGCGGCGCTCAGCGCGGCATCCAGATATCCCGCGCCGGGCAGGATCCGGGTGCCGCCCACGACGTGATCGGCGAGCCACGGTAACGCCGCGAGCGACAGTTCCACCCGCCAGGCGTTGGAATCGTCGGGATGCTGATCACCGAGCATCGGGTGCGCGTCGGGTGTGCCGTGGCGCAGCAGCCGGAATTCCGGCAGTTCGTTGCGCAGCCGGGTGCGCTGCCACGGATAGCGCGGCAGATCGATGTGCGGCGTCGGATGCGGCACTCCCGCGAACAGCGCGTCGATGTCGAGAACTCCGGCCGCGTACAGCCCGGACAGGGTCTGGCGCAGACTGTCGGCATCCTGCTGTTTGCGGTGCAGGGTCGCCACCGTCGTCCCGGTTTCACCCGCGCCGATGAGGATCTCGCGAATATTGGCCCCGAGCACCGGATGCGGGCCGACCTCGACGAACACCCGGTTGCCGGAGCGGACCAGCGCGGTGATCGCATCGGCGAACCGCACCGGCTGCCGCACGTTCGCGCACCAGTAGTCGGCATTCCAGTCGGCCGTGGTGACCTGTTCGCCGGTGACCGTGGAGTACAGCGGGATGCGCGGTTCGGCGACGGTGAGCCCGGCCAGCACCTCGCGCAGCTCGTCCAGGATCGGATCCATCAGATGACTGTGGTAGGGCACCTCGACCTGTAGCCGGCGCGCGAAAATGCCGTCGGCGGTGAGTTTTTCGGCGATCTCGTCGAGGCGGTCGGCCGCACCGGCCAGCGTGACGGCCGAGGGTGAGTTGATCGCCGCGATATCGACCGAGCTGTCGGCGGCGATGACCTCGCGAGCCGCCTCGGCGGGCAATCCGATCGCCAGCATGCCGCCCGTCCCGGCCGTCGTGGCCTGCAACCGGGCACGGTGATAGCTGACCAGCAGCGCGTCACGCAGCGACAGCATTCCGGTCACGTAGGCGGCCGAGACCTCGCCGACGCTGTGACCGACGACGACGGCGGGTTCGATTCCGTATTCGCGCAACGCCGCGTACAGCGCGACCTGGACCAGGAAGTTCGCCGGTTGCGCGACGGCGGTCGAGGTGACCCTCGACTCCTCTTCGGGGCGCAGCAACTCCTCGACGACGGACCAGCCCGCGATGTCGGTGAACACGGCGTCGATGCGGCGCGCCTCGTCGGCGAAAGCCGTGTCGGTGGTGAGCAATTCGCGCGCCATACCCCACCACTGCGGGCCCATACCGGTGAAGACGTACACCGGCTCGGCGGTGCGCTTGGCGACCGTGCGGCCGACTCGGCCCTCACCGTTCGCCAACTCCACCAGGCCCCGGACCAGTTCGGTGTCGTCACCGAAGGTGATCGCGGCGCGATGGTTGTGGTGATTGCGACGCCGCCACGCGGCCTCGGCCAGCCGGCCGGGGTCGGCCCCCTCGGCGATCAGTTCGGCGACGCCGCGAGCCAGTTGCCGGACCGCGGTCTCGTTTCGCGCGGAGAGTGGCAGTACACCGAAATGCTGTGGAGCCCGGTCGGTTTCGGGAGCGCCCGCATACTCCTGCAGAATCGCGTGCGCGTTGGTGCCGCCGTATCCGAAACCGTTGACGGCCACCGTCATGCGCTCGACCTCGGGGCCGACCGGTTCGGCCTCGGTCTGGAGGCGAATTCCCAGTTCCTCGAAGGGAATATCGGGGTTGGGAGTGTCCAGCCAGCCCTGCGGCGCGATGGTGCGGTGGGTGATGGCCAGCGCCGATTTGATGACACTCGCGATACCGGACGCGGCCTCGGTATGGCCCAGCGTCGCCTTCACCGAGCCGACGCCGACCGGGCCCGGCCGTCCGGTGGCGGCGCCGTAGGCCCGGCCGATGGCTCGCAGTTCCAGCGGGTCGCCCACCGGCGTTCCGGTGCCGTGGGCCTCCACGTAGGTGATCTCGTGCGCCGGGATTCCGGAGCGCTCGATCACGGTCTTGGCCAGCGCTTCCTGGGAATCCGCGTTCGGAACCGTGATGGCCGTGGTGCGGCCGTCCTGATTCGATCCGGTGGCCTTGACCACCGCGTAGACGCGGTCGCCGTCGCGTTCGGCATCGGCGAGCTTCTTCAGCACCACGATGCCGGCGCCCTCGCCACGGCCGTAACCGTCGGCGGCGGCGTCGAACGGTTTGCTGCGGCCGTCGGCGGCGAGGAATCCGCCCTTGCACATGGAGACGAACGGTTCCGGCTGCGCCATCACGGTCACACCGCCCGCCAGCGCGTATTCGCAGTCACCGCTCTCGATGGCCTGGCAGGCCAGATGCAGGGCGACCAGCGACGAGGAGCAGGCGGTATCGACGGTGACCGCCGGACCGGTCAGGTTGAGCGCGTAGGCGATCCGGTTCGAGAGCATCGTGTACGACGCGCCGGCCGCGGTGTGCATGTCGACATGCGGCAGCGCCGGTCCGCCGACCGATACCGCCAGCTGATCGAGGGTGAAGGCGCCGATGTAGACGCCGAGCCCCGAACCGGCGCTGCGACCGGCGACACCCGCGTCGTCGAGCGCCTCCCACACCACTTCCAGGACGAGTCGCTGCTGCGGGTCCATCGCGGCCGCCTCGCGCGGGGAGATGCCGAAGAAGTCGGGATCGAACTCCCACGGATCGCCGGTCATGAAGGCGGCGCGCTTGGTGTACATGCGGCCGGGGGTGCGGCGGTCGGCGTCGTAGTAGCGCCGCCAATCCCAGCGGTCGGCCGGGATCTCGGTGACCCCGTCCCGTTTGTTGATCACGAAGTCCCAGAAGGATTCCGGTGAATCGATACCGCCGGCGTACCGGCATCCGATTCCGACGATGGCAATGTCAGACACAGCGACTCCTCGGCCGACTCGAAATTCCCGCTGATCAGAGCGGTCGCGGTCGGCGAATCATGATGTTCATTTCCGGGCCCGTCCGGCCCAGCCGGACGGACCCGGTGCGTTCGTTACCCAGGGCCTCGTAGTAGCCGACGTTCTCGTCCTTGCAGATTCCGCACAGGAGTACGCCCTGCCGGTCGGCCTTGTCGGTGAACGACGCGTACAGCGCCCGGCCGACGCCGCTGCGCTGCAGTGCCGGATCGGTTCCGAGGTAGACGTGGAACAGATGGGGTTCGGCCGGTGCCGCCCGATCCATGGTCCGGTCGACCTCGGTTCCCCTTCCCACGGCGGTGCCCATGCCCGCGAGAAACAGTGGGCCCGCGAGGAATTCGCGGAGCCCGCCGGGCCGGTAACCGTCGGGATACCAGAGCAGGGCGCCGACGATGCGGCCGTCCAACTCCGCCACCTCGGCACCACCGGCCGGCAGGAAGCGGTGCTCGATCATGGTCCGCAACATCCGGGGCGCGCGCCGGTGCCGGACGTTTTCGTCCGGAAAGACGTATTCCTCGATCGGATCGTCGTGGGCGAAGGCCGCGGCCAGTACCCGCACCATTCCGGCGATGTCGTCGCGCGTCGCGGTCCGCACGACCGGACTCTCCGGTGTAGTCAAAGTTGTTGTCCCTCACATGATCTGCGCACTGCCCGACTGCGACGGCGGGACGTCCGGCAAGCAACTGGTCGCTAGATTACCTCAGACCGCCGCACTTCCTACTAGTCGGTAATGTGCAGTAGAACACGCGGGTACGACACGACGCTAGGAATGTGCACAGTGCTCGGCGCCGGGCAATCGCCGCGAAACCCTTACTTCCACAAGGAAATACACAACCGAGTCGGCAGCTCACGGCGCGAACGGTTGCCGTCGACCCGGTAAACCTCGGTGGCACAGCGACATTGGGGCAAACGACGGCGATGTCCGTCCGCGCAGCCGGATACGGCCCCCGGCTTACCGGTGGCGGGGAATCAGCACCCCGACCGAGACGGAAATACCGGACAATCGGGAGCGCGACGGTGTCGTCGCCGCGACGGTACGAGTCCGGACCTCGACCGCTGCCGTCGCGTAGAGGTCGAAAGGAACCGGACATTTTGAACGCACGGATTCTCGCCGTCGGCATCGCTTCGGGCGCCGTCTGCGCCGCGGTCGCCGCCCTCGCTCCCTCGGCCTCCGCACAGCCGTTTCCCGCAGGGGTCTCGTGCACGGAGACGACCTGCACCAACGACACGGACGAGACCTACCTGATCGAGGCGTGGCAGCACTGCCGGGTCGTCGGCGGGATCTCAGAGACCGAAACCCCGTTCAACCTGGTCGTGCGCGCACATCAGACGGTGCGGGTCGAGGGAGTGGAATGTCCGCCGCTGGTGGTCGAGCGGCCCGGTCACATCGGCGGTGCCGACACCACGGTGCTGCGGACCGAGCCGACTCGGATCAGCTACTTCAAGGCCGTCCGCCACGACCCGGACGCACCGAAGACTCGCACCGGTTCGGCCGGGTGACGACGGCCGGTGCGGACGGAAAAAGCCTCCACCCGGAACCCGGGTGGAGGCTGTGGCGGTGGCGGAGGGATTTGAACCCTCGGTGGGGGGTTACCCCACACACGCTTTCGAGGCGTGCTCCTTAGGCCGCTCGGACACGCCACCGCAGGTGACTTTACCGGACGGGCGCAGCGAAACCGAAATCGGGTGGTCAGGGGCGTTGAGCGCGGAAGAAGGCGTCCAGGACGGCCGCACATTCGGCCTCGAGCACGCCACCTCGGACCTCGGGCCGGTGGTTGAGGCGACGGTCACGCACCACGTCCCAGAGCGAGCCGACCGCACCGGTCTTGGGCTCCCAGGCGCCGAAGACGACGCGGCGGACCCGGGCCAGGACCAGCGCTCCGGCGCACATCGTGCACGGTTCCAACGTCACCGCCAGCGTCGCGCCCTCGAGCCGCCAGCCGTCGCCGTATACCTGGGCGGCGCGGCGCAGCGCCAGGATCTCGGCATGCGCGGTCGGGTCGCCGAGCGCCTCCCGGGCGTTGCCGGCCCGGGCCAGTTCGCGGCCGTTCGCGTCGAAGACGACCGCACCGACCGGGACGTCGCGCGGGTCGGTCTGCGCCGCGGCGGCGAGGGCGGCCCGGACGAGATCCTCGTCTCCCGGAGGTGACCCCGGACTAGGCGCTGCCCCCGGGCTCAACGGTGCAGCTTGTCCAGGACCGCGGAGAATTCGTCGGCGAAGCCCAGCCGCTGCGCGACCATTCCCAGCTGTTCGTCCGGATACAGATCGGTTTCCGCGAGGATCACGCTGAGCACGGGCTCGGGCAGGCCGAGGTCCGCCAGGACACCCAGATCGCCTTCCTCCCACGGATCGATATCATCCAGTTCGTCCGGATCGATATCGGGGACTTCGACGTTCAGCGCGTCGAGCACCTCGACGGCGATGTCGTAATCGATCGCGGCGGTGGCGTCCGAGATCAGCAACCGGCTCCCGGTCGGACCCGGCCGCAGGACGATGAAGAATTCGTCGTCGACGTCCAGCAATCCGAATACCGCACCGGTGCTGCGCAGGGCGCGCAGTTCGTCCTCGGCCGCGGACAGACTCGACAGTGCCGCGGCGCTGAGCGGGCTGCAGCGCCACGTGCTGTCTTCGCGGACGACCGCCACGGCGAACCCTTCCACATCGTCGTAATCGTCCGACGCGGCCCTGTTCGTGCTCGAGCGCTGTGCCATGGCCGCAACGGTAGTCGGCTTCGGCGGAAATGTTGAAGTCGTATGCGAATCTGATCCGATGACAGGCGATCGGAATTCCTCGGTGTGCGTACTGGGTACGGGTTTGATCGGCGGCTCCCTGCTGCGCGCGGCGGCCGCGGCCGGCTACCGGGCCTGGGGTTACAACCGGTCGGCTCCGGGTGCGCAGGCCGCCCGGGCCGACGGATTCGACGTCGAATCCGATATCGCGGCGGTGCTGTCCCGGGCCGCCGCCGACGATGCGCTGATCGTGCTGGCGGTGCCGATGCCGGCCATCGACACCGTTCTCGCCGATGTGAAGACGTTCGCGCCCGACTGCCCGCTGACCGATGTGGTGAGTGTGAAACAACCGGTGCGCGCCGAGGTCCACCGCCAGGAACTGGGCGCGCGCTACGTCGGCGGGCATCCGATGGCGGGAACGGCCGAATCCGGCTGGGCCGCATCGTCTCCCGAGCTGTTCCGCGACGCGGCCTGGGCGGTCGGCGTGGACCCGGGCACCCGCGCCGAACCATGGCACCGGGTCGCGCGGCTGGCGCTGGACTGCGGTGCGAGCGTGGTGCCGGTCCTGGCGGACGAACACGATCGTGCGGTGGCCCGCATCTCGCATCTGCCGCACGTGCTGGCCGAGGCGCTGGCGGTCGCGGGAGCCGCGGGCGGCGATCTGGCTCTGGGTCTGGCCGCGGGCTCGTTCCGCGACGGCACCCGGGTCGCCGCGACCGCCCCCGAGCTGGTGCGCGCGATCTGCGAACCGAACGCCGCCGCGCTCACCGAGGCGATCGACGACGCGCTGCGCCTGCTCGAGGCCGCGCGCGACAGCCTGCGCGACGAGGGCACCCTCGGCGAACTGATCGATGCGGGCTACAGCGAACGCGACCGCTACGACACCCTGCGGCGCTGGGACATCACCGATATCCGCCCCGGCGATCAGGATTGGCTGGAACGGTTGCGCGATGCGGGACGCCGAGGCGGCGTGATCCGCTCACTGGACTGAGAACCGAGCGAGTCAGACCCGCTCGGCGAGGCCCGGATAGTCGAGGACGAATCCGTCGTCGTCGACGGTCACGGTCGCGCTCGACACCGGCGAGAGCACATGGATCCCGTCGGCGCCGCTGCTGTAGGTGAGAATCGCCTCCTGCACGAGCAGATCCGGAACCCGCACGTAGACAACCGGAACCTGCACGTCCTCGGTGGCGTGCGCAAGCCCGAAACGGCGGATCGGCAGGGTGTTGAAGAGCGGGCTCAGCACCACGTCCACATCCAGCGCACCGCCGAACATGGACCGCACGTGAGTGCCGCCGGCATCGACGAGCCAGTAGTTCTCCTCGTCCCGGGCGATCGAGGCATGCCGTTCACCCGAGGCGACGGTACTGCGCAGCGACAGCCGCTTCGTGCGGCCCACCTCGTCGGTGACCAGGTCGTAGGACGCGCTGAACGCGGGATGTTCACCACAGCCCCCGGCGATGATGCGACCGGAGGCACGGATCCGGTTACCGGTGAGGACCACGCGGACCGATTCCATCCGGGACGCGTCGTGCGCGCGCCAGGTGAGCACCGCCGGCCAGCGGGGCGCCGCGGCCTCGCTCGCCTGGGCGGTCTCGGAATTGCCCTGGGCTGGCTTACTCACCCCTCTACCGTAGGTGACAACCGGGCTCGCGGTGTGGTCGCGGCGCGCGAGTTGTTCACCCGCGCTACACCAGTGATTCGCGCCACGCGGTGTGCAGCGCCGCGAAACGTCCGGTCGATGCGATCAGATCCGCGGGCGTACCGTCCTCGACGATCCGCCCGGAATCCATCACCAGCACCCGGTCGGCGATGGCGACGGTCGACAACCGATGCGCGATGATCACCGCGGTCCGCCCGCGCAGCACGGTCTCGAGCGCGCGCTGTACCTGCCGCTCGCCCGGAATGTCGAGGCTCGAGGTGGCCTCGTCCAGCACGATCACCGCGGGATCGGCCAGGAAGACGCGAGCGAAGGCGACGAGCTGGCGCTGACCGGCCGACAATCGCCCGCCGCGTTTGCGCACATCGGTGTCGAAGCCGTCCGGCAGCGACTTCACGAAGTCGTACAGCCCGACCGCGCGGGCCGCCACGAACACCTCGGCATCGGTGGCGTCGGGCCGGCCGAGCCGGATGTTGTCGGCGACCGAACCGGAGAACAGGTACGACTCCTGCGTCACCATCGCGACCGCACGGCGCAGGTCCGCGTCGGCGATCGTGCGCAGGTCGATGCCGTCCAGCGACACCGTGCCCGACGAGGGGTCGTAGAACCGCGCGATCAACTTGGCCAGGGTCGACTTTCCGGCACCGGTGGCACCGACCAGCGCGACGATCTGACCGGCCTCGACGGTGAGCGAGAATCTCGGCAGCACCGACCGCGCGGGGTGAGCCGCGCTGCCGGACACATCGTCGCGGCTCGGGTAGCCGAAGACGACATCCGTCAGGCTCAGTTCACCTCGCGGGCGCTCGAGCGGATGCGGGGCGTCGGGTTCGGCCACGCTCGGCCGCTCCTCCAGCACACCCGATACCCGCTCCAGCGCGGCCGCCGCGGACTGATAGGAGTTGAACACCTGGGCCAATTCGTCCAGCGGGCCGTAGAACTGCCGCAGGTACAGCAGGAAGGCCGCGAGCACACCGATTTCGGTGTGGCCGTGGATGACTCGCCACGCACCGACGACCAGGATGACGACGTTCGTCACATTGCTGATCAACCGAACCAGGCCGATGTAGGCCGCCATCCCGTGCAGCGCAGTGATATTCGCGGCTCGGTATTCGGCATCGGAATCGACCAGAATGGCCTCGTTGCGCTCCTCGCGCCGGAAGGCCTGCACCGCACGGATTCCGCCCATGGTCTCGACGAAATGCACGACCACCTTCGCGATCGCGCCCCGGGTGCGGCGGTAGCCGGCGCGCTGGCGCCGCTGCGCCCAGCGCGTCACGAAAACCAACGGGACGAAACCGAGCAGCACCACCGCGGCGAGCGGAATATCGAGCCACAGCAGGATCGCGGCGATCGTCACCACCGACAGCACGGCGCTCAGCGCGTCGTTGAGCGCACGCTCGAGCAGATCCTCGAGCGATTCCAAATCACTGGTGAGCCGCGCGACGATCTTGCCGGAGGTGTAGTTCTCGTGGAAATCGATCGAGAGCCGCTGCACGTGCGTGAAGACCCGCAGCCGCAGATCGAACAGCACCTGCTGGCTCAACCTGCCGGAGATGCGCAGGAAGAGGAAGGTCGTCACGCCACCGAGCGCGGTGCAGCCCAGAATGCCGCCCACGGCCAGTGCCAGCGGCAACCAGTCGCCGTCGAGCGCGCGCCCCACCCCGGTGTCGACGCCGTGGGCGACGAACAGCGGCGTCGCCACCAGGGCGGCGTTGTCGATCACGATCAGCACCAGCGCAGCGGCCGCCCACCTGCGGTAGGGCCGGATCAGCGACCACAGCAGGTGGCGCGACCGTGCCGCCAGAGCGAGGTTGACCGCATCGGTCTGCTCGCCTTCCTCGGCGGCTACACCCCGCCAGTCGGCCTCGGAATCGGCGTCGACGCGCAGGATTTCGGCTGCCTCGTCGTGCGCCGCGGCGCCCGGGCGGTCGGTGATCGTGCCCACCCGGTCAGTGTTCGTGCGCGAAGCTGCGTCCTCGCTCGGGTTCTCCGGCATCGAGCTCACCTCCCATCAATTCCCGGTAGCGCGAACAGGTTTCGAGTAGTCGTTCGTGAGGTCCGTCGGCGATGATGCGGCCGCCGTCGAGGACGGCCACCCGGTCCGCCCAGGCCGCGGTCGACGGGCGGTGGGCCACCAGCAGCACGGTGGCTCCGGCCAGCGCCTCGCGCAGCCGCACCTGGACCTGTTCCTCGGTGCTCACGTCCAGGGCGGAGAGCGGGTCGTCCAGGACCACGATGTGCCCGCCGGAGTGTTTCTGCCGGTCCAGCACGGCTCGCGCCAGCGCCAGCCGCTGCCGCTGCCCGCCCGACAGGCTCATGCCCTGCTCCCCGATCCGGGTGCGCAGGCCCCACGGCAACTCGTCGACGAACCGCGCGGCGCAGGCCACCTCGAGTGCGGCGCGGATCCTCTCCTCGCCGGCGTCGGGATAGCCGAGGATGATGTTCTCCCGCACGCTGGCCGAGAACAGCACCGGATCCTCGAAGGCCACCGAGACCTGCGACCGCAGATCCGACAGCCGCATCGAGCGCACATCGATTCCGTCGATCGTCACCGCGCCCGCCGCGACGTCGAACAATCGCGGCACCAGGCCCAGCAACGCCGACTTACCGCTGCCGGTGGCGCCGACCACCGCGACCGTCTCGCCCGGCCGCAGCCGCAGCGAAATGTCGTGCAGCAGATCGCGGTCGGCGTCCGGGAAGCGGAAACGCACCCGGTCGAAACGCAATTCACCACGCAGCGGCCGCGGCGGGGCGACGGGATGTTCCGGATCGGTGATCTCGACGGGTGTATCGATCACCTCCCAGAACCGTTGCGCCGCGGTGCGGGCGTGGTTCATCTCGGCCAGCAGGAAGCCGAAGCCCATGATCGGCCACTGCAGGTAGGTGGTCAGTGTGATGCCGGCGACCAGGGCGCCGACCGTCATCGCCTGTTCGGTGAGCAGATACCCGCCGACGGCGAGTGCGGCCGCGATACCCAACGCGGACAACGTGTTCAATGCCGTCCACAGCCGTGCGGCCAACCGTACCTTGGCGAGCTCGAGGGTCTGTAGTTCCCGCGCCTCGGCGCGGAACCGGCGTCCGAACCACGGGCCGCGGCCGAACGCCTTCAGCACGCGGATACCCTGCGCGGACTCCTCGACCGTCGTGGCGAGATGCCCGGACTGGTCCTGCGCGCGACGCGAGGCGCGACCGTAACCCTGTTCGAATTGCAGTGCGAGCAGGACGAGCGGAACCGCGATGAGCAGTTCGATCAGCCCGATCTCCCAGCTCAGGACGAACAGCAGTGCCACGCCCACACCCAGCGTCGCACTCAGTGACAGCAGCGAGGGCGCGACGAAGGCGAAGAAGCGCCGCAGGGTGGACATGTCGGTGATCGCGCGCGAGGTGAGCTGCCCCGACTCCATCCCGTCGTGCACGCCGACCGAGAGCACCTGCAATCGCTGGAAGAGCTTGCCGCGCAAGGACACCTCGAGCCGGCTCGCCGGCGCCGCGATGATCCACCGCCGCCACCACGAGGTGACCGTGCTGAGCACCGCCAGCCCCACGACCAGCCCGATCGGCACCCAGATGCCGCCGAAATCCCGCTGCGCGACCGGGCCGTCGACGATCCGCGCGGTGACGAACGGCAACGCGATATCGCACAGCATGCCGAGCCCCGACAGCACCGCACTGCCGAACAGCGCCGCCCGATAGGGCCGGATCTCCGGCCACAGACGCCGCAGCGAACCCGCGCCCGTCACTCGGGCGCCGAAGTCTTCGTCGACCGTTCCGGTTCTGTCGTCCTCCGAATCGGATACGGTCTCCGTCGTAGCGACGGACACAACAATCCCCCTTCGCCAGGTCGTCTTTCGCCGAATCGATCACCACCGCACCGCCCCGGCCCCCGACCGAGCGCGCGTACGACCTTCCAGATTGCCAGCGCTCCCGCCGCCCGCCAACCGATTTTCGACCGCTACGCCGCTGCGCACGCCCGAACAGCACAGCCGCTCCTCAAAGGTCCCGCCGTCCGGTCCACTTTCCGCGACAGTGCACAGTGGTGGGTCTCGGCCCGCCTCTATTTTGGAGCGACGGAGGGAGGGAGCGCAGCGACTGACCGGAGGAGTGAAAAATCGAGGCCCAAGGGGCCGAGACCCCGCCGGAGCGAAGCGGAGGCCAAAAACACAGCCAGTGCCTCACCGGATAGTCCGCCTCCAATACCGCACGCCCCCGCACACATCCGACGAACATCACCCACTGACTGCTGACGTCGCCGACCTGCTCGAGTAACCTCCACACCCGGGCCCTTCGCGACCGCGCCGGTGCCCGACGGGGATTCGGGCGAAAGGACCACCGGCTGTGAACAACACGCGGATGGTCGGGTTGTTCGCCGGAATCGGGGGTTTGGAACTCGGGCTGAGCGCCCACGGCTGGCATACCGAACTGCTGTGCGAGATCGATCCCGGCGCACGCGCGGTCCTGTCGGCCCGCTTTCCCGAGGTCGAAACCCATGCTGATGTCACCCGCCTGCGCGCGCTGCCCGCGGGAACCGAATTGGTGGCGGCCGGATTTCCCTGCCAGGACCTCTCGCAGGCGGGACGGACGGCGGGAATCACCGGCGAGCGTTCGGGTCTGGTCGACGAGGTGTTCCGGCTGGTTCGCCGCAAGCGCGGTCCGCGCTGGCTGCTGATCGAGAACGTCCCGTTCATGTTGCAGCTGGGACGCGGGCAGGCGATGCGGCACATCACGGCCGCGTTGGAGGAGTTGGGCTACACCTGGGCCTACCGAGTGGTCGACGCGCGCGCGTTCGGGCTGCCGCAGCGGCGGCAGCGGGTGCTGATGCTGGCGTCGCGGTCGGAGGATCCGCGGCCGGTGCTGTTCGGCACCGATGCGGGGCCGCGCACGATCGGCGATCCCGAGGTGGACCCCTGTGGCTTCTACTGGACCGAGGGGGTGCGCGGACTGGGCTGGGCGGTGAATGCGGTGCCGACGTTGAAGGGCGGGTCCGGGCTCGGTATCGCGAGCCCGCCCGCGGTCCGATTGCCCGCCGGTGAGATCGTCACTCCCGGAATCACCGATGCCGAACGGCTGCAAGGCTTTTCCCACGACTGGACCGCGCCGGCACTGGCCGCCGCGGGGGTCCGTCCGGGACATCGGTGGAAACTGGTCGGCAATGCGGTGAGTGTGCGGATGGCGTCGTGGATCGGATCCCGCCTGGCCGCCCCCGCCGACGGGGTGGCCGCGGAGTACGCGCCGCTGACCGCGCATCGCTGGCCGGCGGCGGCGTGGGGCCATGCCGGTAAGGCTTACCGGGTCCCGGTGTCGACATGGCCGGTGCACGAGCCGTACGAGGATCTGCGCTGGTTCCTCGACGATGCCCGCCTGCTGTCGGCGCGCGCGACCGCCGGTTTCCTGCGCCGTGCCGCGCGCGGCACGCTGCGCTTCCCGCCCGGCTTCATCGCCGATATGGAGAACCACCTGATCCGCATGGGAGGCCTGCCGCGGGAGAGTCCGGGTGTCCCGTACGTCTCGGCGGCGGTGTGACGTGTCGAATCGGTCACCGAATCGGGCCCCGGGAACACCGGCCCGCGGGTGGACGCTGTAAGGGTTGTGCATGAGTTCCGGCCGTCCCGTCACCGACGCGGTGACCAGTGCCCGGATGGCCCGGCAACGGCGCACGGGTACCGCCCCGGAGACCGCGCTGCGTACCGAACTGCATCGGCGGGGCCTGCGGTATTTCGTGGACCGGGCTCCGCTTCCGGGTCTGCGCCGCCGCGCCGACCTGGTGTTCCCGCGTCGCAAAGTGGCGGTGTACGTGGACGGGTGTTTCTGGCACCGCTGCCCCGAACACGCCACCTATCCGAAGAACAACGCCGAGTGGTGGGCGGAGAAATTGGCCGGCAATGTGGCCCGCGACCGCGATACCGATGCGCGGCTCACCGCCGCGGGCTGGCTGGTGGTGCGGATCTGGGAACACGAGAATTCGGTCGCCGCCGCGGATCGGGTGCAGTCGGCTTTGTCCGGGCGATAGACCATGATGGAAGTGCAGCCGACATTGCAGCGGGAATACGGCACTTTCCGAACGTGGGCGATGACGTGAAACGAGGGCAATGACGCCGAGCGGGCCGCACGATCGTGCGGCGGACGAATCCGGTGCGGTCGCCGTACTGGATCGAGACCACGCGCCCGTGCGCGTGCGGTTCCGCCTCGTCCGCTCGATGATCGCGGCCGCCGTCGCCGTCGCGGGCGTCTGCTATTCGTCGTGGATCCTGGAGTTCGTCCTGCCGATCCATCTGAACCCGATCAGGTCGTTCCTCAGCGAATTGGATGCCGAGGGCCGTCCTTTTCGCTGGGTGTTCGATCTCGGTGACACGATCGCCGGTTCGCTCACCCTGATTTCCGCGGTCGCGGCGATGTTCGTCTTCTCGCGGCGACGTCTGTCGACCGTGGGCTGGGTGGCGCTGGGCTGTTTCGGCGCGTCCACGATCGCCGATGCGCAATGGCCCTTGCACACCTGCTCGGCGCCGTGCCCGCCGTCGGACAGCGGCATGTTTCCGCAATTGCACCAGATTCACGCGCTGACCAGCACGCTGGCGGTCACGTCGATATTCGTGGCGATGATCGCGTTCAGCGTCGCCGCCTTCCGCTATCGGCGCTGGCCGATTCTGCGGCATTCCGGATTGTGGATCCTGATCATCGGCTCGACCGCGACCGCCTGGATGCTGATCGCCGACAATCTGCCGGGCAATTACGCACTGGGCATCGCCCAGCGCATCCAGGTCGGATCCATGTCGCTGTGGCTGATCGCGCTCGCCGTGCAGATCTGGGTCGCGCAGCGTGCGATCAGCGGCGACGGGCGGAAGCACGCACGGCCTCCGGCTCCTCGTTCCCCAGCATGACCAGCGAGCGGGGCGCCGATTCCGCCACCGCGCCCGCGATCGCCATGGCCGCGAAGGTGGCCAGCATGACGCCCATTACCAGTACCTCGACAACTGTGCTCATATACCCACGGTGACAGCGTCGACTGGCATGCATTTGTGCGGAACTTGGGTAAAGCCTGAGAATGCCGGCTAACCCACCGAGACGGTGACGGTGTGCGTTGTGGTGCGCGCCGGGAGCGCCCCGGTGTCGACCCGCAGGATTTCACCGGTGTCCTGGCGGCCGTCCGGCAGAATTTTGGGTTTCAGGCCGAAGGGCGCCACGCTGCCGGTGCTTCCGGCCAGGCCGAAATCGCTGTCGTCGGAGATGTAGAGCGTGCGGCCGCCGTCGGTGGTGGCGACGCCCTCGATTTTGTCGTGGCCGAAGAATCCGCCGGCGGGATTCAGTCCCGCGACCAATCCGGCGAGGTCCAGGTTCGATTTCTTCGCGACCGGGGTGATTCCGGCCTTGCCGAGCGCGGCGATCCCGTCGGCGGTCGATACCTTGCCGACATAGGTTTCCAGCGGTGTGTCACCGACGAGCAGCCCGAGATTCGGGTCGTATCGGTTGCCGGGCACATTCGCTCGGGGTCCGATATCGGTGGCGCCGTTCAGATCGATCGTCCACAGCTTCTTGTTCGCCTCGGGCGCGAGTTCACCGTCGCGTTCGTCCACGAGAAAGGTGTGGTCGTCGAGTGCGGTGATTTCGGAGACGGCGAGTTTCCGTTTCGGATCCTCGAGCGGATAGACGAATTCGGCGACGGCGCGGGTCTGCAGATCCACGGTGACGATCCGGGTCATCGGCACTTCCCGCGCGGAATCCACACCCGGTGTCTGCAAACCACTTTGAATCACGCCGACCAATCGCCGGCCGTCCGGTGTGACGGTCAGGCCCTCCATTCCCTGATTCGGCGTTCGCATCGTCAGTTCCCGCGGCAGGCCGGAACCCGGTGCGAGACGCTCGATTTCGGTGCCGGACGCGTCGAAGTGCACGAGGAACGGACCGTATTCGTCCGAGACCCAGAAAGTGCCGTCGGGCAGGGCGACCAGCCCCTCCGGGTCCAGGCCGTGGTCGATGGACGGCAAGGTGTGGCCGTCCAGGTCGCGCATGGTCTCCCCGGTCGACGCGGCGGTGTCGACCAGTCCGTTGAAGCCGACACCCGCACGGTTCTTCAGGTCGATGGTGGATTCCAGTACCGCGCGCGTCCCGGTCAGCCGGAACTTGCCGATCTTCGGCACGAAATTCGGGATGGGAACGAGCTTTTCGTTCTTGCCGGGCCCGTCGACGTTCGGGCCGCGGTCGGTGAGCCCGTAGAACTCGTCGGCCGACCCCGGCACCGGTGTCCACGCGGACCCGAATCCGCTGCCCTGCACCGTGGTGCCGCCGAAGTCGCCGAGCGGCGCGATATCGGTGGTATAGAGGTGCACCGCATCGGAGGTGGTCACCGTGAAGGTGTCCTCGCCCTGGTAGCCGGGCTCCGGCGTGTAGCGCAGGGAACCGTCGGCGGTGCGGTCGAGGCGGCCGTGCGCCGGTGTGCCGAAGGCGACGGCCGCGCCACCGCCCGTGCGGGCGGACAGGTCGTCGAGCGATACGGTCAGCGGCCGGTCCCGGTCGGTGCGCCATTGTGGTTCGCCGCCGCCGGACGAACAGGCGGCGGCCGCGCAGAGTACGGCGCCGGCGAGGGCGAATCGGAGCAGATGACTGGTTCCCACCGGTGATACCTATCCTGCCGAGTCGACGATCAGCTGTCGGGAACCTGAACAGTTATCCGACGGCAATCGAGTTCGCCCAGCGAGCGTTCCCAGCGCTGGGTAGGGTCAGCCGGGTGACCAGCGAAGCGCCGGAATCATCCGTTCCCGTCGACCTGCTCGAAGCCGTGCACGCGGCGACCGAGTCCCTGGTCGGCGCGGTGGAAGCGTTGCACGACAGCGATATCGCCGAACCGTCACTGCTGCCGGGCTGGACTCGCGGCCATCTGCTGGCCCACCTGTCCCGCAATGCCGACGGACTGGTGAACCTGCTGCTGTGGGCCCGCACGGGCATCGAAACCCCGCAGTACGCAAGCCAATTGCTGCGCGACTCCGATATCGAGGCCGGTGCGCCGCGCCCGCTCGCCGAGCAGCTGAGCGACCTGCGCGCGTCCGCGGATCGCTTCCTCGGCCTGGCCCGGGCCATGCCGCCGGAACGCTGGCAGTACCGGGTGCGGGCGCGCACGGGTAAGGAACTGGCCGCCGCGGTGGTGCCGTGGTTACGCCTGCGCGAGATCGAGATTCACCACGTCGACCTGAACATCGGCTACCGGCCCGCGGACTGGCCGGCCGCCTTCGTGGCCCGGATGCTGCCGGAGGTGTCCGCCGGATTCGACCATGCGGCCTCTGCCCACCGCCCCGCCGATGCCAAGCCGATGACCTCCGACCCGGATCAGCCACCGCCGCCGAGCTTCACCCTCGTCGCCACCGATACCGATTTCACCGCCAAGGTGGGCCCCGACCCTTCCGACACCATTTCCGGGCCCGCAGCGGAGCTGCTGGCGTGGTTGATCGGCCGCAGCGACGGCGTGGGGCTCACCGGATATCTGCCGAATCTGCCCGCGTGGTTGTGAGGCGCCGGACTCACCGATCCACACGTCCCGGAACCTCGAGCCGCTCGGCGAGGAAATCCAGCACGCGGTGCAGCGCGGCCTGAGTCGGTTCGCCCGGTTCGTCGATGAGATGTTCGGTGAGCACCGAATGCGCGCTCAGCACGCCGTCCGGATTGGCGGCGGCGTCGTCGAGTTCGATGGCGATGAACGCGTCGCCGAGCTGTGCGCGGAGGAAGTCGAAACGCTCGGCCGGTGAGCGACGGTCACCGCGAAAGCGCAGGCCCATCACGGAAAGCCCTGCGGCACATCGCTGTTTGATGCGGTCGAGATCGTCGGGTGAGACGTCGATCGAGCTCTTCTGCCGCGCGGTGAAACCCAAAGGCAGACCCGGCTGGGAGAGCACCGGTGCGACCAGCCGATCGTCCACAGCCATCCCCAGCGCGAATCCCCCGGTGAAACACATCCCGACGGCGCCGACTCCGGGCCCGCCGCACCGCCGATGCTCGGCCTCGGCCAGCGCCCGCAACCACTGCACCACCGGTGAGGTGCGCCCCGTCGCCAGCACCACGAACTCCCGGCTGACACAGATCGGCCCGAACTGACCGGCGATATTCGCCACCGCGGCGAGAGTGCCGTGCGCGGCGGGATCCGGGTCCCGCCCCGGATTCCCGTACAGATGCGGCACCACCGCGGTGCAGCCGATGCGCGCCACCCGCCGGGCGAAGTCGAAGACATCCGGCGAGATGCCCGGGAATTCCGCCATGACGATCACCGCGGGCCCGCTGCCCTGCCGAAAGATCGTGCGGGACTTGCCCTCATGAGTGAAAGTCGCGTGTTCGAAATCGTGAAGATCGTCGTCTGCCATGGCCGGCCCTTTCTCGTTCGGGCCCTCACTTTCGGCCGGCCACCCCCGCCGGGTCTTGAAAAAATGTTCCCCAGGCTCGGTAGCGGTGCTGCCCGATCGGGGTGTGCGTCTCACGTGCCAGCGTGCCCGGCGTGCGACCGGCGAAACTCGCGATCTCCCGGGACATGTGCGCCTGATCGCTGTACCCGCAGGACGCCGCGACATCGGCGGCCGGCCGGCCTGCCACCAGCCCCTCGACCGCATGCCGGAACCGCACCAGCATCGCGGCCCGCTTGGGGGTGAGCCCGACCTGCGATTCGAACCTCGTCCACAACCGTTTGCGACTCCAGCCGCACGATTCGGCCACATCGGCGATCCTGACATGACCGCGACTCGTCACGATGTGATTCCACCCGGCCACCACTTCCGGATCCGGCGTGCGATCGGCCCGGAACCGTTGCGCCAGAAACGCTCTCGTAAGCGCAAACCGATCCTCCCAGGCCTCCGCCTCCGCCAGCCGCCCCCGCAACCGCTCCGCCGACACCCCCCACACCTCGTCCAACCCCACGGCAGCACCCAACTCCCCCGGCCCGACCCCGAGCACCGAATACGCCCGCAGCGGCGACATCCGCACCTCGACACACGCCGCCCGCTCCGCCCGAATAGCCGTCAGCCCCCCGGAGAAACCGGCCACCATCCCCCCACTCGCCCGACTGGCCGCCGTCGTCTCCACAACCAGCCCACCCCCACCGAAATCAACCGCCACGGTCACCGCCGGAATCACCGCCACCCGAAGCTCGAGCCCGGCATCGTCACGATCGCGATACCCGAGCATCGCCAGCCCGTCCGCGACCTCACGCGGGCGCACGATCTCCCACCCGGTCGTGCGATCCTCCACCCGGCCAGGGTAAACCGGCTCCGCCGACGGAATACGAAGAAGGCCCCGCCGCAATGCGACGGGGCCTTCTTTCTGCGCGCCCGGAGAGACTCGAACTCCCAACCTTCTGATCCGTAGTCAGATGCTCTATCCGTTGAGCTACGGGCGCAGGTCTTGTTCAGTTGTGTGCCCGGTTACCCGGGCGTGGCGGAGGCGAGAGGATTTGAACCTCCGGTCCCCGTGAAGGGACAACTCATTAGCAGTGAGTCCCATTCGGCCGCTCTGGCACGCCTCCTGGAGCCTTCTTTCGAGGGCGCCGGTCCTTTCGAACCGCCGAGAGGCAAGAGTACAGAGCAACCGGTCAGGACGCAAAACGGCTGGTCAACGTAGGTGACTGTCGAACCAATCGAAGATTCTGGTCTGCGCGTCGATCAACTGCCGCTTCTCCTCCTCGGGAAGCTGCTCGAAGTCGGCCATATCGAAGCCGGGATGGTCCGGGCGGTGATGCAGACCCGGATAGCTCACGACCAGCGTGGCCACCGAAGCGCGCGCCGCCGCATCACGGAGGCGTTCGACGTGGCCGGACGGGTTGACCGGATCGTCGTTGCCGTAGAGGCCGAGCCAGGGAGCCTGCAGCTGTGGTGCGGCGTCGACGAGTGCCGCCGCCTCCGCTGTCAGCGGCTCCACGATGCCGGGTGCCGCGACGCTCACGGCGGCCCCGATGGGCCGGTTCGTGGCGACCAGCAGTGCGGCGGTGCCGGCGTTGTCGAAGCCGAGCACGCCCACGGTGTCGGGGAAGACACCCCGGCCGACCAGCCAGTCGAAGCAGGCGTCGAAATCGGCGAACAGATCCGCACCGAACACCTGCTCGGCCCCGGCGCCGCCCGCGACCGCGGTGGCGACCGCGCCGGGCCCGTCGGATACCCGCGCCCCGACGGCGGCCAGATCGCGGTCGTTGACCGTCCCGGCGCCGTCCCCGTGGCCACCCTGCCGATCGAAGCGGTGGAACAGATTGGGCGCCACCATGATCCAGCCCTCACCGGCCAGCGATTTCATCATTTCCAGCAATACATCGGCAAACTGACGGGACTCGTGGAGTACGACGATGCCGCCGCGCGCGTAGCCCTCCGGCTCGATCACCGTGATGGGCACCCGACCTCCGGTCGCCGGGTCCGGAGCGCCGTCGACCACCTGCCCGCTGTCGCGCAATGGTGCTTCATCTCGATAGATGCCCGACATGAAACCAGGGTAGTTCGCATCCGTCACATTCGGGAGAAGTTGCACGGAAGTACCCATTCCTCGAAAAAATTTCCGACATACCGCCCAGCCGGTTCGGGCCTGCCGACGGACCGGCGGCACCTCCGAGACAACCGCGCCGGGCCGCCGCGACGTGCGAGGAATTAAGGTGTGGGGGTGAGTGCTCGTATTCGTCCGGACCTGGAGTCCATTCCGGCTTACGCTCCGGGGCGCAGCCATCCGGGCGCCGTGAAACTGGCCAGCAACGAAACCACCCAGGGCCCGCTGCCGAGTGTCGCCAAGGTGATCGCCGAGGCGGCCGAACTCATCAACCGGTATCCGGACAACTCCTCGGGCGAACTTCGAGCAGCCATCGCCGAGTTCCACGACGTAGCGGTCGAGAATGTCGCGATCGGCTGCGGCAGCGTCGCCCTGTGCCAGGAACTGGTGCAGATCACATGCGCCTCTCCCGCCGACGAGGTGGTGTTCGCCTGGCGCTCCTTCGAGGCGTATCCGATCGTCACGCAGGTCGGCAACGCGACGGCCGTGCCGGTACCGCTGAACGACGAATTCGCGCACGATCTGGACGCGATGGCGGCCGCGGTCACCGAGCGCACCCGGCTCGTCTTCGTCTGCAATCCGAACAACCCCACCGGAACGGCGTACGGCCGTGCCGAACTGACCCGCTTCCTCGACGCGATCCCCGAGGACGTGCTGGTGGTACTCGACGAGGCGTACTTCGAGTATCTGCGCCTGCCCGCCGACGACCGCGCCGACGGCGTGGAGATCGGCCGCGGACGCTCGAATGTCGTTGTGCTGCGTACCTTTTCGAAGGCTTACGGGCTCGCGGGCCTGCGCGTCGGTTATGCCGTCGGCGACCCGGAACTGATCACCGCACTGATGAAGGTGCACATCCCGTTCAGCGTGAATCGGCTCGCGCAGGCCGCGGCCATGGCCTGCCTGCAGGCACGGCACGAACTGCTCGACCGCACCGATCAGGTGGTGGCGGAGCGGGAACGCATGCGCGACGCGCTGCTGGCGGCCGGATATCGGGTGCCTCCGTCCCAGGCCAACTTCGTCTGGCTGCCGCTGGGCGAGCGCAGCGCGGAGTTCGGCGCGGCCAGTGCCGAAGCCGGAGTCCTGGTGCGGCCCTACGGCACCGACGGGGTGCGGATCACCGCGGGCGATCCGCACGAGAACGATCGGTTCCTGAGTTTCGCCACCGCACCGGACACCGCCGCGCGCTTCGCCGGCTGAACCCGCGCGGCGGTCAGCGCACGCCGAGGGCTGCCGCCAGGGTGGGCCAAGCCCTCGGCAGCTCGTCTTTCCAGTACGGCCAGGAATGCGTCCCCACCGGGCGTAGATCGACGTCGGCCGGGATCCGCATGCGCTCCAGCCGATCCGCGAGAGCCATCGTGCAGGCGTTGGCGCCGGCCTCGAGCGGGCCGCCGAATCCGATCGTCGAGACCGCTTCCGGATTGCCCGGAACGTCGTAGGGCCCCGGCACACCGGAACCGGCGGACAGGAAGATCGCCTTACCGCGCAGGGTGTCGGCGTGCATCATCACATCGTGGGCGAGCCAATCGGGATCGTCCTGCTTGCCGAACATGTTGTCCGGATCGCCGCCGTAGGTACGCACCACGGCCCGCGCCTGCGCCTGCCCGAAGTCCGAACCCATTGCGTAGCAACCACTGTGGGCGGCGACGGCGAGATACGCCTGCGGATCGCGTATCGCCAGCATCATCGCCGCCTCCGCCCCCATCGAGACCCCCTCCACGGCATCGCGGCCGTTGCCCTCGAATGTCGCGTCGATCAGCGGCGGCAGTTCGCGGGTGAGGAAGGTCTCCCATTTGTTGGTGCCGAGCACCGGATCCGGATGCTGCCAATCCGTGTAGTACCCCGCCGGGCCGCCGATCGTGAGAACGACGTTGACGTCCTTGTCGGCGAAGAACTGCACCGCACCACCGCGCTCGGTCCAGTTGTTGTACTCGTTGCTCGCGCTGCGCCCGTCGAGCAGATACAGGGTCGGGCGGGGATGGCTGCGGTCCGCCGGCAGCAGCACCTGCACCTGCACCGTGCGGCCCATCGCCGGGGAGTCCACGAACACCCGCAACCAGCGATCATTGATCGGTTCGATGCGGTCGATCGACGCGGTGGCCGGACGGGGATCGTCCAGCGCCGGCGGCGGCCCCTCGGCGGAACCGGAATCGGCCGGGGGCGCGGGCGCGGCGGCAGTCACTGGCGCTCCCCAGATCGCCCCACTCATCAGGAGTGCGGCGATGGTAGCGCCGGACAGCCGACGCCGTATCCGGCGACGAACCATGGCCGTCATCCTGCCAGAGGTCGCGCGAGGCGTCGAAACACGCGACAGCCCGATCTTCGGCGAGTCGTCCGAAGCCCGCCGGACCGATTCGGCATCCCCACACCCGCGCCAGTAGGCTGAGACACCGTTCCGGCCCGCCCGGAACGAGGTGGGTTGCCCGAGCGGCCTAAGGGAACGGTCTTGAAAACCGTCGTGGTTCACGCCACCGTGGGTTCAAATCCCACACCCACCGCAGGTGAGAGTCCGTCACCAGGGGACTGGTCCGGCGTCGGAGAAGAATCCGCCGGTCGGTCCGTCGTCGGGCAGGGTGGCGAGGTGGATCGCGATCGCCGCGCCCTGTTGGGGGGTTCGGACGCCGCGGAAACCGTTGAGGTCGGTGGCGGTGAAACCGGGGCAGCCGGCGTTGATCAGGATGTCGGTGTCGGCCAGTTCCTTGACGTACTGGATGGTGACCGCGTTCAGGAAGGTCTTCGAGGCCGCGTACGCGGCGGAAATCGGGCCGGTGTCGGTGCCGGGGGTGGTCTGCAGTGTGAGAGAGCCGACGCTGCTGGACATGTTCACGATCCTCGGTGCTGCCGAACGGCGCAGCATGGGCAGCATCGCGTTGGTGACGCGGATGACCCCGATCACGTTGGTTTCCACGGCTTCTCGCACGGTCGCGGGATCGACCGAGGTGGGTGTCTGTGGCATTCCGCCGGTGATCGCGGCGTTGTTGACCAGGACGTCGAGCCCTCCGGCGTGGTCGGCGATGAGATCGGCCGCGGCGGCTACGCTCGCGTCGTCGGTCACGTCGAGCGGAACGCCGAATGCGTCGATTCCGGCCGCGCGCAATTTCTCCACAGCCGTATCGCGACGTTGTGCGTCGCGCGCGCCCACACCGATGCGCCAGCCGAGGGCGCCCAGGCCCGCCGCGATCTCGTATCCGATTCCCTTGTTCGCACCGGTCACCAGCGCGATCGTCTGTTCACTCATACCGTCGATCCTGGTTCGGTCTCGGGCGATGCGTCCAACACCGACTGGGTGGCCGCTGATACCGCACGGGTATCAATGCCGGATACGATGGCGGGGTGGAGACGCGGGAGTTGCGATACTTCGTCGCCGTCGCCGAGGAGTTGCATTTCGGCCGGGCGGCGCAGCGACTCGCCATGGCGCAACCACCGCTGTCCCGGGCGATCCGACAGCTCGAACGCCGGCTCGGCGTGGTTCTGCTGCACCGCACCACGCGCTCGATCGCCCTGACCGAGGCCGGGTCGGTGCTGCTGCGGGAGGCCCGTGCCGCGCTCGACGCGGTCGAAGCCGCGGAGCGCCGTACCCGCCGCGCCGCCGCCCATCGGCCCGGGATGGTGCTGGCCACGAAGGCCGGAGCATCCAGCGAACTGCTGTCGAAACTGCTGGACGCCTACGCTGCCGAACCGGGCGCTGTCCCCGTCGAGGTGATCCTGTGCGGGCCCGGCGAACAGGAGGGGCTGCTGCGCGACGGTCGTGCCGACGTCGCCCTGCTCCACCGGCCCTTCGACACGACCGCCGGATTCGACACCGAGGATCTGCACACCGAACAGCAGGTTCTGGTCCTGCCCGCGGGCCACCCCCTCGCCTCACGGGCCCACATATCGTCGGCCGAGGTCGCCGCCCTGACGGATCTGCCCCTGCCGCGCTGGCCACGGCAGGACGGAAGCTATCCCGACGGCCCCGGTCCGCAGGTTCGCGACCACACCCAACTGGCACAGCTGATCGCGCTCGGGCGAACCTGCGCGGTCATGCCCGAGTCGGTCCGAACCCACCTGCGCGACGGTCACGCGATCGTGCCGGTGCCGGACGCACCGGCGGTCACGACCGTCATCGCCTGGCCACCGCACAGCAAATCCAGAGCCGTCGCCGACCTCGTCCGCACCGCGACGCGTCTCTAGCGACACCGCCGTTCACGTCCATGCATCCACGACGATGGCGCCGACCGGCGGATCGGTCGGCGCCACCATCGTTTCGGTCTCGATTCGAACGGTCGGGCCCAGGTTCAGAAGCACCACACCCAATCGGCGGATCCCGGCAGCGGGATGGTGATGCAGATGGCGATCGGTTTCGCCGTGGTATCAGAAGCGCTGACGGCGGAGGCGAGGGGCGCCGCCACGGCGCCGAGCGACAAGATGATCGCGGTGGTGGCGAGAGCTTTCGCTGATTTCCTGTGCATGGTTCGAACCTTTCGACGTCACCCTTCGAAGGAAAACCGGAAAACCCGGTCCCGGACCCAGCGCCCTAATGGTCGCGCCCGCGAACAGCCAGCAACAAGGGACCAACGTCCCCGATCGAGCCGAGTGGCGGAGCTTCGGATCAGGTTCGGCGGGGGTCGGTTTTGGCGTTGACTCGGTCGAAGGCGTCGCCGATGGCGGTGAGCTCTTCGGGGCTGAGGAGGTCGACGAAGGTGCGGCGGACTGCGGCTACGTGGCCGGGGGCGGCGGCGCGGAGGCGGCGCATACCCTCGTCGGTGAGGTGGGCGCGGACGCCGCGGCCGTCCTCTTCGCAGCTGGTGCGGCGGACCATGCCCTCGTCCTCCATGCGGCGGATCTGGTGGGTCAGGCGGCTGCGCGAGGACAGCACGCCGTCGGCGAGATCGCTCATCCGCAGCGAACCGCCCGGGGCCTCGGAGAGCATCACGAGGATGCGGTATTCGGGCAGGCTCATATCGCTGTCGGCCTGGAGCTGGCGGTTGAGTTCCACCATCAGGCGCTGATGCCCGTCCATGAACGCACGCCATGCCCGCTGCTGTGCCGAGCTCAACCACGGCGGGGAGGCCGGGTGACCGCTCGGTTCGTAAGCCATGGCGCCATTCTATTGGGCCCGAATGGAAGGAATGTCGGCTGGTCAGGGACCTGCGGACAAGATCACCCGGATCGGCCGCACGGCCGCACCCGTTCCGGCGCGGCGAGCACCTAGAGTCGAGGCATGTACGCGGCGACGTTGGACGGTTTCGGTGGGCCCGAGGTGATCCGCTGGGCGGAGGTGCCGGATCTGCCGCCGCCCGGACCGGGCGAGGTGGCGATCGACGTCGTGGCGGCCGGGGTCAATCGCGCGGATCTGTTGCAGCGCCAGGGTTTCTATCCGCCGCCGCCGGGCGCCAGCGACATCCTGGGCCTCGAGGTGTCGGGTGTCGTGGCCGAGGCCGGCGCGGGCGTGCGGGATCTGCGGCCGGGCGATCGGGTGTGCGCGCTGCTGTCCGGCGGCGGCTACGCCCAGCGCGTGGTCGTCGCCGCGAGCCAGGTGCTGCCGGTGCCCGAAGGTCTGGATCTGGCTGCGGCAGCGGCGCTTCCGGAGGTCGCCGCCACCGTCTGGTCGAATCTGGTGATGCGGGCCGGATTGCACGCCGGGCAGCTGCTGCTCGTCCACGGAGGCGGGAGCGGAATCGGCACCCATGCCATTCAGGTCGCGGTGCATCGCGGTGCGCGCGTCGCGGTGACCGCCGGTTCGCAGTACAAATTGGATCGCTGCGCCGAATTGGGCGCGAGCATCGGAATCAATTATCGGGAACAGGATTTCGTCGAAGTCCTCGGCGAATCGGGTGGCGCCGACATCATTCTCGACAATATGGGCGCGAAATACCTGCCGCGCAATGTTTCCGCACTCGCCGAGGACGGGCAACTGTGTGTGATCGGCATGCAGGGCGGGGTGACGGGCGAACTGAATCTGGCGGAGTTGCTCGGTAAGCGCGGCACCATCCACGCCACGAATCTGCGCAAGCGGCCGGCGACCGGGAAGTCGAGTAAGGCCGAGATCATCGCGGAGCTGCGGCGGCATCTGTGGCCGCTGATCGCGGAGGGCGCGGTGGTGCCGGTGGTCCACGCCGAAGTGCCGGTCACGGAGGCGGCACGCGCCCACGAACTGCTCGATTCGGCCGAGACCGTCGGCAAGGTGGTGCTGCGCATCGACGAGGCGTGAACGACGCGCGGACGGCCGTGAGCTACTTCTCCAGCGAATTCAGCGCCCGGCCCAGTTGTTCGATCTCGAATTTCGTTGTGTAGGGCGCCAATCCGAGGGTGACGGCGCCGCCCTCGTCGTTGACGCCCAGGGCGTCGAGCAATCGGCTGCCCCCGTGCGCGCCGCTGACGGTGCCGATGCGGTGGTCGGCGAGTTCGGCGGAGATCTTCTCCGCCTGCATTCCCGCGATGGTGAAGCTGACCGTCGGGATGCGGGTGGAGGCGCGGCCGATCACGGTCAGATCCGGGACGGCGTCGAGCACCTCCATGAGATTCTCGAACAGCTGGTCGTGATAGTCCTGCAGCGAGGTGATCGACACCTCCAGCCGCTCCCGGCGGCTGCCGGTGGCCTGTTCGTCCAGTCCGGCGAGGTAGTCGATGGAGGTGGTCAGCCCCGCGAGCAGCGCGTACTGATGTCCGCCGACCTCGAGCCGCTCGGCGCCCTTGGCGTAGGGGTTCAGCGACATCGAGGGGATGCGGTCGAGGAATGCCGGATCGCGGAACACCAGCGCCCCGATCTGCGGACCACCCCAGGCCGGTGCGGACAGGGCGACGACGTCGGCATTGAGTTCGTCGATGTCGATCAGGGCGTAGGGCGCCGCGCCGAAGCAGTCGGCGACCAGCAGTCCACCCACCTCGTGCACCCGGTCGGCGGCGACCCGGACCGCCGGCGCGGAGCCGACGATCGGCGAGGCGGCGGTGACCGCGACCAGTCGCGCGGTCGGGCCGATCAGTTCCTCGAACTGCCAGGCCGGCATCTCGCAGGTTTCGATCTCCACCTCGGCCCAGCGCACGTGGGCGCCGTAGCGGTTGGCGATGCGCAGCCACGGCGCCACGTTGGCCTCGTCGTCCAGGCGCGAGAGCACGATGCCGGTGCCGAGGCCGAGCCGTGAACTCAGCGATTCGGCCAGCCAGGCCAGCAGCACCGCCCGATCCGGACCGAGTACGACGCCTGCCGGATCGCCACCGACGAGATCGGCGACCGCCTCCCGGGCCGCGTCGAGAATCGCGCCACTGCGGCGCGCGGCGGCATGACGATTGGTGTGCGAAAAAGCAGAGGTCCGGAAACCGGTTGATACGGCGCGCGATACCGAATCCGGGACCAGCATCCCTGCTTGGGGGTCCAGGTGGATCCAGCCGTCGCCCAGGGACGGTATCAACCCCCGAACCCTCGCGACGTCGTAAGTCATGCTCGCCACTCTAAGGGCAGCGGGCAAGTCGGCGGAACCGTGCGCCGACCCAATGCGATATCACGCGACATGGCAACCGACTTTCACAAACCGAACCACACACGAGGCGGACAGAACCGCAACAGAATACTTCCGCCCGAAATCGGACCGCGTACCCCGTTCCGGCACCGGGCCCTCACCGGGCGATGCGTCGTTCACTTAGCGCTCGGCGCGGGAAGCAGACATCATGGATGCCATGACGCAATCGGACGGAGCACCGGATTCCATCGTGGTGATCGGACCCGAGGGGCGCCCGCTGGTCATTCCGGCCGGCGCCCAGGGTGAGGCGCCGTTCGCCGGACAGGTGGTCGGCGAAGGCGACACCGGCGCCGAGGGCGCGCAGACCGCCGGCGGCGAGGAATCGCTCGCCGATATGGTCGAGCAGCCGGCGAAGGTGATGCGGATCGGCACCATGATCAAGCAGCTGCTCGAGGAGGTGCGCGCGGCTCCGCTGGACGACGCCAGCCGTAACCGGCTCAAGGAGATCCACAAGACCTCGGTGCACGAGCTCGAGCAGGGACTCTCCCCGGAGTTGCGCGACGAACTCGAGCGGCTCGCCCTGCCGTTCGGCGAGGATTCCGTGCCGTCCGACGCGGAACTGCGGATCGCCCAGGCCCAGCTGGTCGGCTGGCTCGAGGGTCTGTTCCACGGTATTCAGACCGCGTTGTTCGCCCAGCAGATGGCGGCCCGCGCGCAGCTCGAGCAGATGCGCCACGCGCTGCCGCCGGGTGCGGCCATCCCGCGCGAGGGCGGGCAGGGCGGATCGGTGACCGGAGGCGGTCAGTACCTCTGAACACCGCTGATCCTCGGATAGCCTCGAGCCCCCACCGGCGGGGATCGGCTCTGCGCTACAGTCGTGCACTGTGCCAGCAGCTGCCCCTGCCGATTCGGCCACAGCCGAACGCCCGGCCGACGCCACGGTGCCCCTGATGTCGGATGCGCAAACGTTTCCGCGGGCGTTCAAAGACCTCCGCGAGGGGTTCTCTCAGCGTGAGCTGTGGCTACAGCTGGGCTGGCAGGACATCAAGCAGCGCTACCGGCGATCGGTGATCGGCCCGTTCTGGATCACCATCGCCACCGGCGTACAAGCGGCCGCGATGGGTGTCCTCTACGCGGCGATCCTGAATCAGGACCTGTGGACGTATCTGCCGTACGTGACCGTCGGCCTGATCGTCTGGAACGTGATCAACGCCAGCATCCTCGAGGGTTCGGATGTGTTCATCGCCAACGAGGGGCTGATCAAACAGCTGCCCTCGGCGCTGAGCGTGCACGTGTATCGGCTGGTATGGCGGCAGTTCCTGTTCTTCGCGCACAACATCGTGATCTATCTGGTCATGCTGGTGGCCTTCGGCGTCTGGGAACATCTGGACTGGACTGTCCTGCTGGCGATTCCGGCGATCGCGCTGGTGTTCCTGAATTCGGCGTGGGTGTCGATCGTGTTCGGCATCTTCTCCACCCGCTACCGCGACATCGCCCCGATTCTGGGCAGTATGACGCTGATGCTGTTCGTGCTGACCCCGGTCATGTGGACCACGAAGTCGCTGCACGATCAGGGCGGGGCGGTGAGCGAGCGGGCCAAGCTGGTCGAGTTGGTGCCGACCTACCACTATCTCGAGATCGTGCGCGCGCCCCTGCTCGGCGATCCGGTGCAGGTGCGGTCGTGGCTGGTCGTCGGTGTGATCACCGTGGTCGGCTGGACGGTGGCGATCCTGGCGTTGAAGCAATACCGTTCCCGCGTGCCGTACTGGGTGTAGAGGACGATATGACCGGAGTAAGCATCGAAACCCACCAGGCGTGGGTGGAGTTCCCCATCTTCGACGCCAAGTCACGGTCGCTGAAGAAGGCTTTCCTGGGCAAGGCCGGCGGATCCATCGGGCGCAATCAGTCCGATGTGGTCGTCGTCGAGGCCCTGCGCGACATCACGCTGTCGCTGAAGGAGGGTGACCGGGTCGGCCTGGTCGGCCACAACGGCGCCGGAAAGTCGACGCTGCTGCGGCTGCTCTCGGGCATCTACGAGCCCACCCGCGGCACTGCGCGGGTGCGCGGCCGGGTGGCGCCGGTGTTCGACCTCGGTGTCGGCATGGATCCGGAGATCTCCGGCTACGAGAACATCATCATCCGTGGGCTGTTCCTCGGGCAGACCCGCAAGCAGATGCTGGCCAAGGTCGACGAGATCGCCGACTTCACCGAACTCGGTGAATATCTGAACATGCCGCTGCGCACCTATTCGACCGGTATGCGGGTGCGGCTGGCGATGGGCGTGGTGACCTCGATCGATCCGGAGATCCTGCTGCTGGACGAGGGTATCGGCGCCGTCGACGCGGAATTCATGAAGAAGGCCCGCAACCGGCTGCGCGATCTGGTGGCGCGCTCCGGAATCCTGGTTTTCTGCAGCCATTCCAACGAATTCCTGGCCCAATTGTGCGACACCGCAATGTGGATCGACCACGGCACGCTGCGCATGCAGGGTGATATCGAGGATGTGGTGCGCGCCTACGAGGGCCCGGAGGCGGGCGATCACGTGAAGCAGATCCTGCGTGAGCTCGAACTCGAACGCAATCCCGCATGACGACGGCGGCAGAAGACAAGGACATGGGCGGTCAGGCGCGGAGGCGGGAGCGTAGCGTAACCACGCAGCGCTCCGCCCATGTCCCAGAAGACAAGGACACGACCATGAGTGATCAGGCGGCCCCGTCCGCGGACAGCGGAGTGGCCCGGATCATCGCGGTGGTCGTGACCCATAAACGCCGCGAGCTGCTGAGCGAATCGCTGAAGGTGCTCGCCTCGCAGACCCGCCCGATCGACCATCTGATCGTCATCGACAACGGCAACGAGCCCGAGGTCGGCGAGATGGTGGAAGAACAGCCGATCGAATCCACCTATCTGGGTTCGGAACACAATCTCGGTGGCGCCGGCGGTTTCGCCCTCGGCATGTTGCACGCGCTGACCATGGGCGCGGACTGGGTGTGGCTGGCCGACGACGACGGCCGCCCCGAAGGTCCGGACGTGCTGGAGAAGTTGCTCGATTGCGCCGGGCGCCACGGTCTTTCGGAAGTCTCGCCGGTGGTCGCCGATATCGACGATCCGGATCGGCTGGCATTTCCGCTGCGCCGCGGCGTGGTGTGGCGGCGGCTGCGGTCCGAACTCGGCGACGAGGATTTCCTCCCCGGCATCGCGTCGCTGTTCAACGGCGCCCTGATCTCCGCCGAGGCGCTCGAGGTGATCGGCGTCCCCGATCTGCGACTGTTCGTGCGCGGCGACGAGGTCGAGGTGCACCGGCGGCTGGTGCGTTCGGGCCTGCCGTTCGGAACCTGTTTGCAGACGGCGTATCTGCACCCGAACGGGTCGGCGGAATTCAAGCCGATTCTGGGCGGGCGCATGCACACCCAGTATCCGGACGATCCGGTCAAACGCTATTTCACCTACCGCAACCGTGGCTATTTGATGGCACAGCCCGGGATGCGCAAACTGCTCCCTCAGGAGTGGGCGCGGTTCTCCTGGTTCTTCCTCGTACAGCAAAAAGATCCGGCCGGTCTGCGAGAATGGTTGCGGCTGCGGCGTCTGGGGCGACGCGAGCAGTTCCATAAACCCGGTTAGATCAGTGCTTTTGGCATGAGGAGGTACGGCTGTGAGCAACCCCTACGGTGGGCAGCCACCCTATGGGCAACCATTCCCACCCAACGGTGGACAGCCGTATCCGCCGGCGCAGCCGTATCCCGGAGCGCCCCAGCCCAACGGTCCCTACGGCGCGCCGCCGCCGCACGGCGGTAGCGGAGCCGTTGCCGCGCCGGGACATCCGCAGCCGCACGCGGGCTCGCAGCCACATATCCCCCAGCCACACAACGTCTCCCAGCCGCAGCACGCGCCGGGTTGGGGCGCGCCCCAGGCTCCGCCGCCGCCCTACGGTCAGCCCCCGGCGAATCCCTATGGGGCACAGCCCCATCCGGGTCAGCAGCCGTTCAACGGCGGGCCGGCGCCCTACGGTGCGCCCAATCCCGGTGCACCGCAGGGCCGATACGGCGCCTACGGCCCGGCGGTACAGTTCCAGCCGCAACCGGGACCGCAGGGCATCGTCGTCGACGCCTCGTACTTCCCGCTGGGATTCATGCTCGCGCTGACCGGCCCGAAGATCCTCGTCGACGGCATGGAGGTGCCGATGGCGAAGTGGGGACAGACCCACATTCCGGTCGGTCCCGGCCAGCATCACGTGCGGGTGGCGACCAAGTGGCTGTGGGATATGGGTCCGGCCGAGACGACCGTGCCGGTCGCGGAGGGCCACAGCACCCACGTCTACTACAAGTCGCCTGCCATCGCCTTCATCAACGGCGCCATCGGGCCGGTGCCGCAGGCCGCGCCCGGTGCGATCGTTTCCTACATCAGCCTCGGCGTGGTCGGGGTGTTCATCCTGCTGCAGCTGCTGATCGCCTGCACGATCTGATCGAGCGGCCCGGGACGAAGTAGGCCCGGGAAAATACGTTGCGGCCCGCGCGGCGGGCTGTCATTGTTTATCCATCCGGTCGCGGAGGCGACCGAACCCGAGTATCGAGACACGAGAGGGTCGAGGAGGTGGAATACGTGAACGTCGGCAGTCGGATTGTCGCGGACGGAGCCCGGTATCAGACCGAAAAGCGCTCCGCCGCACGTATTTCCACTCTCCTCCCCATGCACTGAGCCCTTCGCGGGCTCGGTGCCCGACGAAGGATGTCTCCCCTCATGGTCGATTACGACCGTCTCCTTCCCTACGGCTGGACCGCCGACCTCTCCGCCGCGTACGCAGGGCTGCTCGATACCGGCTGGGTCCCGGCCCGCGTGATCCGGATGGATCGCAGTGAATGCGATGTCGCGACGCCCGACGGGCTCGCACGCGCTTCCTGTCCGCGGGCGGATACCAACATCAACGGCCTGTGTACCGGTGACTGGGTCGCCGTCGCACCGGCCGAGACGTCCGCCGGGTCGGCGTTCACGGTACGAAAGTTGTTGCCGCGCCGCATAATTCTGCAGCGCGCGACGGTATCAGGCCGCTCCGACGCACAGGTGCTGGCCACCAATGTGGACACCGTCGCGATCTGTGTCGCCGCCGACGGCGAGATCGACCTGGGTCGCATCGAACGGATGCTGGCTCTGGTCTGGGAATCCGGCGCGCAGCCGGTGGTAGTGCTGACGAAATACGATCTGGCGCCGGATGTTCCACTGCCCGACGTGCGCGCCGCGGCGCCGGGTGCGGCGGTGGTGCCGGTCTCGGCGACCACCGGCGCCGGGATGGATGTGCTGTGCGCGGTGGCGGCCGGCACGGTCGCACTGATCGGATCGTCCGGCGCGGGCAAGTCGACTCTGGCCAATGCGCTGCTGAGCGAGGAGGTTTTCGCGACGGACCGGGTCCGCGCCTCGGACAAGCGGGGGCGCCACACCACGGTGCATCGCGAGTTGCGGCCGATCCCCGGCGGCGGCACCCTGATCGACACCCCCGGCCTCCGGGCGATCGGGCTCTGGGCTGCCGAACAGGGTCTGGCCCGGACCTTCACCGATATCGAATCGCTCGCGGCGCAATGCCGATTCTCCGACTGCGAACACCGCACCGAGCCCGGATGCGCGATTCTCGCGGCCCTCGACACCGGCGAGCTGCCGCAGCGACGACTGGACAGCTACCGCAAACTGCAGCGCGAGAACGACCGTCTCGCCGCCCGCAGCGACGCGCGGTTGCGCGCCGAACGGGAGCGGGTCTGGCGCGAGATCAGCAAATCGCAGCGGCGGATGTACAAGGAACGTGATCCGCGTCGCCATCGTCGCTGACCGACTATGCAACTGGTTGCATAGCTCGGTGCGGTGCCCTACTGTGCGAATCGGGTAGTTCAGCACCCCGGCTCCTTCGGATCGCCGATCATGGAGCCGGGGTGATCGCACAGACGGGAGCAGGGATATGACCGAAGCTGGTAAGCCATTGGCCGGCCGCACCATGATCATGTCGGGCGGCAGCCGCGGCATCGGCCTGGAGATCGCCAAGCGGGCCGCCGCCGACGGTGCGAACATCACGCTGATCGCCAAGACCGATCAGCCGCATCCGAAACTTCCTGGCACGATCCACACCGCCGCCGAGGAGCTCGAGGCCGCGGGCGGCCGGGTGCACAAATTCGTCGGCGATGTGCGCGACGACGAGGGCGTCGCCGAAGCCGTGCGCCAGACCGTGGAGCGGTTCGGCGGAATCGATATCGTCGTCAACAACGCCTCGGCGATCGATCTGTCACCGACCGAGACGCTGTCGATGAAGAAGTACGACCTGATGCAGGACATCAACTGCCGCGGCAGTTTCCTGCTGTCGAAGACCAGCATCCCGGCGCTGAGGGAATCGGCCGAGGCCGGGCGCAATCCGCACATCCTCACCCTGTCGCCGCCGCTGAACCTCGACCCGAAATGGGCGGGCAGCTCGCTGGGCTACACCATCGCCAAGTACGGAATGTCGCTCACCACTCTGGGTTTGGCCGAGGAGCTGCGCAAGTACGGCATCGGCGTGAACTCGCTGTGGCCGCGCACCACCATCGCCACCGCCGCGGTCCGCAACCTGCTCGGCGGTGAGGACATGGTCCAGACCTCCCGCACCCCCGACATCTACGCCGACGCCGCCTACCTGGTCCTCACCTCCCCCGCCAAGGACACCACCGGCAACTTCTTCATCGACGACGAGGTGCTGAACGCGCACGGCGTCACCGATCTGGACAAGTACCGCGTGGTCCCCGGTGACGGCCCGCTGACCACGGACCTGTTCCTCTAGGCCGGTCCGCACTCCCCGCCACAGTGGTGTTGCCACTACCGACAGCCCGATCCGAGGCCGATACATTGGCACCGGGTCGGGCTGTCGACAGGAGTGCGAAGATGGTCAACGCGTGCCGTGCGGACACGGCATTATCTGTGCCACAACGGTTTCCGGCCGTGCGGGGTAGAGTTCACGGCAGCGATATCGAGGGGAGTTGATTCGCGATGGAATACCGCTGGATTTTCGGCGTGACGGTCGTGTCGGCCGTCGCCGCGAGCACACTGATCGGGGGTGCGGCCGGCGCATCCGCCGTCGAGGTCTCACCCGGTGTGTTCTGCGAGTGGGCCGGCTGCCACAACGACAACGACGACACCTACCGGGTGGACGCCGAGATCGTCTGCTCGGGCCTGGGTGGCACGGTCCGGGGTACGGCATGGGTGCCGCCGCACGGTGACGCCCGCATCAACGACGCGTGCCCGATGGAGAGCGGTCCCGGCCACTTCGAGACCCCGCCGCCCGATATGCAGCCCGACGGCACCTGGAACCAGCAGCCGCCGCGGTTCGTCCCGGACCTTCCGCAACCGACCTACCCGACCTCGTTCCGATATCTCGGCGCGGTCGTCGACAACAATCCGCCGCCACCTCCGACCGGCTCGTTCGGGCACTGATCCGCGGCGGCCCGCCCGGTGACGTACCGGGCGGGCCCGCGGATCAGATGCCGTACAGCCGTTCCCAGTTCTCGCGGCTGGTCAATTCCGGTGCCGCGGCCCGGTACTGGCGGCTCAGCTCCGGAAGTTCGCGGCGCAGCCGGCGCAGGGCCCGGACGGTGCGCAGCAGCAGGGCACGGGCTTTCTCCTTGTCCCGCCGCCGGATTCGCACGCCGGACTGGGAGGCGTCGGTCACCACGACGTGATCGAACAGGGCCAGATGCCACCAGTGCGCATCCTCGCGGGTGACGCCGACGACGCCGTGCTGGGTGCGCCCGGTCCACTGCTGGATCGCACGCTTGACCAGCACCAGCAGTGGGCGGCTCGGTTCGCCGCCGGCGCGGCGGAGCTGGATGTCGGACTGCCGGACCGGTGCGGTGGCGGCCGCGTGCTTCGTGGTCTCGCCGTAGTCACCGCGGCTGGTGCGGGCGGCCGCGAGGGCCTGAATTCCACCGTCGCGCAGGATCTTCGGGCCTTGCAGGAAATCCTCGATGCCCTGCAGTGTGGTGTGCGCGAGACCGTACTGCATACCCACCAGATATTCCGCGATCTCACGGAACAGCTTGCGGGTCACCGCCTTCGCGTCCAGATCGGTGTGCATGGAGCTGACGATGAGCGAATTGCGCATACTGAAGTAGCGCGCCCAGTCGTCGAAGTCCTTCCAGTAGAAGTCCGCGTGCCAGACCGCCGCATTCGGCAGCGTCACGGTCACGAATCCCGCCTCGCGGGCGCGGACACCGTATTCGACGTCGTCCCACTGGAAGAAGATCGGCAGCGGCAGTCCGATCCGCGCCACCACCTCGGCCGGGATCAGGCAGGTCCACCAGGCGTTGTAGCCGGCGTCGACGCGGCGCTCCTGATTGCGCTTGAGCATGCTGGTGTTGCGCAACGCCTTGGGCACCTTCTGACCGTGCCGCAGCTCGTTCAGGTGCACCTCCTCGGCGCCGACGTTGAGATAGTCGGGGTTCAGCAGGAACAGCATCTGCGCGCCGACCAGGGTCGGTTCCACCGTGAGATTGGCAAAGGCGTTGAGCCGCAACACCGTTTCGGGCTCGCAGAGAATGTCGTCGTCCATCAGGATGACATCGGCGTGCTCGTTCGCCGCCGACACCTCGTACAACCCGCGGGTGAAGCCGCCCGCCCCGCCGAGATTCGGTTGCCGGATGTAGCGCAGCTTGTCACCGAAACGCGGCTGCGTCTGCTGGAACAGCTCCCGGTCCGATACCAGGTCGGTGCCCTGGTCGACCACGTACACCGCGTCGATGGCCGCCAGCACCTCCGGATCCGAGGCGAGGGCGGCGACGGTGTGCGCGCAGTCCTCGGCCCGATTGAAGGTGCAGATCGCGATCGCGACCGGGCGGACGCGATCCGGCGCGGGCGCGGTCCAGGTGAGCTCACCGATCGCGAGTTCGCCTCCGACAGCATCGAATTCGACCCACAGCGCCCCGCCGTCCACATACTGATCCAGCGGCGCCCGCAGAGTCACCGTCCCGTCGGAATGCACATCCGCGGAGTCGATGATGCGCCGGTGCCCGGCGATATCGGAGGCGGCCAGCCGGATCCGGGCCCGGTCACCGACCGCGACCCGCATCGAGACCTCGACCTCGGTCACCGTCGTCCAGCGCTGCCAGTAACTGGCCGCGAATCGGCCGAAATAGGTGTTGGTGTGGGCGTGCGCGCCCTTTTCCAGCCGCAACGACTGCCGTTCGCGGTGCGATTTGCCCTTGACCACCGCATAGAGTTCGTCGCTGATCTTCGGCGCCGGGCCGGTGAAGATGCCCCGGGCCAGAACCAGGCGGTCGGGGGCGCGGTGCTCGGTCCGCAGGGCGCCGGGTGCGGGCTCGGCGATCCGCGGGTCGTTCTCGGTGGCGGTCACGGCCTGGCCAGCCGACTGATCCATGGTGGAATCCCTCGTAAACAGTGTCCGATGGCGCCGAATGCGGCGCGGGCGCGGTCAAGTGCGGGCTCGGTGCGAGCGATACCCATTATGTCCGTCTCATGTCGCGGCGTCCGACCGACCCGAGCGCGACTCGGCGAAGACGAAAGTGTCGTAGGCCCAGTAGCGGAAAACCACCGCCACGATCTGGCCGATCAGGGTGCCGGAGATGTTGTCCGCCAGCGGCGAGGACAGGTGCAGGACGTATCGGGAGAATGCCAGACACCCCAGCTGCAATCCGATGGCAACCACGTTGAAAACGGCATAGAGCAGATATTCGCGGGCGGGACTGCCGCCCTGCTTGTGCGCGAAAGTCCACCATTTGTTGCCGAAATACGTGACCACCGTGGCCACCAGAATCGAGATGATCTTCGCGACCAGCGGCGCGTGATTCAGAACTCCGTCGCCGCCCCAGAAGACCAGCAGATTGTAGGTTCCGGCGTCGACGAGAAATCCGATCGCGCCGACCACCAGAAAAGCCGATCCCTGCCGCAGGGCGGTGACGACCTTGTGTCGCAAGGTATCGCCGGTTCGATCGACCGGTTCGGTCGCCGTCTCACTGCTGGCCACCCGGCGACGGTACCGCACCCCGGTTCCCCACCGCGTGATGCCGGTGGGAGCGCGGCTCGCCGCGGGTGCGATCGGGCGGCTCACAGCGGACGCAAAGGGCGCGAGGTCGTGGCGGGTGCACCGCCCCGCACCGGACACAGTGAGGGTTAGCGGGCGCGACTCCGGCCCCGGCCTGTACCCTCCCGGTGTTCCGTATTTCATCGGCCGATCAAATGAGGGATTGACGGGGTGAACCCCACCGAGCTTCGCATCGCCGCAGTCGTGCCCTGCCACAACGAGGAGGCTGCGGTCGCCAAGGTCGTCACGGACCTCAAGGCTGCCGTGCCGGGCATCGACGTCTACGTCTACGACAACCGCAGCACGGACGCCACCGCCGAACGTGCCCGGGAGGCGGGCGCGATCGTGCGCACCGAGACCGTCAAGGGCAAGGGCAACGTCGTCCGGCGCGCATTCGCCGATATCGAGGCCGACGTCTACCTGATGATCGACGGCGACGACACCTACGACGCCTTCGCCGCCCCGAAGATGATCGAGGCGCTGCTGTCGGGCCCCTACGACCATGTCCTCGGCGTGCGCAAGGAGGACGAAGGCTCGCAGGCGTACCGCGCGGGCCACGAAGCCGGTAACCGCGTCCTCAACGGCGTGGTCGGCAAGGTATTCGGCGAGAACGTCGAAGATATGCTCTCCGGGTACCGGGTGTTCTCCCGCCGCTTCGTGAAGAGTTTCCCCGCGGTGTCGCGCGAATTCGAGATCGAAACCGAATTGACCGTGCATTCGCTGCATCTGCGCGTGCCGCAGACCTCGGTGCGGGTGGGATTCCGCGACCGGCCGGAGGGCAGTGAATCCAAACTGCGCACCTACCACGACGGATTCAAGATTCTGGGCCTGATCTTCGGTCTGGCGCGGCACGAACGACCGGTCGCGTTCTACGGACTGTTCGGCACGCTGGCCTGGTTGATCTCGATCATTCTGATCGTGCCGATAGTGATCCAGTTCTACGAAATCCACCAGGTGCCGCGCTTCCCGACATTGTTCCTCGGCTTCACCCTGCTGCTGCTGGGCAGCCTGGCGTGGACCGCCGGTCTGATCCTCGACGGCATCCGCCGATCCCGGCACGAGGCCGCCCGCCTGATGTACCTGCGGTATTCGGCCGTCGGCGTCGAAACGCCCGAGCAGGTCCGGCAGGCACACTGATGACGACCCAGGCCGACAAGGAGGCCGCCGATAGGCGGGCCTCCGACCGCGAGGCCGTGACCAGGGAAGCCGACACCGAGCAACCGAACCGCGACGAGTCGAACCGCGAGAGCGGCGACGCGGGTGTCGGCGCCGAGCAGCGGCAGCCCTCGGGCCTGCTCCGGCGCGCCCGATCCGGTATCGCGCACCACCTGGGCCCGGCCGCGGCGGTCTTCGTCCTGGTGGCCGGCGTCTTCGGCATCGTGTTCGCGACCATCACCCCGCCGTTCTGGGGTCACGACGAGATCACCCAGTTCGGCCGCGCGTACCAGGTGGCGCACGGCGGATTCACCCCCGAGCGGATCACCGACGACCGCGGCGTCTCCTATGGCGGGCAGATCCCGTTGAGTGTCGACGGTCTGATGGGTTACGCCTTCACCGACTACAACCGTCATCCGACCGAGCCGGCCCCGCTCGCCGCCGACGAGACCGCCTACGACCGGCTGGGCTCGGCGCCGGTGACCACCACCGCGACCAAGCAGATGTGGTTCACCAATACCGCCGCCTACTCGCCGGTGCCGTATGTGCCCGCGGCCGTGGGTATTCGGCTGGCCCAGGCGATCGGCCTCGACGTCGGCGATACGGTGCTGCTCACCCGGCTCGCCGGACTGCTCGCCTATCTGGTGATCGTGGCGTTCGCGCTGCGGGCGCTGCGGACGTTCCGCATCCAGTGGCTGGTGTTCACGATCGCGGTGCTGCCCATCGCGCTGTTCCAGGCGGGCACGGTCACCGCCGACACCGTCACCAACGCCCTGGCCGTCCTGGTGTCGTGCCTGGTCGTGAAGGGCGTCTTCCTCGACACCCGGCTGACGAAGCCGGAGGTGGTGGCCGCACTGGCGGCGACGCTGGCGTTGCCGCTGAGCAAGCCGACCTACGTCATCCTCGCCATGCTGGTGGTGCTGATTCCGGCCCGGCAGTACGGCTTCGGGAGGGTGCTGCGCTGGCTGCCGTGGTGCTTCGCGGCGCTGGGCGCGATCCTGTTCGCGGTGTGGATGAAGATCGCCGCGCCGACGGGCGACGGCATGGGCCTGATGCGCAAATCGTCGGAATGGCGTTCGGTGCGCCCCGGCGACCAACTGCACGGAATTCTTTCCGATCCGGTGCATTTCGCCAATACTTTCGGCGACAGCATCTGGTATCGGGACGAGAAATGGTTCATCCAATTCTTCGGCGAGCTGGGATTCGCCTATGTCGACGTTCCCGCGCTGTCGATCCTCGCCTGCCTGCTGGCGCTGGCGGTGAGCGCCGGTATCGCGGATCGGCTGACCGGTAACCGGTGGCGCACCTGGATCGTCGCGCTCACCGTGCTGGCCAGTGTCGCGATGATCTACGTGACGCTCTACATGTCGTTCTCCCCGGTGGGCTACTGGATGATCGACGGCGTACAGGGGCGCTATTTCGTACCGCTCGCGATTGCCGGGTTCGCGGTGCTGCTGCGGTGGATGCCGTTGCGGCTCAGCGATTCCCGCGGCGTGACGCCGGTACGCGGGCCCGCGATCACGGTCGTGGTCGCGACCGTGGTGGCACTGGCCGCGGCCGCGATCAAATACAACGTCCTGATCTGGGGTTAGAGCACCTTTTCGCCCGCCGCCGCGTAGGCGCGTTCGGTGTGTTCCTTCTGCGGGCGCCACCACGCCTCGTTGTCGCGGTACCAGGCGACCGTCGCGGCCAGTCCGGCGCGGAAATCGCCGTACCGCGGACGCCAGCCGAGTTCGGCGCGCAGCAGGGTGGCGTCGATGGCGTAGCGCTGATCGTGCCCGGGCCGATCGGTGACGTGATCGAAATCGCCGGGATCGCGGCCGAATTCGGCGAGCAGCAACTCCACCACCGTCCGGTTGTCCAGTTCACCGTCGGCGCCGATGAGATACGTCTGGCCGATGCGCCCGCGGTCGAGAATGTCCCACACCGCGCGGTTGTGATCGGCGACGTGAATCCAGTCCCGGATCTGATGTCCGGCGCCGTAGAGGCGCGGGCGCACCCCGTCGATCAGATTGGTGATCTGGCGCGGGATGAATTTCTCCACATGCTGATACGGGCCGTAATTGTTACTGCAGTTGGAGATCGTCGCCCGCACCCCGAACGACCGGACCCAGGCACGGACCAGCAGATCGCTGGATGCCTTGGTGGCCGAATACGGGCTGGACGGTTGATAAGGGGTGTTCTCGGTGAATGCCGGATCGTCGGCCTCGAGGTCGCCGTAGACCTCGTCGGTCGAGATGTGGTGGTAGCGCACATCGTATTTGCGGACGGCCTCGAGCAGCGTGAAGGTGCCGACGATATTGGTCTGCACGAACGCCCGGGGCCGGGCCAGCGAATTGTCGTTATGGGATTCGGCCGCGAAATGCACCACGGCGTCGGTTCCGGAGACCAAGCGGTCCACCAGGCCGGAATCGGCGATATCGCCGTGTACGAACTCGATCCGATCGGCGATCGGCGCCAGCGAGTCGCGATTTCCGGCATAGGTCAGTGCGTCGAGCACCGTGACGCGGACGTCGGGTCGATCCGCCACGGTCTGATGGACGAAGTTCGCGCCGATGAATCCGGCTCCGCCGGTTACGAGCAATCGCACCGTGCCACCCTAACGTGGGCGCGAATACGGACTTTGAATCACCTGCGAGTCACACCAGCCCTACAGCGTAGTGTGACCTTCATCACACTACGCTCTTGATGTCCTATTTGTTCGAATTGTTGGTGGTGTCCGAAAACCGCACGCATACTGCATGTTTCCACAACCTGACAATCGGCAAGAACCCGATGGTGAACAGAATTTGAATGAACGGACACAACAGGTTCACCGCTCGTTAGCTGACGTCGATTTCTATTTCTCATGTCCCAGAACCACTCTGTATCGAGGTTCCGCAGAAAATGATGATGAGGAAATTCGTCGCGACCGCCGCCATGCTGGTCGCCGCCGTCGGCGTCGCAGCCGGCACTGCCACGGCCGACCCCGCCGCCCCCGCGGCGCCCGAAAGCGTCTACTACAAGGCCGAAGTCGTCGACAACGACAAAGCCGTCATCAAGACCGACGGTGGCTCGATCGTCAACGAAGACGGCATGCTGAAGATCAAGGCCGCCAACGGCACCGTGCTCGCCGGCACCCCGCTGAACTTCCGGGTCGACGACTTCGAGTTCCCGATCGCCGCCGACATCTCCGGCAACACCGCCACCCTGACCCCTCAGTTCGACGAGCAGCACGCGGTCTACAAGCCGGTCGCGCTGCCGTTCGAGGAGTCGGCTCCGTGGAAGACCCCCTACGACCGTGAGGTCGCGGCCTTCACTCGCCTGAAGGACACCATCTCCACCGGCGCCACCATCGGCACCCTGGTCGGTGGTATCGGCGGCGCGGCCATCGGCTGCATCGCGGGCGCTGCCCTCGGTGTCGTCGCCACCGGTGCGCTGGCCACCCTGTTCGGCCTCGGCCCGCTCGGCGGCTGCATCGCCGGTGCCGCCGCTGTCGGCTTCCTGGGTGTACTCGCCGGCCAGATCTTCGTGACCGCTCCGGTCGCGATCGGCGCCGCGATCCAGTACTGGGCCACCACGACCGCGCCGTTCAACCCGCCGGCGCCGGCCAAGTAATTCCGCAGGCTGCCCGTACCCCTGAGCGGGCGGATCCCTCGGATCAGAGACAGTGCCCCGCCCACCGTTCGGTGGGCGGGGCACTGTCGTTTCGCCTCTTGTCAGGCGGTCTGCGCGGTCTCTTCCGGCTCGACCCGCGCCCGCACGAATCGCGCCACCCGGGCCAGGGCGGCGCGGCTCTCCGGCATATTCGGCAGGATGCTCATGAAGGCGTGGACCTGCCCGCGCCACAGCTCCAGCGAATTCGGCACGCCTGCCGCGGTGAGCCGGCGGGCCATCAATTCGCTGTCGCAGCGCAGCAATTCGTCCTCACCGACGATCAGCAGCGCCGGCGGCAGGCCGGTGAGCGATCCGTTCACAGGCGACAAGGCCGGGTCGAGCGGCCGCTCCGCCTCGGCCCCGTAACGCACCATCTGCCGCACCGCCGCCATCGGGATGTAGGCGTCGCGACCGACGTTCATGTACTCGCCCTTGAGCCGGTAATCGAGATCCAGCAGCGGCGACAGGCCGACCAGGCCGGCCGGGCCGGGCAGCCCGGCCTGCGCCGCCCGCAACGCGGTGGCGAAGGTGAGGAAACCGCCCGCCGAATCTCCGGCGAACACGATGCGTGCCGGATCGGCGCCGTGCCGCAGGAGCCAGCGATAGGCCGTGAGGCAGTCCTCGACCGATCCGGCGATATTCGTCCCGGGCAGCTGCCGATAGTCCACGTTCACCACCGGCAGCCCCGTACGGCGGGCCAGGCTGGCCGCCACCGGCCGATGCGAGTCCAGTCCGCACAGGAAGAAGCCGCCGCCGTGCATGTACATCACGGCGCCGTCGCGCAGGGATCGCCGGGCGCCGGCCGGGCGGATGATCTCCATCCGGAAGCCGCTCATCCGCACCTGTTCGCGTTCCACGCCCCGCACCTGCGGCCGTAGCGCCGCCAGCCGGTCGATCAGGACTCGCGCGACGGGCATGGTCATCGGAGTGATCGGATAGCGCCGGATGACGGGGCCGACCACGCCCCGGCAGGTCAGCAGCACCGCCTGCGAATGCAGACTCGCACGGTCCGGGTTCACCACCACCGGCTCCACGACAACACCGGGTTCGAGCCCCGGCCGGAATTCGGCCTCGCCGATGGGAATCGCCGTCATCGCGCACCTACCTGCCACTCGGCGCCGAGTGACCGGCCACCGGCAGATTCGGTAGCGGAGGTGTCGGCGCTGACATCTCACACACTGGTGTTTCAGAACACCACGGATATGTGACCTACGCAATACTTGATCGCCCGACCAGGGTCCGGCGAAACCATCGTGACCATTTCGCGGTCTACTCGGAACCTCATCGAGCCCGAGCGGGCGGAAGCTGGCAGACTTGCGTCACATGCGCGGAATCATTCTGGCCGGGGGCACCGGGTCCCGGCTGCACCCGATCACGCGCGGGGTCAGCAAGCAACTGGTCCCGGTGTACGACAAGCCGATGGTCTACTACCCGCTCTCCACGCTGATGCTGGCGGGCATTCGCGACATCCTGGTGATCACCACCCCCGAAGACGCCGGGGCCTTCCGCCGGCTGCTCGGCGACGGCACCCAGTTCGGTCTGGCGATCGACTACGTGGTGCAACCCGAACCCGACGGCCTGGCCCGGGCCTTCGTGCTCGGCGCCGACCACATCGGCGGCGAATGCGCGGCGCTGGTGCTCGGCGACAACATATTTCACGGTCCCGGTCTCGGCACACGGTTGCGGCGCTTCGACGGCCTCGACGGCGGCGCGGTCTTCGCCTATCGGGTGTCCGATCCCTCCGCCTACGGTGTGATCGAATTCGACCGGGGTAGAGCCGTTTCCATCGAGGAGAAGCCGAAGCTCCCGCGGTCCAACTACGCCATTCCCGGCCTGTACTTCTACGACAACGACGTCGTCGAGATCGCCCGGGGCCTGCGGCCGTCCGCGCGCGGCGAATACGAGATCACCGATATCAACCGCACCTATCTGGAACAGGGGCGGTTGCAGGTCGAAACCCTCGCGCGCGGCACCGCCTGGCTCGATACCGGAACCTTCGACTCGCTGCTGGACGCCGCCAACTACGTGCGCACCATCGAAGAACGACAGGGCCTCAAGATCGGCGTGCCCGAGGAGGTGGCCTGGCGGATGGGCTTCATCGACGACGAACAGCTGTGTCGGCTGGCCGAGCCGCTGGTGCGCTCCGGGTACGGGACCTACCTGCTGGACCTGCTGAATCGCGGGCGCGACGATCGCTACGGACAGGACGGTTGACATGCGGATTCGAGAACTGGCGGTCCCCGGTGCGTGGGAGTTCACGCCGGAGTTGCGCGGCGACGAGCGCGGCGTCTTCGCCGAGACGTTCAAGGCCTCGGAATTCGAGAAGGCGACCGGACGGCCCTTGGATCTGCTGCAGATGAACACCTCCACCTCGGCGGCCGGCGTTCTGCGCGGCATCCACTACACCGAGAATCCGCCCGGCCAGGCCAAATACGTCACCTGCATGCGCGGCGCCTTCCTGGATGTCGTGGTGGATCTGCGCCGTGACTCCCCCACCTTCGGCCGCTGGGACAGCGTGGTGATCGACGACGTCACGCGCCGCTCGGTCTTCGTCTCCGAGGGGCTCGGTCATGCGCTGCTGTCGCTGGCCGACGATTCCACCGTCACCTATCTCTGCTCGCTCGAATACTCCCCCGAATTCGACCGGGACCTCGACGCCTTCGATCCGGATCTCGGAATCGACTGGCCCACCGCCGGTTCCGACGGCAGTCCGCTGACCTTCATCCGCTCGCCGAAGGATGCGGCCGCGCCGCGCCTGCGTGAACTTCGCTGAGGACCGCGCGGACGCCACGCCCGGCTCGAACGGATGAGCCGGGCGTGGCGTTCGGGACGGATCTCAGGCCGCCGCGAGTTCCGGTGCCTGTTCGGTGTCCTCGACCTCCTGCGGCTTCTTGCGGGTGGGCAGGAAGTGGGTGAAGGCGATGAGGGCGCCGATGATCGCCGCGATACCCGCGAAGATCAGGCCGGGACGGTAGCTGTCGAGTACCGCCTGCGGTGAATTACCGTGCGGGCCCGAGGAAATCAGCGCGGTGGTGATGGCTAGGACGATCGCCGCGCCGACCTGCATCGAGGTCTGCAGCACACCGGCCGCCAGGCCCTGTTCCTCGTCCTCGATGCCGTTGGTGGCCTGAATGTTGATGGCCGGGAAGCCGATCCATCCGATACCGATCAGCAGCACCGCGGGCAGGATCACCGCGACGTAGGACGGAGCGGTATCGATCCGCAGGAACAGCAGGTAGCCGATCGCCATGACGGTGGTGGTGACCGCGATGATCGGGCCGGTGCCGAAGCGGTCCACCAACTTGTCGGAGAACACCGACGACAGCGCCACCAGTACACCCACCGGCAGCAGCGCCATCGCCAGGGTCAGCGGCGACCAGCCCAGGCTGTCCTGCAGGTACAGAGTGACGATGAACTGCCAGCTGAAGTAGGAACCCGCCACCGCGACGATCACCAGACTGGCCCGCACCAGCGTGGCCTTGCGGAGGATGCCCAGGCGGATCAGCGGATGCCGCACCCGCTTCTCCACCGCGACGAACGCGGCGAACAGGACGAGGACGGCCGCGAACGAGCCCACGGTGCGCGCCGAACCCCAGCCGGCCTGCGGTGCGGACACCACGGTGTAGACGAGCAGCAGCATGGCGGAGGTGGAGAACAGCGCACCCAGCAGATCGTGTCCGCCCTCGGCGGTGTCACCCTTGTCCTTCGGCACCAGGATCGCCGCGGAGATCAGGGCCGCCAGCGCGATCGGCACCGGCAGCAGGAAGGTCCAGCGCCAGCCGAAACCGGTCATCAGGCCACCGAAGACCAGGCCCATGGAGTAGCCGCCGGCACCGAAGACGGTGTAGATGGACAGCGCCTTGTTGCGCGCCGGCCCCTCGGCGAAGTTCGTGGTGATGATCGACAGCCCGGTCGGCGCGGTGAAGGCGGCCGCCAGACCCTTGACGAAGCGGGTCGCGATCAGCAGCGGCCCGGAGCTGACCAGCCCGCCCGCCAGCGAGGCGACCGCGAAGACCGCCAGTGCGATGAGGAAGACCTTGCGCCGTCCCAGCAGATCGGCAGTGCGGCCGCCGAGCAGCAGCAGGCCGCCGTAACCGAGGACGTATCCACTGACCAGCCACTGCAGGGTCGAGGTTTCGAGATGGAGTTCGGTACCGATGGACGGCAGCGCGACGCCGACCATCGAGACGTCGAGGCCGTCCAGGAACAGCACGATGCACAGCGTGATGAGCATGCCCCAGAGCCGGATCGGCCACCGAGTGTCGGCCGCCGAGGCGGCCGGAAGTGTTGCTGTGGAAGTCATGACGCGGAACATTACATGCGTGCGCATCTAATGCACAAGCATTTAATGTGGTTGCATGAAACGGACGCAGACACTAGGATGGCGACATGACAAAGGCGTCGACAGCGTTTCCGGCGCATTCGACGGACGCGGTAGCACCGGACACGGCGCTATCCGCAGGTCTGCCGTCCGTAGCGCCGAGTGATACCGACACCGGCTGCCCTGTGCCGGCCGTCCGGAACGACGGGCCGGGCGGCCTGGTCGGCGAGTGGCGCGATCTACTCGCCCGCCATGCCGCTGTGTCCTGTGCGCTGGAGAAGGATCTGCAGCGTGAACACCACATCGGCCTCAGCGAGTTCGAGACGCTGGATCGCCTGGTCGACGCCTCGTGTGACAGCTACCGGATGAGCGATCTGGCGCACGACATCCACCTGAGCCAGAGCGCGCTGTCCCGTACGGTGGCACGACTGGAGCGCGACGGACTGGTCGATCGCACCCTGTGCACCGAGGACCGCCGCGCGATCTACGTCTGCCTCACCGACAAGGGCCGCGCGGTCCACACCGCCGCCGTCCCGACACACCGCGACGTCCTGGAACGCACTCTGCACTGAACCCGGCCGCACTGAATCCGGCCGCACCGAATCGGGCCGCACCGAACCCGGCCGCACCGAATCCGGCCGCACCGAATCCGGCCGAGCGTCACGCAGCGGCGATGGCCTCGTCCAGGGCCGCTCGCCCGTCCACCGAAGCGGCGCGAATATTCGCGAATGCGCCCCGATAACGGTCGATATCGGAATTTTTGTCGAAAAAGGTGGAACCGGCGAAAGTTTCGACATACACCACCGGCGGCTCGGTGGTTTCCGCACCGGCTTCGCCGAATTCCAGCAGGACGAATCGCCCGGAATCCAGACCCTCGTGGTAACCGGAATCGTTGGGCACCAGGCGAATATCGATGTTCGGACACTCGCACATCCGGCGCAGATGATCCAGTTGCCCCGCGATCACGGCCGGATCACCGATCCGCCGCCACAGCAGCGATTCGGCGATGATCGCCACCAACCGCACCGGATCCGGCGTGCGGGTGAGCAGACGCTGCCGCTGCCTGCGGACCTCGATCCGGCGCTCGACCTCGCCCGGGCTCAGATTCGGCCGGGCCGCGGTCAGCAGTGCGCGGGTGTAGTCCTCGGTCTGCAGCAGGCCCGGCACGAATTCGTTCTCGAAGGTGGAGATCTGAGTCGCGGCCTCTTCCAGGCCGATGTACACGTCGAAACCCTCCGCGATCACATCACCGTAGGGAGCCCACCACCCCCGGGCCTTGGTTTCGCGGGCGAGCGCGGTGAGAGGTTCCAGCTCGGCCTCGGGCGCGCCGTAGATCTTGCACATGGCTTCCACGTCGAGGCTGCGCAGGGAGGTCTGACCGGTCTCGATCCGCCAGATCTTGGCCTCCGACCATTCCAGCCGGCGGGCGGCCACCCGGGTCGTCATCCGCGCGCGATTACGCAGGTCACGCAGCCGGCGGCCCAATTGCCGCCGCGGCATGGTCGAACCGGTGATCCCCTGCGGTGAAGCCATTTTCCCCCCTCGGCAGAAACCTTCGCGGGCATCGGCACTCGCTCGGACACCCCCGAACGGATTGTCGCACAACAGAACAGCCCCCGACAGCCGCGCCGATCGACCGGGGCGCGCAGATCCTTCTACCTGCGCGGCGGACGTTTGCGGAACCGCCAGAATTGCACGGCGCGAACATCTTCCGAGAGCTGGTTCACCGGCTCGGCGACGTCGGACAGCGCGCGGAAGAGATCGTCGGCGAGGGTGTTGATGTGCTCCACCCGGGTCGCCAGCCGCGAGGCGTTGACCAGGAATTCCAGCACCAACCGCACCGACGCCGCGATGGTCAGGCCGAGGGGTATCGCCACCACGACCGCGAAGATCACCCCCAGCAGTGCGGACACCTGCCACAGCACCACGACCAGGACCAGCGGGATGCCGATCGCGAAGGCCAGCCCCAGGAGATAGGCCAGCGGCAGCAGCGTGCGCGTGGCCGATGTGCGGAACTGCACATCCAGCAAGGCGCGGGCGGCCGCACCACACCAGGCACGGAAGGCGCCGGGACTCCGGAACGGTTCGGGCCGCTCGTCCTCCGCGGTCTCCTCCGGTGACCAGCGGCGTCGGGCGGAGTCCTTCCACGCGAGCCAGCGGGACTCCACGGCGTAGTCGGCCTCGCCGTCTTCGCCGGAGCGGTCGTCGACTTCGTCGCGTCCGGTCGATTCGGGCGTCTCGTCCCTATCCCGCGGGCCCCCAGCGGAATCGCGCGCGGCCCCGGTCTCGGAATCCCGGTTCCTGGGTCGCTGCGGGTCTTCGCTCATGATTCGAATCCTCTCCCGGCACAGCGGAAGCGAGCAATCTCCGGGCGGGCTCGAATCCCATCGGTCACATGCGACTCATGTCACACTTTCTCCCCATTTCTTCCCAGCGAGCTGCCAGGGAATCAACAGCGGCAACGCATTCGATTCACAGCGACGCGCACAAAGGTGGTAGTCGTAGCAGTTCACAACGGCGGGGTACGGCGCTCCGAAAGGTTCATAGCCACCGGCGATCACCGCCCGCCCGTGTGACGTATCCGACCATCACGAAGAAATTTCCACCAAGTTGTAACACCGCCGGTAGCGCGGCCCGATACGTCCCATGAACACCGACGCAGGACCCAGATCTACCCGGGGAATGGAGAACACAGTGCGTACAGCGTTTCCGACTTCCGTCCACGCGGCGACGTTGGCCGCTACCGCGCAGGACTACATCCAGCGCGGGTGGACGGTCGCTGAAACGGCCAACGGCATCTGCCTGATCACCGATGCGAATGTTTCGGGTATCGAGGTCGCCGGCGAACTGGCCGCGAACGTGCGCCGATTCCTGCGGGCCAACAACCTGTCCGGACCGGTGATCGAGATCCCGGGCGCCGAGCGCCGCGAGATCCACCTGGTGACCGGACTCGCCAAGGCCGCGATGGCGCTCGAGGCGCTGCGCGCGGCCGGCGCGATCGTCTACACCGACGGTGCGGGCATCCCGCTGCCGCCCACCCAGCTCTCGGCCGGCGAGGCCTGCTGGGGTGTAGCGCCGACCGAGGCCCGCTGGCTGCCGCCGGTCGTCGCGATCGCCGCGGCCGTGCGTTCGGCGAACTCCGGCCGCAAGCCGCAGGTCGCTCGCATCGCCAGCTGAATCGACCATCCGCGAAGCCGCGAGAACGACAGTGTTCTCGCGGTTTCGCGGTTTTCGTGCATTTCGGATGAATCGCGGCGCGACGACCGACCGCCGACGATGATGGATCCATGACGCGCGTCACCGCAGAAGCCCGGACCACCTACCGCACCTGCCCGCTGTGCGAGGCCGTCTGCGGACTCGAGATCACCCTGGACGCCCACGACCGGGTGACGCGTGTGCGCGGCGATCGCGAGGACCCGTTCAGCCGGGGCTTCATCTGCCCCAAGGGTGCGAGCCTCGGGGCGCTGGACGCCGACCCCGATAGGCTGGCCGAACCGATCATCCGTGATCGCGCCACCGACACCTGGCGGCAGGCCACCTGGGCCGAGGCCTTCGATCTCATCGCCGAGCGAGCGCCGGCCGTCCTCGACGAATACGGCCGCCAGGCCGCCGCGCTGTATCTGGGCAATCCGAATGCCCACACGATCGCCGGCGCGCTGTACGTGCCGGCACTCATCCGGGCGTTGAGCACGCGCAACCTGTACTCGGCCAGCACCGCCGATCAGATGCCGAAACAGGTGTCGAGCGGGCTCATGTTCGGCGATCCGCTCACGGTCGCCGTGCCCGATCTGGACCGCACCGACTATCTGCTGATGCTCGGCGCCAACCCGCTGGAATCCAACGGCTCGCTGTGTACCGCCCCGGACTATCCGGGCCGGTTGAAGGCGCTGCGCAAGCGCGGCGGGCGGTTGGTCGTGGTCGATCCGCGGCGCACCCGCACCGCGGACCTCGCCGACGAACATCTGTTCATCCGGCCCGGCAGCGACGCGTATCTGCTGTTCGGCATCGTGCACACACTCTTCGCCGAGGATCTGACCGATATCCGCGTCGAGGTGGCGGGTCTCGAGCAGATCCGTTCGGCCGCACTCCCGTTCACTCCCGAGGCGGTGCAGGCACGCACCGGCATCCCGGCCGAGACCGTCGGGCGGCTGGCGCGGGAGCTGGCGGCGGCGCCGACGGCCGCGGTCTATGCGCGCATCGGCACCTGCACCGCCGAATTCGGCACCGTCACGCAGTGGCTGGTGGACGTGATCAACGTGCTCACCGGCAATCTGGACCGGCCGGGCGGCGCGATGTTCGCCACCGCCGCGGCCCTGGGCATCGTGCGGACGCGGCCGTTCCGGCTCGGGCGCTGGGCCAGCCGGGTGCGCGAATTGCCCGAAGCCATGGGCGAATTCCCCGTCGCGACGCTGGCCGACGAAATTCTCACCCCCGGTGAGGGACAGGTCCGGATGCTGGTGACGGTGGCCGGCAATCCGGTGCTCTCGGCTCCCGCGGGCGCGCGGCTCGGCGAAGCGCTGGCCGGACTGGACTTCATGGTCAGTGTGGATCGCTACCTCAACGAGACCACCCGCCATGCCGATGTGATCCTGCCGCCGCCGCGCACACTGCAGGCGCCGCACTACGATTTCGCGCTGCTGCAGTTCGCGGTGCACAACTACGCCCGCTATTCCCCGCCGGTGGTCGGGCTGCCCGGCGACCGGCCCTCGGAGCCGGAAATACTTGCCCGCCTGGCACTTTCTCTGGCGGGGCAGCGGCCGGAGCCGGGAACCGATTCCGTCGCGGCGGTGGACGAGCTGATCATCGCCGCCACCCTGCACAAGGCCGGACTCGGCGCGCGGCGCGGCGAGCTGATCGGCGCGAACAGCACCGAACAGCGCATCGACATGATGCTGCGCCTGGGTCCGTACGGCGAATGGAATCCCGATCGCCGGTCCGTCGACATCGCGCCCGGGGGGCTGAACCTGCAGGTCCTGCTGGACAATCCGCACGGCGTCGATCTGGGCGCACTGCAACCGCGGCTGCCCGGCGTGCTGCGCACGGCCTCGCAAAAGGTGGAGCTGGCGCCGCAGCAGCTGCTCGACGACACGACCCGGCTGCTGGCCGAAATGTCTGCTGCCCGACCGGATGTGGTGTTGATCGGCCGGCGGCAACTGCGGTCGAACAATAGTTGGATGCACAATGTCGCGGCCCTGGTCGGTGGCTCGAATACCTGCACCCTGCATGTTCATCCCGACGACGTGGCGCGCCTCGGCCTCGGCGAGCTGGCCGCGATCGAGTCGGCGACCGGAAAGCTGACCGTGCCGGTGGAACCGAACGATCGGATCATGCCCGGTGTGGTGAGCCTGCCGCACGGCTGGGGACATTCGGGCAGCACCCAGACGGTCGCGCGCGAGCACGCCGGCGTGAATGCCAATGCCCTGACCGATGATTCGCGGATCGACGCCGTATCCGGAAATGCGGTGTTCAACGGAGTTCCGGTGACCATCACGCCGGTGTGATTCTCCGATACGTCCGAATCGGTCGGCATCCCCGGGGCAAACGACCTTTCGGCATTGCGGGATTCGCCATCCGAAATACGTTCGTTCCTATAGTATTTCGGCATATTTCGGGTTCGGCGCCGAACCATCCACGTGCGGATCTCAGCTACCCGGAGGGGTGTGGCATGTCCGGTTTCACAGGCGGCAGTGACGGCGAGCGGGAACTGCAACAGCGATTCGGTACCGAGGAGCGTGCGGGGCGTTTCTACGACGAACAGGTGCTCGACAAACTCAACACCCGTATGCGCGACTTCGTCGGCCGGATGGATATGGCCTTCATCGCCACCGCCGACCGGCACGGGGAATGCGATACCAGCTTCCGGGCCGGCAAACCCGGATTCGTGCACGTCATCGACGACCGTACGGTCGCGTATCCGGAATACCGGGGCAACGGGGTGATGGCTTCGCTCGGCAACATCCTGGAGAACCCGCACGTCGGCATCCTGATGATCGACTTCGTGCACGACCTGGTCGGACTGCACATCAACGGATCGGCACGCATCGTCGACGATCAGGCCTTACGGGACCGCGTGCCCGGCCTGCCCGCGGCCGAACGCGGGCGGATCGCCGAGCGGTGGGTGGTCGTGGATGTCGAGGAGGCCTATATCCACTGTCGCAAGCACATCCCGCATCTCGTGCCGGCCGCCCGCGAGGAGCGGGAATGGGGTACCGACAGTCCGCGGGCCAAGGGTGGGGACTACTTCGGCGCCAAGGCGCAGGCGCGGGCCCTCAGCGGATCTTGAAGATCACCGCACGCTGCACGACGAAGTTGATCACGGTGGCCACGCCCTGCGCGATGACGAAGGCGATCAGAACCGCCCCCTTCACCGAACGGCCGGCGATATCCACCGACATCGGCGGCAGGGTGTCGTTGAGCAGGGCGTTGATACCCACCTGCGCCGCGAAGGTCACCGCATAGAGAATCACCACCGCCACGAAGCGGCTGCGACTCGGCGGCGCCTTGAACGTCCAGCGCCGGTTGATCAGATACGCCGTGGTGGTGCCGACGATGAAACTGCAGGCCTTGGCGAAATCGCGCGGGACTCCGAACAGGGCCATGAGCAGCACGTACAGCCCGAAGTCGACCACCGCCGACAATCCACCGGTGAGGACGAACCGGACAATCTGAGTCTTCAGATCGACATCCGTACCGCCCGGCTCGTCTACCAGGGGTAACTCGGCCGGAAGAGGGAGATGGGGTTCCGCACTCACGGCACGAGAGTAGCGGGTCGCGCCGGCGCCGCCGCGACAGCGGCACTCCACACGGCCGCGACAGCGGCACTCCACACGGCGGCGACAGCGGCACTCCCACACGGCCGCGACAGTGGTACTCCCGCCCCGGTCGCCGCTGTGAAATCCGCCTCGAGCGGGCCGCGGAGCCGCGACACCCGACCCCTATCCCGGTCATACCTGTAGCCTCTATGCCGATGTCCACGAAAGCTCAGACCTCCACCGCCGCGGGTCCTGCGAACTCCGCGGGCGACGGCGAGGCGTCACAGGCAAGCAGCAACGGCTCCGCCGACAGCTTTTCGCTGCCGACGCGCACCCGCCGACTGACCGGTTGGGGTCGTACCGCGCCCTCCACCTCCGAAGTGCTCTCGACCGGCGATCCGGAACTGATCGCCAAGGCCGTGGCCATGGTCGCGGAGGACAACGAGTCCAAGCCGGCGTACCTGCGGCGCGGTGTGATCGCGCGCGGGCTCGGCCGGTCCTACGGCGACCACGCGCAGAACGCCGGCGGCCTCGTCATCGACATGTCCGCGCTGAACAACATCCACCGGATCGACCGCGACAGCCACCTCGTCGATGTGGATGCCGGCGTCAGCCTCGATCAGCTGATGAGGGCCGCGCTCCCCTTCGGCCTGTGGGTTCCGGTCCTGCCGGGCACCCGTCAGGTGACCGTCGGTGGCGCCATCGCCTCCGATATCCACGGCAAGAACCACCACAGCGCGGGCAGCTTCGGCAACCACGTGCGGTCGATCGATCTGCTGACCGCCGACGGCAAGATTCAGCACATCGGTCCCAAGAAGAACGCCAAGCTGTTCTGGGCGACCGTCGGCGGCAACGGCCTGACCGGCATCATCCTGCGTGCCACGATCGAGATGACGCCGACCGAGACGGCCTACTTCATCGCCGACGGCATCAAGACGACCACGCTGGACGAGACCATCGCCGTGCACAAGGACGGTTCCGAGGAGAACTACACGTACTCCTCGACCTGGTTCGACGTGATCAGCGCACCGCCGAAACTGGGGCGCGCCAACGTCTCTCGCGGTCGTCTGGCCAAGCTGGACGAACTGCCGAAGAAACTGCGTGCCAACCCGCTGAAGTTCGACGCTCCGAATCTTCTGACGGTGCCGAACGTCTTCCCGAGTTTCGCGGCGAACAAGCTCACGCTCGGCATGGTCGGCGAGGCGTACTACGCGCTCGGCGGCAACTACACCGGCAAGATCATGAACTTGACGCAGTTCTATCACATGCTGGACGTCGTCTCGGAGTGGAATCGTGCCTACGGATCGGCCGGTTTCATCCAGTACCAGTTCGTGTTGCCGCCCGAGGCGCTGGACGAATTCACCAAGATCATCGTCGACATCCAGCGTTCCGGTCACTACTCGGCGCTCAATGTGCTGAAGTTCTTCGGCCCGGGCAACCAGGCGCCGCTGAGCTTCCCCATGGAGGGCTGGAACATCTGCGTCGACTTCCCCGTGCGGCCCGGCCTCAACGAGCTGGTCACCGAACTGGACCGTCGCGTACTGGAATTCGGCGGTCGTCTCTACACCGCGAAGGACTCCCGGACCACCGCGGAGACCTTCCACAAGATGTATCCCAAGATCGACGAGTGGATCAAGGTCCGCCGAAGTGTCGATCCCACAGGCGTTTTCATGTCCGATATGGCGAGAAGGCTGGAGCTGCAGTGATCAACGCGGTAGGTAACCCGCAGAACATTCTGCTTTTGGGCGGTACCTCGGAGATCGGCCTCGCGATCGTCGAGGAGTACCTGAAGAAGGGGCCGGCGCGGGTGGTGCTCGCGGCGCTGCCGAACGATCCGCTGCGGGCCCAGTCCGTGGCTCAGCTGGAGGGCGCGGGCGCGTCGAAGGTCGAGATCGTCGACTTCGACGCGCTGGACACCGGCAGCCACCCCAAGGTGATCGAACAGGCCTGGGCCGACGGCGATATCGATGTCGCGATCGTCGCCTTCGCGCTCGACGGTGATGCCGAGGAGCTGTGGCAGAACCAGCTCGCGGCCGTGCGCGTCGCCGAGGTCAACTACACCGCGGGTGTGTCGGTCGGCGTGCTGGTCGGCGAGAAGATGAAGGCCCAGGGTTTCGGGCGGATCATCGTCATGTCCTCGGTGGCCGGTGAGCGCGTCAAACGCGCCAACTTCGTCTACGGCTCCACCAAGGCCGGTCTGGACGGTTTCTACCTCGGACTGGGTGAGGCGCTGCGCCCGCACGGTCCGCGCGTCACCGTCGTGCGGCCGGGCCAGGTGCGCACGCAGTTCTCCGCGCACGTCGCCGAGGCGCCGCTCACGGTGAACAAGGAAGACGTTGCGGCGCTGGCGGTTTCGGCGTCCGAGAAGGGTAAGGAACTGGTCTGGGCGCCCGGCACGTTCCGCTGGGTCATGATGATCCTGCGCCACGTTCCGCGCCCGATCTTCCGCAAACTTCCCATCTAGTTCGGCTCGATTTCGAGCCGCGAAGGAGAGTCGCCGCTACCGAGCGCCGGCTCTCCTTCGCATTTTCCGAGGACGGCCGCCGGCGCAGCGTGAGCTTCGCACCGACGCGAACCGGTTCCACCCGGCTTGTAGGCTCGCGGGCAGATCGGCGGCGAGAGAGGATCCGGAGGCACTGTGCGCGTACTAGTCCGGCAGGTCGGGGGCGGGCTCGGGGAGGCTGTCGTCGGGGCGGTGGTCGCCGCGCTGGTGGCGGCGATCGGGCTGACGGCGATGTCGGTGGTGCAGTGGCCGGCGTTCAACTCCTCCAATGTGACTCGTGCGATGACCACCGTCGGGCAGGCGGGGGCGGCGGTGCTACTGGTGCTCGCCATCGTGCTGATCCGGTTGCACCGGTGGCCCTGGGTGGCGAAAGTGCTGTCCTGGGCGGGTATTTCCGCCTTCATCACGGTGACGCTGGGGATGCCGCTCGCGGCGACCAAGCTGTATCTGTTCGGCATTTCGGTGGATCAGGAATTCCGCACCGAATATCTGACGCGACTCACCGATACCGTCGCGCTGCACGATATGACCTATGCCGACATTCCGGCGTACTACCCGGCCGGGTGGTTCTGGATCGGCGGACGCGTCGCGAATCTGCTCGGCCTGGCCGGGTGGGAGACGTTCAAACCGTATGCGATCGTGTCGCTGGCGGTGGCGTCGGTGCTGGCACTGGTGTTGTGGTCCAAGCTGATTCGGTGGGATTGGGCGGTCGCGGTGGCGGCGACGACCACCGCGGTGATGGTGGCGTTCGCCTCCCCTGAGGCCTACAGCGCCGTGCTGGTGATCCTGTTCGCACCGGCGATGGTGCTCGCCTGGGGTGCGCTGTACCGGCCCGCCGAGTTCGGGGCGGCGGCGAGATCGGCCGGCGAACCGCGCACCGCGGGCGGCTGGGGTGCGGCGATCGGAGCGGGCGCGTTCCTCGGACTCTCGGCGATGTTCTACACGCTGTTCTTCGTGGTCGCGGTCTTCACCGTGGTCCTGATGGGCCTGGTCGCGTGGGCGACCCTGTGGTGGCAGCAGCGCGAGATCGCGGTGCATCAGCCGCGTGCTCCGCGGCTCGGCGTCTTCCGCCTGCTGTGGCCGATTCTGCTGCGCCTGGTCGTCATAGGCGGGATCGCCGCGATCCTGGCCCTGATCGTCTGGGGCCCGTACCTGGCGAAGGTGCTGACCGGACATCTGCCGGAATCCAATACCGCCCTGCACTACCTGCCGGAGTCCGGTTCACGGCTGGCGTTCCCGATGTTCGACTTCTCCGAACCGCTGCTCGGTGCGCTCTGCCTGCTCGGCACGCTCTGGCTGGTGGTGCGGGCGGCGAGTTCGCGACGAGCGCAGGCGCTGGGCATCTCGGTGGTCGCGATCTATCTGTGGTCGCTGGCCTCCATGCTGGTCACGGCGGCCGGTACGACCGGGCTGGCCTTCCGGCTGGAACCCATCCTGCAGGTGCTGCTCGCCGCGGCGGGCGCGTTCGGATTCGTCGAGGGGGCACGGGCGATCTACCAGGCCGTCGACGAACCGCGGCGGTTCCGGGCGGCGACCGGGGTGGTCGCGGTCCTGGGTGCGCTGGCCTTCACCCAGAGCATCCCCGGCATCCTGAACGCCGAGATCACCACCGCCTACACCGACACCGACGGCAACGGTGTGCGCGCGGACAAGCGCAGCCCCTCGGCGGTGTCGTACTACGGGCGCATCGATGCGACCCTCACCGAGCAGACCGGGCGGCCGCGCGACCAGACGGTGGTCCTCACCGCCGACACCAGCTTCCTGTCCTACTATCCGTATTTCGGTTTCCAGGCGCTGACGTCGCACTACGCCAATCCGCTCGCCGATTTCCCGGCCCGGGCCGCCGAGATCAAGCGCTGGAGCCAACTGAAATCACCGGCCGAGTTGATCGAAGCGCTGAACCACTCCCCCTGGCGCGCGCCGGACGCCTTCCTGTTCCGCCGCAGCGGCGAGAACTACACCCTGCGCCTGGCCGAGGACGTCTATCCGAACGATCCCAACGTGCGCCGCTACACCGTCGAGTTTCCGGGGACCCTCTTCGCCGATCCACAGTTCCGGATCACCGATATCGGGCCGTTCACCCTGGTCGTACGCCACTGACTCCCCTGTGGATAAGGCTGTGGAATTCCCCCACTCCTGTGGATAACCAATGTTCACTCGGCGCCGCTTCGCTCCGGATGGGTACGGTGGGTGGCTGATTGTCGGCCGAAGGAGTGTTTTTCCAGTGGTGCAGGGCGGGCCAGCGGTTCCGAACGAGCAGCGTCCGGGGGTGAGCGCGGCCGTCCTGTCCGAGGGGCAGGAGCTGCGCACCCCGGAGCCGAGACTCGCGGACAGACCCTCCCGGGGCGCGCGCCTTCGCGACCGTCTCCTCGCCTCCCGAGCGGATCTCGTGGTCGCGGCCGTCTACCTGGCCACCGCCGTCTATGTGCTGTCCGGGCAGTGGCGCGACACCACGCACGGATATCTGATCGCGAGCGGCCAGGACCAGTCGATGTGGGAGTGGTTCTTCGCCGAAACCGCGCATGCGGTGATCCATCTGCACAATCCGCTGGGCACGAATCTGCAGAACTATCCCGACGGCGTGAACATGATGGCCAACACCGCCATGTTCGGCGTCGGTATTCCGCTGACTCCGGTGACGGTCCTGTTCGGCCCGACCGTGACCTTCGCCCTGGTGCTGACCCTGGGCCTGGCCGGAACCGGTTTCGCCTGGTACTGGCTGTTCTCCCGGGAGTTGGTGTCGTCCCGTTTCGCCGCCGCGCTGGGCGGCGCGTTCTGCGGTTTCGCACCCGCGATGATCTCGCACGCCAACGCCCATCCCAATTTCGTCGGTCTGGCGATTCTGCCGGTGCTCGCGGTCCTGGTGATCCGGATGGCGCGCCGGGCCGTGCGCGGCGAACCGGTGACGTGGGCGGGGCGGGTGCGGGAGGCCGTGGTGCTCGCGGTCCTGGTCGCACTCCAGATCGCGCTCGGCGAGGAGCCGCTGCTGATCTTCGCCCTCGGCTTCGGCCTGTTCGCCCTCGTCTACTACCTGCACCGGCCCCGGACCGGGCTGCGGGTGGTGCGTGCCGTGACGCCGACCCTGGCGCTGGCCGCGGTGATCACGGTGGCCGCTACGGCGATTCCGCTGTGGTGGCAGTTCTTCGGACCGCAGAGCTACCGTTCCATCGATCACGGGCCGATGGGCAACGACCTCACGGCGCTGGTCGAATTTCCCTCCCGATCGCTCGGCGGCGTCTTCGCCCCGGGTAAGACCCCCGCGATCAATCCGACCGAGGAGAACGCCTTCTTCGGCTGGCCGCTGCTGGCGTTGACCGCGGTGACCGCGGTCTGGCTGTGGCGCTCGCGCAACCGCGAATACCGGGTGATCCGCGGGGCCACGACGGTGATCGTGTTCTACAGCATCCTGTCGCTGGGGATTTCGCTGCGGATCGGCCGGTCCGATACCGGAATCACGCTGCCGTGGCACTGGCTCGACCAGGTGCCGCTGCTGAACACCGTGCTGGAGACCCGCTTCACCATGGCCGCGATTCCGGCGCTCGCGGCGATCCTGGCGCTGGGTACGCAGCGCATCCTCGACTACGCGCGCAGCACGAACGATCTGCGGCCGGTGCTCTGGTTCTCCGCCGTCGCGCTGGCACTGGTCCCGCTGGTACCGACCGTCCTGCCGGTGACCCATCGCGATCCGACGCCGCGATTCTTCACCGACGGCACGGTCGACCACTATGTCGGCGACGGGTCGGTCGTGATCGCGCCGCCGCCTACCCGGCTCGACGCCCAGCCACTGAACTGGCAGGTCGATTCCCATTTCGGCTTCCCGCTCGCGGGCGGCTACTTCGTCGGGCCGACGGCCGACAAGAAGGGCCGCTACGGACCCGACGACCGGCCGACCGCGACCCTGTTGATGCGGGCGCAGCAGACGGATCGCATTCAGCCGGTCGATGTCCGGGCACGGGCTCGAGCGCTGGCCGATCTCGCCTACTGGCGCGCCGATGTGGTGGTGCTGCCGCCGACCGAACACGGCGGCGCGATCCGCGCGACCCTCGACCAGTTGCTCGGCATCCCGGGGCAGGTGGTCGACGGTGTCGTCGTCTGGGATGTGCGCGGACTGGTCTGATTCCACGGCGACCTCCGCCGGGCCCTCCGCGGTTACGCGCGCTGCCACCTCCGGGCCCGCCGCCGCGGTCGCTTAGCATCGCTGGGTGCGCGCAGACTCTCCAGCGTTTCCCCGCATCCGTGTGATCGCCCTCCTGTCGGGTCTGATCGCCGTCGCCCTCGCGGTGCTCACACCGCTGCTGCCGGTGCGGGAGGACCGGGCGAGCCTGGATTGGCCGCAGCCGCAATCGGTCCCGGTGAACGCGCCGCTGGTGTCGTATGTGCCGCTCACCGTCGACGCGTCGCTGCCGTGCAGCGCGTTGCGCGAACTCCCCAGTGGCACGGTCTTGTCCACGGTGCCCGCCGACGCGCCCAATGCCTCCGCGAAGGGCCTGGTCGCCAAGATCGCCGACGAGCCGGGTGGGCGCACGCTCTCGGTGCGGCTGCGCGATATTCCGCTGCTGTCGGCGCCGCTGGCCGAGGTCGGTGGCTGCGCACGCTTCGTCGTCACCTCCACCGCGCAGGCCACCACGGCCGAATTCACCGGTGTCACCCGGCAGGACGGCACACCGTTCACCAATACCGTCGGCGGCGATGTGCGGCCCCAGATCGTCGGCGTCTTCACCGATCTGACTCGCGAGCAGCTCGGTGACGCCCATCTGCACGCCGCCATCGACTCGCGCTTCTCCTCGACGCCGAGCCCGCTGAAGCTGGCCGCGATCATCGGCGCGGTCGTCTTCACCGTCATCGCGCTGATCTGCCTGCATCTGATCGATACCGCCGACGGGCGACGGCCACGCCGCTTCCTGCCGGCGCACTGGTGGCGGGTCACCGTCGCGGATGTGGTGGTGCTGGGCACGCTGGTGGTCTGGCATGTGATCGGCGCCAATACCTCCGACGACGGCTACATCCTGAATATGGCCCGGGCGTCGAAACATTCGGGCTATATGGCCAACTACTACCGCTGGTTCGGAGTCGCCGAGGCGCCCTTCGGCTGGCCGTACGAGGTGCTGGCCTGGATGACCCGGGTCAGCGACGCCGGCTGGTGGATGCGGCTGCCGGCGCTGCTGGCCGGTGTGCTGTGCTGGCTGGTGATCAGCCGGGAAGTGCTGCCGCGCTTGGGTTCTCGCGTCCGCCGCGACACCGTCGCGCTGTGGACGGCGGGGCTGGTGTTCCTGGTCGCCTGGCTGCCCTACGACAACGGCCTGCGCCCGGAACCGCTGATCGCCCTTGGCGCGCTGGTGACCTGGTGCTCGATCGAACGCTCGATCGCGACCCGACGACTGCTGCCCGCCGCGGTCGCGGTATTGATCGCCGCGTTCTCGCTCGCCGCCGGGCCGACCGGCCTGATCTGCATCGCCGCCCTGGTCGCCGGCTCGCGACCGGTCCTGCAGCACATCATTTCCCGCGCCCGCGGCGGCGATTCGGCGGGCGCGTCGATACTGCGGTACGGCGCCCTGCTCGCGCCGGGCGCGGCCGCCGGAGCGCTGGTCCTGGTGGTGGTCTTCGCCGACCAGACCCTGGCCTCGGTGATGGAGGCGACCCGGGTCCGCAAGATCATCGGACCGAATGTGGCCTGGTTCGATGAGCGGACCCGCTGGGATTCGCTGCTGATGCTGGCGCCGGACGGCTCGTTGGCGCGCCGGTTCGGCATTCTCGGCATGCTGCTGTGCCTGCTGGTGTGCGTCCTGGTCATGTTGCGCAAGAACGGCCGGATTCCGGGCACGTCGAAGGGCCCCTCGGCACGCATCCTCGGCATCGTGTTCATGTCGCTGCTGCTGATGATGTTCACTCCGACCAAGTGGACCCACCACTTCGGCGTCTATGCCGGATTGGCCGGTTCGCTCGCGGCGCTGACCGCGGTCGCGGTGGGTATCAACGGAATCCGGGCCCGCTACAACCGCTCGCTGTTCGCGGCCGCGGTGTTCTTCCTGCTGGCGATCACGTTCACCGGCTCCAACGGCTGGTGGTACGTGTCCAGTTACGGTGTGCCGTGGTACGACAAGGCGCCGCTGATCGCGGGTAAGGGACTCTCGACGCTGTTCCTCGGATTCGCGGTGCTGAGCCTGCTGCTGGCGGCCTATCAGTACTACCGCGAGCCGTTTCGAAAAGCGGACGGCCGCAGGCGGTTCGACACCTGGGCCGTCCAACCGCTGACCATCACGGCCGCGGCCATGGTGCTGTTCGAGGTCGCCTCCCTCGGCAAGGGCGCCGTCACGCAATATCCGTCCTATTCCATCGCGAAGTCGAATATCCGTGCGCTGGGCGGACATCCGTGCTCCCTGGCCGATGCGGTCCTCACCGAAACCGACACCGCCGACTCCCTGCTGCAGCCCTACTCCGGTTCCGCGGCGGACGCGCTCGGCGCCGACAGTACGGGCTTCGACCCGAACGGCGTGGCCAAGGATCTGACCGCCGACGCCGAGGAGACGACCACCGGCGGCGCGAATTCGGTCAACACCGATTCCGCGAACAAGACGACCCACACCACCACCGCGGGCACCGGCGGCGGTACCACCCAGCAGGGGGGCGTCAACGGCAGCACCGTCGCGCTGCCGTTCGGGTTGGACCCGGCGCGCACCCCGGTGCTGGGCAGTTACACCACCGGCACCAAACAGCAGGCGCACCTGACCTCGGGCTGGTACCGGATGGATCTGCCCGGCGCCCGCCAAGACTCGGCTCGCAAAGTTCTGGTGGTCACCGCGGCCGGGCGGATCAAATCGGTGAACGCCGACGGCGTGGTCACCTACGGCCAGGATCTGCGCGTCGAATTCGGCGACCGCGCCGCCGACGGCACCGTGCGGCCGCTGGGCTCGTTCATACCGCTGGATATCGGCGGCGCGCCGTCGTGGCGGAATATGCGGGTACCGCTGGACCGCATTCCGGACGGCACCAACGCCGTGCGGATCGTGGCGGTCGCCAACGATCTGACGCCGCGGCAGTGGCTGGCGGTCACGCCGCCCCGGCTGCCGAAGCTCGCCACCCTCGATTCGGTGGTCGGACACACCGATCCGGTCCTCGAGGATTGGCACGTCGGCCTGGCCTTCCCCTGCCAGCGCCCGTTCGACCACAAGGACGGCGTGGCCGAGGTGCCGAAGTGGCGCATCCTGCCGGACCGGGTCGGTTCCGACGCCTCCAACGCCTGGCAGGACGATATCGGCGGCGGTCCACTGGGCTGGACAGGATTGTTGCTGTCGGCCCAGACCATCCCCGCCTATCTGAACGACGACTGGGGCCGGGACTGGGGTTCGCTGGAACGATTCACCCCCTACGTGCCGCAGGCGCGCCAGGCCGACGTCGGTGTGACGGTGCAGACGCGCTGGGGCTGGGTCAAGGATGCGCCCATCAAGGTGAAGTGAAATAGCGGGGCGTGAACAACGTCACTCTCAGCGTGGGCAGATAACATCACCATCCGTGCCCGACGCCGCAACAGCTGTCTTGACCAAACCGACGGTCGCCGAACAACCGGTGACGTCGCGCGATTTCCGCACCGCCCGGCTGATCGCCGTGATCGCCGGCCTGCTCGGCGCGATCTTCGCGCTCGCCACCCCGTTCCTGCCGGTCCAGCAGACCACCGCCGAGGTGAACTGGCCGCAGGGCGGGACCATCGGCAATGTCGAGGCGCCGCTGATGTCGCAGGTCCCGGTGGATCTGCGGGCCTCCATCCCGTGTTCGACGGTGGCACAGCTGCCCCAGGGCGGCATGCTGCTCAACACCGCGCCGCCGCAGGGCGACCGGGCCGCGCTCGAGGGCATGTTCGTGCGTGTCACCAGCGATTCGGTCGACGTGGTGGACCGCAATGCGATCGTCGCCTCGGCGAAGCGCGGTGAGCTCGACGGCTGCACCGCGATCACCATCACCTCCGATATCGACCGCACCTACGCCCACTTCGAGGGCCTGACCAAACAGGTCGAGCGGCCCGCCGCCGACGGTGGCACCGAAACGGTGACCGTGCCGGTGGACGGCGCCCTGCAGGGTGATCTGCGGCCGCAGGTGGTCGGCGTGTTCTCGGATCTGAAGGGTGCGGCGCCGGCCGGGCTGTCGTTCCACATGACCGTCGATTCCCGCTTCTCGTCGTCGCCGACGGTGATCAAACTGGTCGCGATGCTCGCCGCGGTGCTGTGCACCCTCATCGCGCTGGCCGCGCTCGGCCGCCTCGACACCAGCGACGGCCGCGGTCACCGCCGCTTCTTCCCCGCGCACTGGCTGAAGCCGACCTGGGCCGACGGCGCGGTGCTGAGCATCCTGCTGGCGTGGCATTTCATCGGCGCCAACACCTCCGACGACGGCTACATCCTGACGATGGTGCGCGTGGCGCCGCACGCGGGTTATCTGGCCAACTACTTCCGCTGGTACGGCGTGCCGGAGGCGCCGTTCGGCTGGTACTACGACGTCATCCAGGTCTTCGCGCAGATCTCCACGGCCAGCCCGTGGGTGCGTATCCCCGCGCTGCTGTGCGGAATTCTGTGCTGGATGGTGATCAGCCGCGAGGTGGTGCCGCGGCTGGGCCGCAGTGTGCGGACCTCGAAGGTCGCGCTGTGGACCGGCGGACTGGTATTCCTCGCCTTCTGGCTGCCCTACGACAACGGCCTGCGCTCGGAGCCGATCGTCGCGCTGGGCGCGCTGCTGACCTGGGTCTCGATCGAACGCGCGATCGCCACCGGACGCCTGTTGCCCGCCGCCGGCGCGGTACTGGTCGCGGCGTTCACGCTCGCGGCGGCGCCGACCGGCCTGATGTGTGTGGCCGCGCTGCTCGCCGGTATCCGCCCGCTGGTGCGAATCGTGGTGCGTCGCAAACGCGATCTCCAGGCACGTGCCGTAAGTGGCTGGCGCGCTTCGGGATTCGTCTCCTCCCTACCGTTGCTGGCGCCGATCGCGGCGGCGGGTTTCCTGGTGCTCACCGTCGTCTACAGCGATCAGACCTTCGCCGGAATCCAGGAGGCCAACCGGGTGCGGCGCCTCACCGGCCCGAACCTGGCCTGGTACGAGGACTACCTGCGCTACTACTACCTGTTCGTCCAGACCGTCGACGGTTCGGTCTCGCGCCGGTTCGCGTTCATCGTGATGATCCTGTGCCTGATCACCACCGCCCTGGTGTTGTTGCGGCGCAAGCAGATTCCCGGCATCTCCAGCGGTCCGACCTGGCGGCTGATCGGGGTGGTCTGCGGAACCATCTTCTTCATGATGTTCAACCCGACCAAGTGGACCCACCACTTCGGCGCCTATGCGGGCATCGCGGGTGCGCTCGCGGCGGTGACCGCGGTGGCGGTGTCGGCGACGGCGCTGCGGTCGCGCAAGAACCGCTCGATCTTCCTGGCCGCCTTGCTCTTCGCGCTGGCGCTGTCGTTCTCCGGCACCAACGGCTACTGGTACGTCTCGAGCTACGGCGTGCCGTGGTTCGACAAGACGGTGTCGCTGCACGGACTCCAGTCCAACACGATCATGCTGGTGCTGTTCGGGCTCGCACTCGCGGTGGTGGCCTGGCAGGCGCTGCGCGAGGGCTACGCCAAACCGCCGGAGAGTTCGAAATCCTCGCGCGGCAAGCGTATTCGCCGGTTCGCGGCCATTCCGCTGACGCTGGTCGCCGCGGCGATGGTGTTGTTCGAGGTGCTGTCGCTGGCCAAGGGCGCGGTGACCCAGTACCCGGCCTACTCGCTGGCCCGCGGCAACGTCGACGCGGTCGGCGGCAACCGCTGCGGAATCGCCGACGACGTTCTGGTCGAGTCGAATTCGAACCAGGGCCGCTTGAATCCGATCATCGATCCCGCGCATCCGCCCAAGGACAACGATCCGCTGGCCGGTGCCGACCCGACCGGCTTCGATCCCAACGGTGTGCCGACCGATCTGAAAGCCGATGCGGTGGAGGTGAAGCCGGGCACCGGCAACACCTCCAACCAGTCGGTGGGCGCGAACTTCGCCGAGGGCCAGAACGCCGGCACCGGCGGCGGCACCACCAAGGAAGCCGGTGTCAACGGCTCGACCGTCGCACTGCCCTTCGGCCTCGACCCGAAGACGACGCCGGTGATGGGCAGCTATCAGCAGGGCCTGCAGCAGCCCGCGCATCTGACCTCGAGCTGGTACGAACTGCCCGCTCGGTCGGCGGATTCGCCGCTGGTGGTCATCTCGGCGGCCGGCCGCATCCTGTCCTTCGATCAGACCGGTGCGTTGCAGTACGGCCAGGACCTGAAGCTGGAGTACGGCAAACGCCAGCCCGACGGTTCGGTGAAATTCGAGGGCAGCTACGTCCCGCGCGATATCGGCCCGGCGCCGTCGTGGCGCAACCTGCGCGTTCCGCTGTCGGAGATCGCCGCCGACGCCGACGCGGTGCGGATCTCGGCCAATCGCAATGTGCTGATCGGTGACCAGTGGCTGGCGTTCACACCGCCGCGGGTGCCGAAGATGGTCACGCTGAACACCTTCCTCGGCTCCGAACAGCCGGTGCTCGAGGACTGGGCGGTGGGCCTGCAGTTCCCCTGCCAGAACCCGTTCCCGCACCGGTACGGCGTGGCGACCATGCCGAACTATCGCATCCTGCCCGACCGCCCGCTCGCGGTGAGCTCGACCGATACCTGGCAGGCCGAGGAATTCGGCGGCCCGCTCGGCTTCACCCAGATGCTGGCGGGTTCCACCACGATCCCGACCTATCTGAAGGACAATTGGGCTCGTGACTGGGGCACCCTGGAGCGCTACAACCGGTACTACACCGACGCCACCCCGGCGAAGATCGACACGGGCACCGCGACGCGCTCCGGATTCTGGAGTCCGGGACAACTGCGCGTGTTCTGATCGGTAGCCCCGGCGAACGACGGCGGGCGGCGCACATATCGTGCGCCGCCCGCCGTCGTCGTATGCGGCGATGTGGGGTTGCCTGCCCCCTACACGTCGACGTGTTCGATCCATTCGTAGACGGGGAGATTGCCTTCAGGGGTGTCCTGGCGGCGTGGTGTGGATTTGAAACGTTCGTAGCCACCGGCGTTCTGCACGCGTAATTCGATGCCGGGTGGGGTGATGGGAACGATGCGGTGCGGCAGGTCGGCCGGCCCGCCCTCGAGTACAGCCTTCGGTGAGCTACCCATAGCTGAAGGCTCTCATATGGCGGCCCGCCGACCGGGCGATTCCACGAAAGACACGCGCTACCCAGCGTTCAACCGGGCGTAACCGCAGGTGCCGCTCGTTGCCACCGACGAACACGACAACGCCACCCGTCCGGATCTCCGGTACGGGTGGCGACGTGTGCTCGTGTGCCGGTCTACAGCGGCAGCAGGTGATGTTTGCGCGGATTGCGCTGCAGGCGCTTGTCGCGCAGCAGCGTCAGGGCCTTGCGGATCTCCAGGCGGGTCGCCGAGGGCTCGATGACCGCATCGATGTAGCCGCGCTCGGCCGCGGGCCACGGGGTGGCGGCGGTCGCGTTGTAGAAGTCGATCATCTGTTTGCGGATGGCCTCGCGCTGATCCTCCGGCGCCGCCTCGAGCTGGCGCCGGCCGACCAGGCCGACCGCCTGCTCCGCACCCATCACGGCGATCCGGGCCGTCGGCCAGGCGAAGTACACATCCGCGCCCAGGGCCTTGGACCCCATGACCGCCCAACCGCCGCCGTAGGCCTTGCGCACGACGACGGTGACCTTGGGCACCGACGCCTCCACGAAGGAGAACAGGAAGCGACCACCACGCTTGATGACGCCGGCCTTCTCCTGCTCCAAACCGGGCATGAAGCCGGGCGTATCCACGACCAGCACCAGCGGAATCTCGAACGCGTCGCACATTCGGACGAAATGCGAGGCCTTGTCCGACGCTTTGGCGTCGAGCGCACCCGCCAGATACATCGGCTGGTTGGCGACGACGCCGACCGACCGGCCGTCCACCCGGGCGAATCCGGTGATGATGTTGCGGGCCATATCCGACCCGACCTCGTGGAATCCGCCGTCGTCGAAGATCCGCAGCAACACCTCGTGCATGTCGTAGCTGGCGTTGTCGGAGTCCGGAACGAAGCTGTTCAGTTCCAGATCGGTTTCGGTGATCTCGGGCTCGAGGCCCGGATTGACGATCGGCGGTTCCTCCTGGCAGCTCGACGGCAGGAAGCTCAGATATTCGCGCGCCCACTCGAACGCCGCCTTCTCGTCCTTGGCGACGTGGTGGATATTGCCCCAGTCGGCCTGCCGGTAGGCGCCGCCCAGTTCGTCGGCGGTCACGTCCTCACCGGTGGCCTCGCGCGTGATCTGCGGGCCGGTGACGAACATGTGCGCGGATTCGGTCGCGATGACGACATCGGTGCAGATCGGCTGATACACCGCACCCGCGGCACAGTTGCCGAGGATCAGCGACACCATCGGCACCGCACCCGAGAGGGCTTCCATGGCGATCGCCATCTCGCCGTACCAGCGCAGCGAGGTCACCGCCTCCTGCACACGCGCGCCACCGGAGTCGTTGATGCCGACCAGCGGGCAGCCCATCTTGGCGGCGAAGCGCATGAGCGAGGCGACCTTCTGGCCGAACATCTCGCCGACCGTGCCGCCGTACACGGTCTGATCGTGGGAGAACACCGCCACCGGGCGGCCCTCCACCAACCCGTGGCCGGTGACCACGCCGTCGCTGTAGAGGGAGTTCTTGTCCGCCGGATTGCGTACCAGCGCACCGATTTCCACGAAGGTCCCCGGGTCCAGCAGCATGTTGATCCGCTCACGCGGCGAGGGGATACCCTTCTTGGCCCGCTTGGCCACCCCCGCTTCGCCGGCCGGCTCCTGCGCGAGTTCCAGCTTCTTCCGCAGGTCGGCAAGCCTCTCGGCGGTCGTACTCACTGCTCTCCCTTCCCGGGTGCATCGTCGGAGATCGCGGCCAGTTTCCGGGTGAGGTCGGCACCGATCTGCGCGACGCGCGGTTCATCGATGATCTGGAGGTGGTCACCCGGGATGTGGATGACTTCCAGGTTGGGGATGTAACCATCCCATCCGCCGTTCGGTTGCCGATCGGCGAAACGAGGCTCGAGCTCGATGATGCCGTCGTGATAGCGGTCGGCGAGATAGAGCGTCACATCGCCCTCGTAGTGCGACGGCTGCGCCTTCTGCAGATCGCGACTGTCGAGCCAGGACGTGCGCTGATGTTCCATCACGCCGCCAGGGATCTTCACGTCGGCGAATTTCAGCAGGCCCATGATGATTTCGAGTTGCTGCTCGTCGGAGGCGTCCGCGAGTTCCTGCAACATCTCGTCGTCGAGCTCTCCCTCGATGCCGTAGGTCTTCTGCGCGAACGCCTGGAATCGCTCGATCCGCGCGCGACGGCCTTCCGGCGACGGGTCCTCGTCCTCGACCGGCAGCGCCAGGTCGATCAGACCGACGAGCCGGACGTCGTCGCCCTCGGCACGCATGATCTGGGCGACCTGCAGTGCGAACACCGCACCCAGCGACCAGCCGTAGAGAACGTACGGGCCGGAGGGGAAGATCTTGCGGATTTCGGTGGCGTATTCGCGGGCCCGCTCGGGAATCGATCCCTCGATCCGCTCGAAGCCGTACATCGGCGTGCCCTCCGGCAGCCGCTTGAGCAACGGCTCGTACACCAGCGTGTTACCGCCCGAGGGGTGGAAGACGAAGATCGGGATCGCGGTCGAGCCTTCGGGCCGCGGCCGCAGCGGGCGGATGAAGCCCTCGACCTCGGTGGCCGAATCCTGGTGCCGGCGAACGATATCCGACAGCTGTTCGATCGTCTCGCAGTCGAGCACGTCGTCGACGTCGACGGTGCTGCCGACCCGGTCCGACAGGCGCGCGGCCAGCTTCTCCGCGGTGTCCTCGTCGAGGATCGGCAGGGTGTTGAAGATGCCACCGGCCGACTTGCCGGTCACCATCGCCCACGCGGCGAAGGTCAACCGCTCGGCCGCATCACGCGGGGGCACATCGGCTTCCGGTTCCTTGGTGCCCGTGCCCTGGCCGCCGCCGAACACGGCCGCCGCGGCGCTTGCCTTCCGATCCGCATCGGCCACGTCCGCCACCGCACCGGCGGTTCCGGCGGGAGCAGCCGCGGCCGGCTCGGCCGGTTTCGGCTCGGCGGCCGCCACCTGCTGCTGCACCGCCGCGGCCGGATCCTCCCCGGCCTCCATCGCGGCTCGCGCGGCGGCGACGAAATTGTCGTCCACGGTGAGCGAACCACCATCGGCGGCTTGCTTTTCCGCCATCGCGGCGACCTCGTCGCGGTGTTCGATGGCGTAGCGCAGCACCTTGCCCACCTCGTTGAGGCTGGCATCGCGCACCGCGGAGACCTGCAGCGAGGGGATGTCGAATTCGTATTCGACGCGGTTCTTGATCCGCATCGCCATCAGCGAGTCGAGCCCCAGCTCCATCAGCGGGATCTCCATCGGCAGATCCTCCACGGCATAACCCATGGATTCCGCGGCGATGGTCGCCAGTCGTTCCTCGACGGTCTGCGTACCGTTGGGATCCCAGCGGTCGCCGAAACTCTCGGCGACGACGAGATCTGCTGTGCCGCTGTCGGTTTCGGCCGGAGCGGGAGCGGGCTGGATGGCGGCTGCCGGGGTTCCGTTGGTGGACGGCGCGCTCGCGGTCACCACCGCATCGAACAGCAGCCGGAACGCAGTGCCCTCGCGGACGTGCACCTGGACCGAGGCTCCCCCCGGATGCGGGGTGAGCGTCGTGGTCAGGGTGCCCGACGCCGGCAGCGGGGAGTGCGCGACGGTCGCACCCAGCGCCACCTCCGACAACACCTGCGCCGCAGCCGCGTTCACCAGACCGGCCAGATCGGTGACGGCCGCGGCCGACACCTCCCAGGCGTGGCGGCCGTCGGGCAGCGCCACGTGCGCACCGGGCACGCGGCCACTGCCCGAACCCGTCGCAATGCTGACCTTGGGCCAGTATTCCTTGCGCAGGAAAGCCGTTCGCGGCACGTCGGCGTAGTCACCGGCGGGCAGCAGCGACACCAGATCGACGTGGTGGCCCTGCACGTACAGCTGGGCCAGGGCGGAGATGACCCCCGCGGCCTCGTCCTCCTTGCGCTTGAGCGTGGGGATCAGAGCCGCGTTGTGCACACCGGCGGCGAAGGTCGTACCCATCACCTGCATGAGCGCGACGGAATTCGGCGCCAGTTCCAGGTAGGTGGTGATGCCCGCGTCGACCGCGCGACGGATCGCGTTGGTGAAATACACCGAGCCGCGCATATTGGTCACCCAGTAGTCGACATCGTGTACCGGATCCGAACCGGCCTTGTACACGGTCGCCTTGTGCACGGTCGAGTAGAGATCCGTGGTCACCCTGGTCGGCTCGATGCCGGCCAGCTCCGCGGCCAGCTCACCCAGCAGCGGATCCATCTGCGAGGTGTGGCCGGCGCCGCGGGTCTGCAGCACCCGCGCGAATTTGCCCTCGGATTCGGCGCGCGCCACGATCGCGTGCACCTGATCCGGCGGGCCGCCGATCACGGTGTTGGTCGGCGCGGCGTACACCGCGACCTCGAGATCCGGGTACTCCGGCAGCACCTTCTCGATATCTTCGGCGCTGTATTCGACCAGGGCCATATTGCGCACCTGGTCGTCGGTGATCATCTGTTCGCCCTCGCCCATCAGCCGCGACCGCGCGCAGATCACGCGCACCGCGTCCTCGAGCGGCAGACCGCCGGAGATGTACGCACCGGCCGCCTCACCCTGCGAATGCCCCACCACGCCATGCGGTTCGGCGCCGTGCGCGCGCAGCAGCGCGGCGAGACCGAGCTGGATCGTGAATACGCCGACCTGCGAGGTGCCCACATCCCAGTCCTGGGCGTCGTCGAGGATCATCTCCTTGACCGAATATCCGGCCTCGTCGACAACCAGCTCGTCGACCTCGTCCACGGTCCGGGCGAAGATCGAATTCTCCAGGTAGAGCTGCTTACCCATCTTCCGGTGGTGCGAGCCGAATCCGGCCAGCACCCACATCGGTCCCTGGGCGGCCGGGGAGTCGGCGGTGAACACGCCCGGCCCCGGCTTACCGGCGGCGATGGCCCGCAATCCGGCCACGGCCTCCTCGTGGGTCTTCGCCAGCACCACGCCGCGCGAACGGCCGTGGTTGCGCTTGGCCAGCGACCGCGCCACATCCTCGAGCGGAGTCGCCTGTCCCGCTTCGGATTCCAGCCAGTCGGCGAGGTCGCTCGCGGCCCGGCGGCGACGCGACGGCAGATAGGCCGACACCGGCAGGATCACCGGCAGCGGCTCGGTGCGTTCCTGCGTCCACTCGGCCACCTCGGCGACGGGCTCGGGTGCGGCCAGCGGATCGCTGCCCTCGACGATCGCCTCGGCACCGGCGAGCACATCGGTTGCCTCGTTGTCGAGTTCGGCGTCGAGTGTCTCGGCGTCGGCCGAAGCGCCCTGCGCGGCATCATCTTTCGGCGCGGCGGCAGCGGCCGGGACGTATTCCTGGATGACCACGTGCGCGTTGGTGCCACCGAATCCGAATCCGGAGACGCCGATGGTGGCGGTACCGCTGTAGCGCGGAAATTCGGTGGGCTCGTCGACGACCTTCAGGTGCGCCTGATCGAACGGGATGAAGGGACTCGGCCCCGCGTAGCCGATATTCGGCGGAATGACGTTGTGCTGCAACGCCAGAATCACCTTGGCGAGGGCGGCGGCGCCGGCACCGGATTCGAGATGTCCGAAGTTGGTCTTCGCCGAACCCAGCAGCGCCGGCTTGTCGTCTTCGCGCCCACGGCCGATCACCCGGCCGAGCGCGTCGGCCTCGATCGGATCGCCGATCGGGGTACCGGTGCCGTGTGCCTCGATGTAGTCGACGGTCGAGGGCGCGATACCCGCATCCCGGTACGCGCGGCGCAGCACATCGACCTGCGCCTCGGGATTCGGCGCCGGCAATCCGTTGGAACGACCATCGGAATTAACGGCAGTGCCCTTCACGACCGCGAGAATGCGGTCCCCGTCGCGCTCGGCGTCGGCCAGGCGCTTGAGCACCACCATGCCGGCGCCCTCACTGCGGACCATGCCGTCCGCATCGGACGAGAACGCTTTGATGTGGCCGTCTTTCGCGACCGCACCGATGGAATCGAATCCGAGGGTGATCGCGGGGGCCAGCAGCATGTTCACACCACCGGCCAGCGCCACGTCGGCGTCGCCGTTGCGCAGTGCGCGCACCGCGTCGTGCACCGCCACCAGGGTCGACGAGCATGCGGTGTCCACGGCCACCGAGGGACCGCGGAAGTCGTAAAAGTACGACACCCGGTTGGCCACGATCGCGGTGGAGCCGCCGGTGAGGGCGTAGGCGTCGGCCGAGGCCGGCGCGTCGGCGTCCGACTTGCCCAGTCCCAACGCGGCGAGCAACGAGAAATCGTTGGTCGAGGTACCGATGAACACGCCGACGGATTCGCCCTTGAGGGTATTCGCCGGAATTCGCGCGTGCTCCAACGCTTCCCAGGTCAGCTCCATCATGAGCCGCTGCTGCGGATCGACGCGCTCGACCTCGACGGGCGACATCGCGAAGAATTCCGCGTCGAAGCCCTTGATCACGTCCTGGTCGAGGTAGCCGCCGAGGGTATTGCCCTTCTCGACGGCCGCCGCGATATCCGGATCGGCCAGGAATTCCGACCACCGGCCCTCGGGCAGGTCCCGGATGCCGTCACCCCGGTTGATCAGGAAGTCCCAGGTCGTCTCCGGCGTATCGCCGGCGCCGGGCAGGCGCGTGGAGAGACCGACGATGGCGATATCGTGCGCCGCCCCCGGCTGATATCCGGCGGTGTAGAAGGCATCGTCCGCCGCCTCCTCCGGCGTCTCCGGCTCACCGTTGATGATCCGCTCGGCGAGCGCCGCGATCGTCGGATGCTGATACACGATCGTCGCGTTCAGCAGTACGCCGGTGAGCTCTTCGATATCACCGCCCAGGGCGATGGCGTCACGCGAGGCCAGGCCGAATTCCTCCATCGGCCGGTCGACCGTGATCTGCTCCACCGGCTGGCCGGTGGCGTCGGCGACCCAGCGCTGCAGCCACTCGCGCAGCTCGGCCACCGACATATCGGTGCCGCCGGATTTCGCCGCACCGCCCGGCTCGGTCACACTCTGTTCGGTCGCAGTTGTCTGCTCCACCTCGGCGTTCGCGTCGCCGGTGGTTGCCGTCGTCTGGGTGCCCTCGTTGTCAGCCATCAATTCCTCAAGCTACCTGTGTGCGAATGTTGCGCGGGCGGGGATTGACAGCCGATTCGCCGTCATGTGGATAAGTGGCGGGTTGTGGACAACTCGCCACGCAGCGCACGTCCCCCGGCGAGTTCCGCACCGCCGCCGGCTGCCGGTCGGCCCGTCGAACGGGCACGTCACAGCGACCAACGGACCGGCCGGGGCGACGAGAAACCCCGATCTCGGCACGGTGGGAAATCACCGGGAGCACGACTTACTCTTCGTCCGGTGCGTCGGGGAAGGCCTGCTGCTGATAGCCACCGCGCAGAGTGCCCTCCAGATACGCGGCCCGGCACGCCCGGCGCGCCAGCTTGCCGCTCGAGGTCCGCGGAATCGAACCCGCGGGCACCAGCAGCACATCGCGCACGGTCACGCCGTGCCGCTGCGACAGCGCACCGCGCACCGCGTCGGCGATCGGCTGCGGATCGGCCTTGTGCGCGCCCGGCCCCCGCTCGGCCACGATCACCAACTGCTCGGAGGCATCGTCGGCGTCGTACTTCAGACCGGCGTGGCTGTCGGCGGCGAAGACCTCGGCCGGCAGCTGATTGGCCGGCACCGAGAACGCCGCGATGAAGCCCGGGCGCAGCATCTTGCTGGCCTCCTGCGCGGAGAACTCGAGGTCCTGCGGGTAGTGATTGCGGCCGTCGACGATCACCAGGTCCTTGACGCGGCCGGTGATGTACAACTCGCCATCGACGTAGACGCCGTAATCACCGGTGCGCAGCCAGATCGCGTCGTCGGGGGTGCCCGCGGCGTGCGAGCCCTCGGCTTGGCGGTTGGTCAGCAGGTTCTTGAAGGTCTTGCGAGTTTCCTCCTCGCGACCCCAGTAGCCGATGCCGATGTTGTTGCCGTGCAACCAGATTTCGCCGACGCGGCCCTCGGGCAGCTCCTGCGCGCCCTCGGGGTCGTCGATCGATTCCGGGTCGACGATCGCGGCCCACTGCGACAGCGCGATATAGCCACAGCTCACCTGCGCGATGGCGTTCGGCGCGCCCTGGTCGACCTTCACCACACGTCCGGCGTTGAGCTCGTTGCGGTCGACGTAGATGACCTTGGCCTCGTCCTCGGCCCGCGTCGCGGAGACGAACAGCGTCGCCTCGGCCATGCCGTAGCAGGGCTTGATCGCGGTCTTCGGCAGCCCGTAGGGGGCGAAGGCCTCGTTGAACTTCTTCATCGACGAGGTGGTCACCGGCTCACTGCCGTTGATCAGGCCGATCACGTTCGACAGATCCAGCGTTTCGCCGTTCTTCGGCAGACCGCGCGCCGCGGCGTGCTCGAAGGCGAAGTTCGGCGCGGCGGCGAAGGTGCCGGCGCCGTCGGACACCGCGGCGAGCTCGGAGATCCAGCGGCCCGGACGCCGGACGAAGGCGCTCGGCGACATGATGGTGATGTACTTGCCGCCGATGGCCGGCAGGATCACGCACAGCAGGCCCATGTCGTGGTACAGCGGCAGCCAGGTGACACCGCGCGAATTCCAGTCCAGGTTGATGGCGTTGACCATCTGCAGCAGGTTGGTGCCGACCGCGCGGTGGGTGATCTCCACACCGGCCGGGGTCCGGGTCGAACCCGAGGTGTACTGCAGGTAGGCGATGTCGTCGACGGCCAGATCCGGCCGCACCCAGGACTCGCCGAGGGTGTCGGGCACCGCGTCGACGGCGATGATGCGCGGACGCTGCGCGGCCGGCAGCGGCCGGAAGAACTGGCGCACGCCGGCGGCCGAGGAGCTGGCCGTCAGAATCGCCGACGGCTTGCAGTCGCCCAGTACGGCGTGCAGCCGGTCGGTGTGGCCCGGCTCGTCCGGATCGAACAGCGGCACGGCGATGGTGCCGGCGTAGATGGCGGCGAAGAAGGAGATCACATAGTCCAGGCCCTGCGGCGCCAGAATCGCCACCCGGTCGCCCGGCTTGGTCACCTGTTGCAGGCGAGCGGCCACCGCGCGCAGCCGGACGCCGAATTCCTTCCAGGTCAGGTCCTGGTACTCCCCGTCGCGCTCGCGGGAGTAGTCGATATAGCGATACGCAAGATCGTTCGCATCGTTGCGGGTGTGCTTCTCGACGTAATCGACCAGGGTGCGGCCCTCGGGAATTCTGATGTTCCCGGTTTCGTCCAGGTAATCGTCGAAAGTCTCGTCCGTCATTCCTTCTCCTCCGAGGCACACGCAGCACGGCGACATGGCCGCTGTTACCTGTGAGGCCCCGACTCTCTTTCACCCGCGGCCGCTCTGTGGTGCGAGAGCTTGCCTGCAGCTTTTTCCGGTGGTCTGCGCGGTGACCACCTATCGGCTAGATGTACTCGAGCCAGGGACATGTTACAGAGCAGGCCCCGAAGCGGTCTCCGGAGCGAGCCGAACGATTCCCCGGCTTGCACGGTGGCGGCTCGCTACGGCTCCTCTCGCAGCAAGGGGATCACCGGTGCGAAAGCATCCATCTGGGTCGGAAACACTCCGACATAGGACATCGATGTCAATCGCCGCACGTTACGGATCTGCTCGGCGATCTCCTCGAATGTGCCGATGGCCACATAGGGCGAATTCAGGATGTCTTCCACCGACAGCTGGACGTCGACCTCGAGATCCGGGTGCAAACCCTTGTCGAGGGCGGCCAACGCCATCTCGGCCGTGCGCTCGCGATCGTCGGTGATCACGACGGCGGTGACGGTCCAGTTGAGTTCGATCTCGGGGAACCGGTCCCCGGCGGCCTCCTTGATGAGATTCACCTTCTCGATGGTCTTCTCGAGGGTGATTCCCGACAGCAGGCCCTTACCGGTCTTGGTCGTGCGCGGCACCACCGAGATGATGTCGGCGTGCTTGGCGGCCAGCCGCAACATCTTGGGGCCGCCACCACCGGTCACCAGCGGCGGGCGGGGACCCTGCCGCGGCCGCGGCGTGCCTTTGATGCCACGCACCTGATAGTGCTTGCCCTCGAAATGGCATTCCTGCCCGCGCAGGAGCACATCCAGAATGGTCAGCGCCTCGTCCAGCTTCTCCAACCGCACGCCCGGCGATTCGTAGGGCAGACCGGCGGCGTCGAATTCGCTCTTGATCCAGCCCGCGCCGACACCGAGTTCGAGCCGTCCGCGCGAGAGCACGTCGATCGTCGCGGCATCCTTGGCCAGCACCACCGGATGCCGGAAACCGTTGGCCAGCACCGAGGTTCCGATCCGGATACGGTCGGTGGCCACGGCGAGCGCGCCGAGTGCGGCGATCGGCCCGACCTGGGGTCCGAGGTGGTCCGGAATCGCGAAGGAGTCGTATCCGTATTCCTCGGCCTGCTGGGCGAGCTTGACGAATTTCCGCGCACCGCCCTCCTGCTGATTTCCCTCACCTGCAGCAGCGAATCGGAACGCGCGCGCCGGAACACCCAGCGCTGTCATCTCGACACCGCTGGTCGCGCCGGCGGCGGCGGCTTCTGTCATGAACTCTCTGCTCCTGGCTGTGCGGATGTGCGCTGTGGCGCGATCATCGCTGCACTTTACAGCCTTCACCAAAATCTGAGTGACCCTCGGGTTTACTTTTTTTCCGGGACCTCCGGCGACCCCGGTCACCGCTGGTCGTCAGCTGTGCGGCGGGTGGGGGGCGTCCTTGATCAGACCCTCGGCCCAGGCGGTCGCCCACTGGGTGGCGGTGGTGCCCTGATCGTCCACCTGGAAGGTGTTGTAGAGACTGTGCACCGGATTGCCGACGGCATGCACCAGGGTCATCAGGCTGGGCACGATATTCAGCGGATTCAGCGCCTGCGGCGGGGCATCGCAGATCAGATCCCCGGGAGCGCAGATGGTGTTCGTGCGCCCGGCCAGCGCACCGAACCCGCCGCGCGGACCGGTCATCGTGATGCCCGGAACCGACAGGCCCTTCAACGCGACCTCCGCGCCCACGCCGGGCGGGGAAACCCCGATCTCACCGGGCTGCCCGGGACCGTTCACGCGACGGCCGTCGGCGATCAGCGTGACGCCGAGCACCCGGTCGGCGGCGACCGGACCCTGCCCGGCGCCGATCTGAGCCGCGATATCACCGGCGATCACTGCGCCCTGGGAGAATCCGGCGATCACATAGTTGGTGAGCGGGCAGTTCTTCGACATATCGGTCAGCTCCGCCAGCGCACGCTGGGTGCCCTCGGACCGGCTGTTGTTGTAGGACGACTGGCCGTCCGGCGGAATCGCGATCGGATTCGAGAATTGCGCGACGTAGGGAACGGTGTAGACGTCGAGCCGGGACTCCGGGAACTGCTGCCGCACGGGGTTGGTCACATGCAGCATCAACGACGCCGGATTGGCCGACGGATCGTGCGGATCGTCGTTGCTGTTCGACTCCCAGGTGCCGGGAATCGCCAGTAACTGCACATCCGGGCAGGACGCCGGCTGGCTGCTGGGTGCACCCGGTTTGGGCGGTCCCGGCTTCGGGACGTGCAACCGGCCCGCGAGCACGAACCACAGCACCAGCGCCACGATCGCCACCAGGACCGCGATCAGCACGAACAGCAGACAACCCGGCCGCCGGTTGCGGCCGCGACCGCCCCCGGCATATCCGGAACGACGTCGCGCGTTCACTTGTTGCAGTAGGACTGGGTCGCGACGTCGATGTAGATCTGGCCCGCCTGTTCAACCGACATCTTCTGCGGATCGAAGGACGGGTCGGTGCCCGCCATCGCGTTCACGAACGTCTTGACCTCCTGATCGGAGGCGCCGCTCGCCTTGCTCTGGCAGACGTAGTTGGCCGCGGTGATCGCGATGTCCGGGCTGGACGGATTCACCCCGCGCTTCTTCAACTCGTCCAGATAGGCCTGATCCTTCGCCGACAACTGCGTGGTGTCGCCCGAGTTCGGCTGCGCCGGCTCCGGACGCTCGTTCGCGGTGCTGGTGACCGGGGCCTGTTCCTGAGTGGGCTCGGGCGCCGCCTGCGCGCTGCTCGGCGCACTCTGCGCGGGCGCGACCGTGGCGGTCGTATGGGACGGCTTCAAGGTGGGCGTGCTCGACGCCGTGGAATCGTTACCGCCGCAGGCGGCCAGTAATCCGGTGGCCGCCAGCGCGACCACGATGCCGGCGACCTTGCCACCAGCGATGTACCGTTCTCCGACCGGGCGGGTCCGAAGCATGAATCGTGTCCTCGATCTAGTTCGCTAAAGGCTAGAGCTTGTTCCAAGGCCTAGCAGGTCGCGCTCCAGGTTAACGGCAACCGGCGCGGACAGGGATCCCATGGCCGGAACCCTCATCAACCACTTAAAGGTGATTTATCGCCCTAGGCCCCGTGCACCTCGGGGGGTTTGCCGTCGCGCACGACGACGAATCCGGTCTGGAAATTCTGCTGGACGCCGCCGGGCACCGGGAACTCGTCACTGATCGGATAGCCGAGCTTGCCGTTCTCGAAGCCCTGCTGGCCCCACGCGTCCATCATCGGGCCGTTGCGCACGGCCCACGCCCCGGAGAGCGGACTCCAGTAGATGTTGCCGCCCTCGAATTTGCTGTAGCGGCCCAGATCCTTGGTCGGCTGCTCCTCGGCCGCCGGGAAACCGAGCCAGCTGTTCTCGAAGCCCATCTGCGCGTACTTGCCGAGAATCAAGCCCTGCACCCGGTGCGCCCCGGTCTTGTCGCTGAAGTACATCGGCCCGCCCTGGAAGCCCTGCACCACGCCGTCCTTGTTCGGCGTCCTAACCTCCGGCCCGGTCGGATAGCCGGCGGGGCCGCGTTCGAAGCCCTGCCGCTCCCATTCGGCCAGAATCGCCCCGCGGATCACCTGGGCGCCGGTCTGCGGCGTCCAATAGACCGAACCGCCCTGGAAGGTCTGGAAGCGGCCCTGACCGTCCGGCAGCGGCTGTTCGGCGGAGGTGGGCAGGCCCAGTGGGCCACCCGGGCCGGCCGTCGCCTGATAGGTCCCGCCGATCGCTCCCGCCACGGCATGGGCGCCGGTGGCCTGCGACCAGAACATCCGGCCACCCTTGAAGTCCTGCGCGCTGCCGTTGGTCACCTGGTATTCGCCGGTGACGCAATCACCCAGCCACTTGTCGATCTGCACGGCCGCGGCGACCGCGCCGTTCACCGCGCACGCCGGTTTGTCGGCCTCCACGCCGAGCGCGGCCGCGGCCTGTGGCCACGACTGCCGCATTTCGAAATCCCAGTACGGCCACGAATGTGTGCCGGAGGGGCGGTAATTGGCCTGTACCGGAATCGACAGCTTGTTCAGCTTGTCGACGAAGTTCTGACTGGTCAACCGGGACAGCATCTCCAGGCCCATCCCCGCGTAATTGGTGCTGATGCCCGGGATGTCGGAAGGCTTGTCGTAGGCGCCCGTGGTGCCGCTGCCGGCGGAGACGTACATGCTGACGCCCTTGAGCTTGGGCGCCAGCTGATACGGATCGTGCTCGGACCACTCGGCATTCGTCGGCGGCCCCCACATGGCGTTGGCGTCGAATCCGCCGGCGTCGCGCATCGCGAACATGATCGCCTGGGGCATACCGACACTCGTGGTGGTCAGGAAACCCGAATAGGAGGCCGCGTACTTCACCCAGCCGGGGTTGCGCCCGGCCAGGAACATCGCGGCCGTACCGCCCATCGAAAGCCCCTCCACCCCATGCGCATCGGTGGCGCGCCACTGGTTCTCCAGCAGGGGCGGCAGTTCCTTGGTCAGGAAGGTTTCCCACTTGTAGTTCTTGCCGTTGTCCTGCTGCACCCAGTCGGAATAGAAGCTCGACTGACCGCCGATCGGCAGCACCACGGTGACGTTCTTGTCCGCGTAGAAGTCGACGGCGCCGGCATCCTTGGTCCAGCCGCTCTCGTCGTCCTCGGCACGCAGGCCGTCGAGCATGAACAGCAGCGGGAATCGCGCGTCCGGACGGGAATTCCAGTCCCGGGCCAGCAGCAGTTGCACCTGGACCGGCGCACCCATGGACGGCGAGTTCACCCACAACGCGACGCGACGCTCGGTCAGCCAGACGACCTTCTCGACGGTCGCCCCGGCCGGGGCCGGCACCGCGGCGGGTTCGGCGAATGCCGGGAGCGGTGCGACGGCGATCCCGGAGGCGATCGGCACGACGACGGCGGCGGCCAGCATCGCGAGCCGTCGCCTGCCCCAACGGCCGCGACGCAGCGTCCCCCGGCTACCGGAAACCACACCTGCCACAGGAGTGTTGTACCGCGCCGAGGCCGCTCGAGGCGGTAGGACGCGCGGACAGCAAACCTGAGAAATGGCAGCGCACAAGGCAACCTGGGACCGCCCGCAACACATCGGCGCCGCGCAGATCGGATCTGCGCGGCGCCGAGTTCAGTTGCTGTTGCGGCCCTTGATCAGGCGTTCAGTGCGGCCAGGATGCCCGTACGAGCCTTGGCCAGCTCGTCCTGCCAGTAGAGCCAGGCGTGGGTGCCGGTGGGCGGGAAGTCGTAGGCGGCCGGGATGCCCAGCGAGTCCAGTCGCGCCTTGAACGAGTGGGTGCTGACCATCGAGATCAACTCGATGCCCATGGCGTTACCGGTATTGAACGCACCGACGAGGCCGTTCGGGTGGTCGTACTGACCCGGCAGACCACTGGCGGCCGAGATGTACATCGGCAGACCACGCAGCTGCGGCGCGAACACCATCGGGTCCGAACGCAGCCACTGCGGGCTCCACGGCGCGGCCATCGAGTCGACGTTGAAACGGCCGGCATCGAGCATCATCACGCGAATCGCCTCGCGCATACCCGGGGCGTTCCAGTTCAGCGGGCCCGAGAAGGAGGCCGCGTACTTGAACTGGTCGCGGTGGAATGCCGCCAGGCGCAACGCCGCCGGACCACTCATCGACAGACCGGCGACCGCGTAGTTGGTCCGCTCCACGCCGTAATTGCTGAGGAAGTCCGGAAGTTCCTTGGTAAGGAAGGTTTCCCACTTGTAGGTGAACTTCTGGCCGTTGGTGTTGCTCGGGCCCTGCCAGTCGGCGTACCAGCTGGACTGGCCACCCACCGGCATCACCAGGGTGACGTTGTCGTTGCCGAACATCTGCTGCGCGTTGGTCTCGAACGACCACGCGTTGCGGTCGTCGCGAGCACGCAGGCCGTCCAGCAGCAGCAGGGCGGCGTTACCGCCGTTGCGCGCCCACTGCACCTGCACCTTGATGGGGCCCATGCTCGACGGAACCATCAGTTCGTCGTAGCCGCCCGCGGGTGTCTGATGCACGGGTGCGTGAACGGGAGCGGCGATGGCGGCCGGAGCCATGATGCCCGCCGCGATCGGGAGTGCCATCGCGGCACCCGCAGCGAGAAGACGTGTGCGCCAACCACGCTGAGCGCCTCGCCGCCCTCTGGGGGCTGACTCCGGCGCGAGCGCCGAATGCGAAACCGGCGCGGCCGACCTGCCGAAACGCATGGATACTGCTCTCTTTCTGCTGCTGTCTGCTGTTGTCGCCGCGCCACGACCACTTCCGTCAGCGACGGCATGATCTGCGCTCACGTCGAACCCGACCTTTCGACATGAGCGACGCCGCGGCTACGAACGGTCACACTTGCGCTCGCTGGACGATATTCGACCGCCCAATCGTTAGCAACACGGACCCCGCCGGGTGGCTGAAATCCGCCCGTGCGCCATTCGTAATCGTGCAGTGACCCTATCGCGTCCGCACGGAAATGACAGTGTGAAATGACGAATCAACTAGTGCGCCGGTGAATTTCACCAGGAAACGCCCAACATGCCACGGGCCCCGGCGGTTTCGGCCGGGGCCCGTGGGTGGAGGATGTTCAGCCGATATTCGCCGAAAGGTCCGGAATCATCCGGTATACCTCTGCCTGCCAGTTGAACCAGTCGTGCACACCGACATTCGGGAACGAATACACCACGTTGGTCGCGCCCAGCGTCATCATCCGTACCTGGAAGGCACGGGTATTCGCCAAGGCCAGCACCTCCAGCGGCGCACCGCGCATGATGTGGTCGGCCGCCGCCGGTAGGGGCAGGCCCAAGTCCTCCTGAGACGGCACACCGCTGCCGGCGGCGATCCAGAGCCGGGTGTTGTCGGCGATCAAGCGGGGAGCGAAGACGAAGGGGTCCATCCGCAGCCACTGCGGGCCCCACGGCGGAGCCATCGAATCGACGTTGTAACCACCGGCGTCGATCATCGCCATCCGAATCGCCTCGCGCATACCGGGGGCGGAATTGTTCAGATAACCCGAGAACGATCCGGCGAAGCTGAACTGGTCCGGGTGATACGCCGCCAGCGTCAACGCGGCGCTACCGCCCATCGACAATCCGAAGGCGCCGTTGCGACTACCCCGGAAGCCGAGCCGATCCCGCAGGGCACTGCGCAACTGAACGGTCAGGAACGTCTCCCAGTCGTAGCGATAGTCCTTCCCCGGCCCGCCCAGGAATGTCTCGGTCGCACCGGATCCGGTGTTGACCGAACCGAAATTGCCCGGCGGGACGCCGAAGAACGAGCTGGGCGCATTCCAGTCCGCGTAGAAACTGGATTGGCCGCCGACCGGCATCACGACGTTGATATTCCAATCGGTCAGGACCTGGGCGACATTGGTCTCGATCTCCCAGCCGTTGAGCGTCTGCGGCGCCCGCAAACCGTCGAGCGCGTAGACCACACGATCGGTGTTGCCGTCCTTCGCCCGGAAAACCCGGGACTTGACCGCACCCATGACCGGCGAATCCACCCAGAAGTCGAACCCCGACGGGTCGAATGCCGCCGACGCGCTCGCGCCGTTGCCGAGAACCGAAACTCCCAGCGGCAGCAACAGGGCCAATGCCATGCCCAACGCCGAGCGCCTGAGCCACGAACCGGACCTACCTCCGAGTGACGGCTTCCTGTGCGCAAATCGCATCGACACGACCTTTCACCTGAAGCGGCGGTCGCACCCGATCCCACACCGCACGAGCCACCGCTCATTCCGGACAACACAGACACAAGCGTTCCGGCGAAGGCACTCGCCGCTGTACTGAGGGTTCTTCGATACCAATCGAGTATCGGTGATCCGGTAGCGCGACCAAATGATTCAACACGGAAATAGTCCGAAAGGTGATCTGCGGCACAGGTCGGATACGACGCAGCCCCGCAGCGGAAGTCCGCTGCGGGGCTGCGAGTCGTGCTGAGGGGCTGCGAGTCGTGCTGAGATCAGCCGATATTGGCCGACATATCCGGGAGCATCCGGTAGACCTCGTCCTCCCAGTTGTGCCAGTTGTGCACACCCACATTCGGGAAGTCGTAGGTGACGTTGCCGGCGCCCAGGGTCATCATGCGAACCTGGAAGGCGCGGGTGTTGGCCAGCGCCAAGGCCTCCAGCGGCGATCCCTGGATGATGTCGAGCGGGGCGACCGCGTCCTGCGCCGACGGAATGCCGCTGCCGGCCGCGACCCACAGTCGAGTGTTGTTGGCCTTCAACCGCGGTGCGAACACGAACGGATCCATCCGCAACCACTGCGGGCCCCACGGCGGTGCCATCGCGTCGATGTTGTACCCACCGGCGCTCAGCATCGCCACGCGCATGGCCTCACGCATACCCGGCGCCGAGATGTTCAGGTAGCCCGAGAACGAGCCGGCGTAGCTGAACTGGTCCGGGTGGTACGCGGCCAGTGTCAGGGCGGCGCTACCACCCATCGACAGGCCGAAGACGCCGTTGCGGTGCGAGCTGAAGCCCATCCGCGCGCCCAGGGCGTTGGGCAGATCCTGGGTCAGGAAGCTTTCCCACTTGTAGGTGTTGACCTTGCCCAGCGTCTCGTTGTAGTTCGAGGAACCGGTCATCGCGGAGCCGGTCGAGGCCGAGCCGGACGAGCCGACCGAGCCGGTATCGATGCCGAAGAAGTTGCTCGGCGCGTTCCAGTCGGCGTAGAAGCTCGACGGACCGCCGACCGGCATCACCACGTTGATGTTGGCGTTGACCAACGCCGGGATGATGTTGGTTTCCTTCTCCCAGCCGCTGATGTCGCCTTGGGCGCGCATACCGTCGAGGGCGTACACCACCCGTCCGGTGTTGCCGTCGGCCGCACGGAAGATGCGCGACTTGATCGGGCCCATCGACGAATCGACCCAGAAGTCGATACCCGTCGGATTGAACGCCGCGGCGGCATGTCCGGCCTCTGCCACCGACACCCCGAACGGCAGCAACGTCGCCAAGGCAACGCCCACCGCGGACCGCTTGAGCCATCCGGTTCGATGAGGCGCCGACGGCTGCTGCGACCGTCTCCGACGTCTCTGCTGCACCCATCGCACAGTCACGCCTCGCATACCCTGTCCGGCCTTTCCCGTAGCGCGGCCCGTCCGACCGCTGTTCTTCTCTGCGAATGATCACCCGTGCGCATGCGGAGATGCGCCCCCGACGGACGTCCGTCACCGAGCGTATCGTGAAATCGATACGTCGGCGTTATCAAACCGAGACTAATACACGACTTCTTCGTTGCCGTCGGCGGTCTAGTTCGGCACCGGAGGCGGTGTCGTCGGGTCCACCAAGTGGCAACGCTGGATCTCGTATTTGGGCACCCGGTCGATGCGGTACTTCGCGAAATGCAGCGACTGGATGACGTTGTGCTTGAACCGATCCCAGGTCAGCGGCGCTCGATAGGAGGCCAGCAGGTCCTGGGTGGCCGGGCACGACAGCGCGGTCCGCGCCTGGCGTACCCACTTCTCGTCGAGGAACCACGGCATCCACGGATGCTGGTCGACCATACCGGTATCGACGACCACCCAGTCGGGATACAGGTTCTTGTCGTGCCCGATACGTCCGTCGGCCAGCCGGTCGGTGTGGGCGGCCAGCGGATAGGCCAAGCCCTCCTGGTCGATGACGCGCACGCTCAACGGGACGTTCATGCTGGTCATGCCCAGGTTGAGGAAGTAGACGGTGTGCCCGTACCCGCCTGGCGGAATCGGCAGCGGCGGCGGCGCGACGTACCACATCATGAACGACGGCGAGTTGATCAACAGTCCGCCGTCCGGCGTGGCGGCGATGTCCTGCAGCATCGCCCGCATGCGCGGGTAGTCCAGATAGTCCTCGGCCAGTACCGGATGGTCGTGCCCACTGTTGAGGACGTAGTAGATCCGCTCGTCCACGATGCCCGAGGCGCTGATCTGCCCGCCCGAGGTGTCCGCGGTCGTGTTGGCCGCGAACAGCGCCCAGCCGACCGTCCCCACCCAGGCGATCAGCGGCAGGGCGAACGACCACCGCAGCCAGGCCGAACGTTCGCCGACCGGCAACCGGACCGGCAGCACCGACACCGGCAACAGCAGGCAGAACAGCTGCGGCAGCAGCATGCGGCCGTGCATGAAGTCGCCGCCGACCCGCATGTTGAACAGCACGAGCAGCAGGCCGCCGCCGACCATCAGGGTCACCACCGCGGCCGGGGAGCGCAGCCACCGCCGCAGCCGGACCCATCGCCCGGCATCGGCGGCAACGGTGGCGCCCGTCGTCCGGTGGCGCCTGCCGCGCAGCAGCACCGCGGCCACCACGACGAGGATCAGCAGCGGAATCCACAGGTAGTAGGGGCCGATCAGATCCCACAGATATTTCAGGCCCTGACCCCATTTCGCACCGCCGGCCTCCTTGGCCACCGCGGTGTTCGGATAGGGCAGGCCGTAATAGCCCATGCGCCAGATCTGATAACCGACCGGCACCGCGCCGGCGACCGCCACCAGCAGCGCGCGAATCAGCAGCGGGCGCAACCGGGTACGCGGCACCGGCGCGAAGAACAGCATGAGCAGGGCCAGACCGCCGATGACGGTCATCTCCGGCCGGACCACCCAGCACAGACCGGCCCAGAAGCCGGCCACGAGAAGTTGTGCCAGGCCGGGCTTCTCGTCCTGACTCCAGCGCAGCAGCAACCACCACAGCACGCCGAGCCAGAAGATGACCAGGCAGTTCTCCAGGCCCGAGGTGGCGTAGTCGCGAGCCGGCGGCACGGCGATGTAGACCAGCGCACCGGCGGGCAGCAGCAGCGTCGGCGCGGTGGCGGTGAACGGGCGCCACAACCGCGCCGAACCCACCATGGCGAAGACGACGGCCAGCAGCGAAAGGGTCAGCGCGACAGCCAGACCGACGTATTCGAGCCGGGCGTCGCTGATCCAGCTGAAGAACCAGATCACATAGGTCCAGGCCGCGCTGGTGTTGGTCTCCACCCGCTCGCCGGCATTGAAGACCGGGCCGTTTCCGGCCAGCAGATTGCGCACGGTGCGCAGGACGATCAGGCCGTCGTCGGCGATCCAGCGCCGTTGCCAGGCGCCGATACCGAACAACGCGACGGTGACGAGCACCCCACCGACGAATACCGTGCGGGAGAGCACCGAAAAGCGGCGCGCGGCATCGCCGTCGCGCTGTAGTGCGCGATCGGACGACTCCGCGTCTGCCCCCTCCCCGTGTTCGTCTCCCGCTACCAGCATCTCGTCAGGTGAGATAGACAGCGACACCTACCGCTCCGATCCAGGCGATGGCCAGGAGCTGCAATATGCGATCCCCCAGCGCGATCTCTTCGGGTTCCCCGGCCTCGCCGCCATCGACGTCGACCGCGTAGCGCAGGACTGCGATGGTAAACGGAATCATCGAGATCGCGAACCACTGGGTGTGCTTGTGATCGGTTTCGAAGGCCCACAGCCCGTAGAAGACCACCACCGCGGTGGCCGACAGGGTCCAGATGAAGCGCAGGTAGGTGGGTGTGTAGTACTGCAGCGACTTGCGGATCTTGGCGCCGGTGTCGAGCGCGATCTTCAACTCCGCGTAGCGCTTACCCGCCGCCATGAACAGCGAGCCGAAGGCCATGATCAGCAGGAACCACTGCGAGAGCCGGATGTCGGCGGCCGCGCCACCGGCGACCGCGCGCAGCAGGAAGCCCGAGGACACGATGCAGATGTCGAGCACCGCTTGATGTTTCAGGCCGAAGCAGTACGCCAGCTGAATGCCGATGTAGACCGCCATCACGACGGCCAGATGCCAGGACGCCAGGAACGAGCCCGCGATCGAGCCGACCAGCAGCACCGCCGAGAGCGAGTACGCCAGGTTCACCGGCACGATGCCGGCCGCGATGGGCCGGAACCGCTTGGTGGGGTGGGCGCGGTCGGCCTCGACGTCGAGCGCGTCGTTGACCAGGTAGATACCCGAGGCCGCCATGCAGAACACGATGAACGCGATCGCGATATGGGCGACCACGGTCGCATCCGCCAGCACGTACGCGCCGGAGGCCGCGTCCTTACCGGCGGCCAGCGGCGCCGCCAGCACGAGGACGTTCTTCACCCACTGCCGTGGCCGCACGGCCTTGACGATTCCGCCGGCCAGCGTCTTCGGCGGACCCTTCAGGACGGCTTCGTCGAGGTCGGTGCCGGTCGGCTCTTCACTCATATCAGCGAGGGTTCTTTCCTGTGCGGTCACTGGCGAATCTCTTTTCGGCGGCTAGCACGGCTGCGGCGGATGCCGCACCCAGAGCGGATCCGGCGAGCACGTCGGAGGGATAGTGCACTCCCAGAACGACCCGGGAGAGCAGCATCGGCGGCACGAGCACCGCAGGCAAGGGTAGCCCGGTCAACTTCCCGAGCAACACGGCCGCCGCCGTCGTGGAGGTGGCGTGCGAGGACGGGAAGCTAAGTTTGCTCGGCGTCGATACGTTGACCTGGACCGATGGGTCGTGCGGGCGCGGGCGCCGGACGATGCGCTTGATGACGACCGAGGCGGCGTGCGCCCCGAAGGCGCCGACCGCGACTCCGGCCCACTGGCGCCGGCGGGACTTGTCGACCAGTGCACCCGCGGCGCCGATGGCCATCCAGCCGAGCGCATGCTCACCGAAATGCGACATCCCGCGCGCGGCCTTGATCACCGGCGGCGTGCCGATGGCGCCCTGCACCGCGTTGAGGATCTTGACCTCCGCGGGCTTGGACACCTCGGGGTCCGCCACCACCTGCAGATGCGGGGCGCCTGCCGGATCGGAGGAGGCTGGGGCGGTCATTTGTCCTCACTAGTGTTGATTCCGAACGCGTTCTCCCACGCCGCGGTGCTGGTCAAGCGGGCGTGTGCGGCACGGTACCGCTCCCGCAGCTCCGGGAATCGGGCGGCCAGTTCCCGGCGCAACCGCATCGCCTCGGCGAACAGCTCCCGGGCCTGACGCGGATCACGCTTGCGGTACACCACACCACGCCCGTCGGCTGTGGTCACGGTAACCCCGTCGACCTGCGAGAGCAGGAACCAACGCGCGTCCAGGGTCGGGACGTTCAACTGGGGGCGGTCGTGATGTTCGGTCTTGGCCTTGCGCAGGTTGTGCACCACGCCCTTGCCGAGCCGGACGACCTTCGCCAGCGGATTCGACGGTTCACCGACCGCACCCACATCGGCGCCGCTGGGCAGCGGCAGGTCTGTCGAGGAGCCGACGATCACCGCGTCGGGGAATTCCTTCCGCATCGTGGCGACCTGCCCCAGGGCGGTGGGCAGCAGTTCGAACAGCTTGTCCGGCCCGGCGAGGAAATCGCGGATCGCCTGGTTCTGAATGGCGACCGTCGAATATTCCAGGCACAGCAGATGTTTCAGCGTCGCCTTGACCGTGTTCACGATCATCGGGCGGCCGTCGTTGCCGAGGTGCAGGGCCGCGACCACCAGGCGATTGCGCAGGTGGAAATAGGCCTGCCAGTCGATGGCGTCGTCCTTGTCGCTCCACGCCATGTGCCAGACCGCCGCACCCGGCAGCGTGACCGTCGGATATCCGGCCGCGCGGGCGCGCAGCCCGTATTCCACGTCGTCCCACTTCAGGAACAGCGGCAGCGGCTGCCCGATCTGCTCGGCCACCACGCGCGGAATCACGCAGGTCCACCAGCCGTTGAAATCGACATCGATGCGCCGGTGCAGCAGTTTGGAATTGTCGCGGTCGCGCAGCGGATATTTCGAGAAGTCGTGGTCGTATTCGACATTCGGCGCCGCGGTCCACATCCAGATACCGCGGTCGACCACCTCGCCCATGGTGTGCAGATGCGAGCGCTCCTGCAGATTCAGCATCTGCCCGCCGACCAGCGTGGGGGTGCGGGAGAAACGGGCGAAGGCCAGAGCGCGCAGAATGCAGTCCGGCTCGATCTCGATATCGTCGTCCATGTAGACGATGTATTGCGCGTCCGTGGTTTTCAGCGCCTCGTACATGACGCGGCTGTAACCGCCGGAACCGCCCAGATTCGGCTGATCGTGAATCGCGAGCCGATCGCCGAGAACCGCGGCCGCCTCGGCGAATCCGGGTTCGTCGACGGCCTTGCGATTGCCCTGATCGGGAATGATCACGGCCGTGATCTTCTCCAGCACCAGCGGATCGGAGCCGAGGGCCGCGAGGGTGTTCACACAGTCGGTGGGCCGGTTGAAGGTCGGCATGCCCACCGCGATGCTGCCCTCACCGGGCGCCTCGATCGGCGCGTACCAACCACCGCTGCGCAATTCGACCGCGGAGTCGGTGGTGATGTCGAACCAGATCCAGCCGCCGTCCTCGAACGGCGCCAGCTCGACCTCGAATTCGACCGTGGTCACATCGGCCGGTGCGGTGAGCGATTCACGGCCCGCCGTGGTCGTCGCGAATTCGTTACCGCGCACATGGATTCGGGACCCGTCGGCCTTGGAGCGGTAGACGTCCACCCGGCCGTGCCCGGACAGGTCCAGGCGCAGCACCACCGATTCCAGAATGGTCCAGCGCCGCCAGTAACTGGCCGGCACCGCATTGAAATAGGTGCAGAACGACACTTCGGATTCGGCGCCGATGGAGAGCGAGGTGCGCGTGGGGGCGTGAGCGCGGCGAGCGTTCGTCGCCGATTCCTCCAGATACAGCGTCCGCACATCCAGGGGCTCGCCGGGGCGAGGCAGGATGATGCGCTGCAGCAGGGATTTCGCGCGGGTCTCGGTGCTCATATCCTCGAGGGTCACTTGTGCGGTCATTTCACTTCCTGCATCCGCGGTACGGGCCGGTGGCACATTACTCGGAATCGCCGGCCGTGAGCGGTGCGCCGGATTCCAGATGCGGGCGCAGCACGTTGTCGAAGGTGCTCAGCGCGCTGCCGATGGCCATATGCATGTCGAGATACTGGTATGTGCCCAGACGGCCGCCGAAGACCACCTTGGCCGTGGCGGTTTCGTTCTTCGCCCGCTCGCGGTAGGCCAGGAGTTTGGCGCGGTCCTCCGGGGTGTTGATCGGGTAGTACGGCTCGTCGCCGGTCTGCGCGAAGCGAGAGAATTCGCGCATGATCACGGTTTTGTCCTCCGGATAGCTGTCACGCTCCGGGTGGAAATGGCGCGGCTCGATGATGCGGGTGAACGGCACATCGGCGTCGTTGTAGTTCATCACCGAGGTGCCCTGGAAGTCGCCGGTCTCGAGCACTTCGGTCTCGAAATCGATGGTGCGCCAGCCCAGTTCGCCCTCGCTGTAGTCGAAGTAACGGTCCAGCGGGCCGGTGTAGACGACGGGCGCGTCCGGATTCTGCGCGCGGATTTCGTCGCGAACCTCGAACCAATCGGTATTCAGGCGCACCTCGATCAGATCCGATTCGGCCATCTTCTCCAGCCAGGCGGTGTAACCGCCTGCCGGCAGACCCTCGTAGGTGTCGTTGAAATAGCGATTGTCGAAGGTGTATCGCACGGGCAGCCGGGTGATATTGCCGGCGGGCAGTTCCTTGGGGTCGGTCTGCCACTGCTTGGCGGTGTAATCGCGGACGAACGCCTCGTAGAGCGGGCGGCCGATCAGCGAGATCGCCTTTTCTTCGAGATTCGCGGCATCTTTGGTCTCGATCTCGGCGGACTGCTCCGCGATGAGCGCGCGCGCCTCCTCGGGACCGAAATAACGTCCGAAGAACTGCGAGATCAGCCCCAGACCCATCGGGAACTGGTAGGCCTGTCCCTTGTGCATCGCGAAGACCCGATGCTGGTAACCGGTGAACTCGGTGAACTGATTGACGTAATCCCACACTCGCTTGTTGGAGGTGTGGAACAGGTGGGCACCGTACTTGTGGATTTCGATTCCGGTTTCGGGGTCCGCCTCCGAATACGCATTACCGCCCAAGTGGTAGCGGCGCTCGATCACGAGCACCCGCTTACCCAGCAGGTTGGCGGTGCGTTCGGCAACGGTCAGCCCGAAGAATCCGGAGCCGACGACGATCAGATCGAAGGGAGCTGCGACGGTCACGGGAGCCCAGCGTAGCCGTAGCGGGTCACCACGTCTGCACGCCGTAGGTCTCGCCGGCGGGGATGGTGGTCACGGCCGTGCGCGGACCGGGACGGGTAGCGGAATATCGCCGCGAGGGGCCGGGAGGTGTTCACCGAGGCGTCACCGGGGGTTGACGTAGACACCGCTCGGTTTCGGCCGCGCCGGCGCGTAGCCGGGCTGTATATACGGAGAAGCCCGCCGCGCGCGCTGCTCGCAAAGCCATATCCGCCGCCCCTGTCAGTACGGGTAGGGCGGCTGACCGTAGTAGGCCACGGGCGGATAGGCGGGCATGCCCGCGCCGCACCACCGCTTCGCCGAACCGGACAGCGTCAGGCTCAACATCAGCACCGCGAACAGCAGTCCGATGATTCCGCCGATCGATGCCGCGGGCACGCCGTTGGCCAGCGCCATCACGATTCCCGCGAGACCGCCGAGCAGTCCGAGCGAGGACAGCACGACCAGCATCACCCGCCCGGCATTCTTGTGGTTCATCAGCATGATTCCGCCGACGGCCCACAGCAGCGCGATCAGGCCGTCGACCGCGGCCATGATGTAGAAGATGTCGGCCGAACCGCTGCTGTGCGAACGGTAGGAGCCGTAGGAGTGGCTCACACTGTTCGCCGCACTGAGCAGACCGATGATCCCGAACGCGGCCAGCAGCGCCAGCAGGAGTGCGAAGACTCCCGCGGTGATCGCCGCACCCCCGCTCGGACGCGGCTCCTGATAACCGTAGGGCGCATAGCCCGGCGCCGGATATCCCGCGGGCGGATACCCGGGCGGCGGGTAGCCCGCCGGCGGATAACCGTTCCCCCCGTAGCCTGGCCCGTACGGATAGCTCATCGGCCTCCCCCTTCTCTCGGGCAGGCACTCTACCGCCTGCCGACGACGTCGGTACGAGGTGAACCCGCATCACGGGGAAGCCGGCTCACCGGATGAGATCTATCGTCGCCGGAGCGGTTGGCCCATCCTTACGACCGGGATAAAGCGGTGCCCGAGAACGTGGTTCGGAGCGGTAGTTCAGTAGGCGACGGTGAAGCGGGTCCGGGTGTGGCGCTGCTCCTCGGCCTCGTCGAGGAGGGCGACGGCGAGGTCTTCCATCGAGATGTGCGAGGCGCCCGTGCTGTCGGTGACCAGTTCGTCGGCGCCGACCCGGTAGGTTCCGCGGCGTTCGCCGGGCTCGAGCAGTGCGGGTGGGCTGAGATAGGTCCAGTCGACATCGGTTGTCGCGCTGCGGAACACCTCTCGTTGCGCGTGGCAGGCCAGGGCGATCGGACGCCAGTCCGGCGGGAAATCCGGCCGTTGCATGACGGTCGTGCCGGTGCCGGGCACGATCAGATCGCCCGCGCCGCCGACGACCAGCAGGCGGATTCTGGTGCCGCGCAATCCGTCCAGCAGTGCCGCGGCCACGTCCGCCAATTCGTATTCGCGCCCGGGGCGCGGCCGCGTCGCGCTGATGACCACATCGCTACCGGCGGTGACATCCTTCACCTGGGCCGGGTCGGTGGCGTCGGCGGTGCGGAAGCTCGCCGCGGCGGGCAGATCGTCCGAACGCTCGCCGCGGCCGACCGCGGTGACCGCGTGGCCGCGCGACAGCGCCTCGCGCACGATGCGGCTGCCCGCGATGCCCGCCGCGCCGAAAACGGTGATACGCATGGTTTTTCACTCCTCGATCGATGAAAGTTGCCGTGGGTCGGCGAGTTCGGGTGCGTCGGTGACCGACGGCGAGAGCGGCTCCGAGTGCTCGGACGGCGGCTTCGCGTGATCGCCCACCTGTCCCAGCACCGTGCCGCCCAAGGCGATCACCATGCCCAGCACCTGCAGCGGAGTCAGCGACTGCCCGAGCGCGAGCCAGCCGATCACCGCCGCCGACAGCGGACTCAACAGGCCCAGGAAGGCGACCGATGTGGCCGGTACCCGAGCCAGACCGCGGAACCAGAGGGCATAGGCGGCCGCGGTACCGAGTACGCCGAGATAGAGGTATCCGCCGATCGCCGGGGCGTCCAGCACGGGCGGCGCCCCCTCGGTGATCAGCGCCAACGGCAGCAGTACCACCCCGCCCGCGGTCAGTTGCCAGCTCGTGAACGCCAGCGGGCCGACACCTTCGGGCCGTCCCCAATGCCCGGTCAGCACGGTTCCCGCGGCCATCGATGCCGCACCCGCCAGCCCGGCCAGCACGCCGATCGTGTCCAGGGCGGCATTCGCCCGCAGCACCACCAGCGCCACCCCGAGCATGCCGATCGCTCCGGCCAGCAGCTTGCGACCGCTCGGCCGCACCCGCAACAGCACCGCCGCGAAGCCGAGCGCGAACAGCGGTGCGGCCGAACCCAATACGGCCGCCACGCCGCCGGGCAGCCGGTACGCGGCGAGGAACAGCAGCGGGAAGAAGGCGCCGATGTTGAGCACGCCGAGCAGGGCGGCACGGCCGATCCAGCGGCCGCGCGGCAGCACCCGAGTCGCGCCCAGCAGCACCAATCCGGCCGGGAGGGCTCGCATCAGCGCGGTGAACATCGGCCGCTCCGGCGGCAGGAATTCGGTGGTGACGGCGTACGTCGTCCCCCACACCAGCGGCGCCAGACCGGTGATCGCGAGGATCGCGGCAGTCGAGCCGCGGGCGGCGACGGTACCTGTCATGACGGTATCTCCTCATTGATAATCTCAACGTTGAGATAATCGGACACCAGAGAGTGTCTTGATGTCAAGTATCTGAACGTTGAGATATTCGCCCGGGAGGAGAGCGCTGTGAGCGACGCCGTGGACCGGATCGTCGCGGACTGGGGTCGCGCCCGCCCCGACCTCGATGTCTGGCCGACCCACGTCATCGGCCGGTTGAAGCGCATGGGCCGCCGGCTCGAGCGTGAGATGAAGGAGTTCTTCGCCCGCTACGGACTCGAATACTGGGAGTTCGACGTGCTGTCCACGCTGCGCCGCTCCGGTGGGTCCGACGGCCTCACGGCCGGTGACTTGATCAAAGCCACCATGGTGACCTCGGGTGCGATCACCAATCGCATCGACCGCATGGCCGCCAAGGATCTGGTCCGCCGGGTTCCCGATGCGAGAGACCGGCGAACCATTCGCGTCCAGCTGACCGACCACGGCCTCGACGTGATCGACGAGGTCATGCCGCTGCACGTCGACAACGAGATCCGCCTGCTGTCCGGGATGAGCCGAACCGAACTGGACCAACTCGCCGACCTGCTCCGCCGGCTCTCCGAATCACTGGACGACACCTCGCTGGGTTGAGCGAGGTGGGCACACGTTGTGCCCCGCTGCGGCCGGGGCGACGGCATACCCGGCCGTGTCACATCCGGCGAGCGACGCGCCAGCGGTCCGCCCCTTATTCGGGTCGGGAAGCCGCTGCGGCCGGGGCGCTCGCGGTGTGGTCCGGCGGCGCGATCCCCGCGGCGGGCGGGCCGACGGGTGATCCGGTCGCGGAGGCCGGAGTACCGGCCGCGTCCGCCGGGTCGGGGTGGGTCTGCGCATCCTCCCCGCTAGGAGCCGGTGGCGGGGTGGGAGCCGCGGCCTGCGCTCCGGCGTCCTCCCCCGCGCTCTGGCTCACCTGCGGCGCGATCTGCAGCAGACGCGCGTAATCGACGATCTGGGCGCCGAGGGTCGGGGTGGCGATGATGACACCGCCCTGGTACAGGCGGAAGGTTCCGACCTTGCCGGGCAGCAACGACTCCGGCCCCATCGGATCGCCCAAAGGCCCTGCCGCGCCGCCGCTTTCGGCGTACTTCACATCGATGGTGGAATTGCCGCGGACCGCTTGCTCGGGGACCGCCGGCGCGGGTGCGGCCGGAGCTTCGGGCACGGCCGGCGCGGCTTCCAGCTCGGCGGGCGTCGGCCCGACCTCGAGGGTGGTGATGTCGATCGGCTGCCCGCCGCCCGGCGCCGCCGAATACTCCGTGCGCAGGATATGGCCGTCGCGCATGAGGACCTGGCCCGCGGTGGCGTGGACCGCGTCGGCCGCGCGCGGATCCTCCTTGTCGGTGCCGGGATACATCTGACAGTCGGTGGTGTCGCAGGTCTGGGCATACGGGTAGCGGTGTTCGGCCAGGGCGTACGAGCGGGCCGCGATCGCCTGCGCCCGCAGCGCTTCCGCACCACCCTTGTCGGCCCATTCGGCCTCCATCTCGGCCGGGACCACACCGAGCAGATAGTCCTCGACGTCGAGCTGGTTCACCGTCGCGGGCTGCCCGTTGTCCTGCGTAACGCCCAGTGCCCCACGGAAACTCGAGCCGTCGCACACCTTCAGATGTTCGGCCTCGGGCCGGTCGGGACCCGGGTCGGCGGGGTAGGCCCAGGGGTCGTCGGTGGAACCCTGCCACAGCACATCACCGTCACAACCGATGGTCACCACGACGTTCGCGCCGCCGTCGGGCGTCGGAGTCAGGTGCGCGGCCTGTCCCGCCACCACCCGACGGCCGGCGACGGTCAGCCCGGAATCGGAGTACACGTCCAGGGTTTCGTTGTCGTAGACCGTGAGCCGCACCCGCACCGTGGTAGGCCCGATCGTCGCGAGCTGGGCGCCCGGGTAGTAGTGCGCCAGGATGCCGTCGGCCGTCGCGCCCGCGGTGGCCTGGTCGAACGCGCCGACCTGGCTCATCCCGCGCCCGTGCCCGGGGCCCGCGGCCGCCTGATAGGCGGCGTTGCGAGTACCGGAACCGAATATCGGCACCGCGAAGGCGACGACGATTCCGCCGGTCACCGGCACCACGACCAAGCCGATCAGCGCACCGCGCCGCATTCGCCGCCGACGCAGCAGTCCACCGTGCCGGCGCCGGAGTCGGCTCGTGAATCCGCCCGCCACCCCGTCCGCGGGTGTGGCGTTCGGGCGATCCGGCGGCGCGGCGCCGGTCCGAGCGGCTTCGGTCCGGGTCATCGAACCCTCCTGTGGTGTGCGGACAGCGCCGATCGGCCGTCCCGGCGCGCACTCGGGCGGGGGTGAGCCATCGTGCCTCCCAACGGGTTCGGCGAGCCGGGTGGTTGATCGAACGCACCGCTCGCTCGGCATGTCCTGACCTTGCGTGGCTACTGGAAAGTTACATTCGAGCTATCCTAGCTCTAATCCTCAACCAAAGGTTTAGATCTGCGGCATTTGGGACTAGTGTGACCATCGATCCGTCAGGAATCAACCCCGCGCGCCACCCCTGTTCCCCGCTGACGGTCACCGGTTCTACCTGAATGGGAGATGCTCGTGCCGTACCGCCGCCCGAAACGTTCCGTCGTCCTGCCCGTGGTCGCGACTCTCGCGGTTGCCGCCCCACTCGCGACGCTGACACTGCGCGATGCTCCCGGCTATCGCCCAGCGGGTGACAGCGACCTCGCCGCGATACCCGCGCAACTCGCCGAGGTGGCCTTGGCGTCCGCCCCCGACATCGTGTTGCCGCTGCGCGAACTCACCGGATTGAACCTGCCGGATCTGCGGCTGTCCGACCTGCGGAAGCTCCCGCTGCCGAAGTCGATTCCCGTCCCGCCCGGCCTACCCGCCCCGCCGGGCGTGCGACTACCCAGCGAGATTCCACTACCCCAGTTCGGTGATCGAACGACCACCACACCGACCCCGGCGCCGTACGCCGGACCGGTCACCCCGCAGGCTCCCGCCCCCGCCGCGTCCCCCGCGCACGCCGGCCCCGGCTTCATCGCCGCCCCGCTCGACCCCGCACAGGTTCCGGGCATCGACCCGGCCGCCCCCGCCCTGTCCCCCGGTGCCGTACCACCGGATATGGCCGATCAGGTCGGCGCGGAAGTCAAGGAACTGACCCGGGATACGCCCTTCAGCATGGTCGCGCTGACCGCGAAGGAACTGGCGGACACCACCGCCCTGATTCGCGCCCAGCAGGCCGACGGCAGCTGGGGGCCGTGGTTCCCGGCCGACCGGGTCGACACCGGTCGCAGCGATCACGCGAGCGTCCCGGCCCGGACCGGTACCGAACCGATCTACGTCGGCGAGACCAAGGCTGTTCAGATACTCACCACCCACAAGGCGATCGCTCCGGCCGCCGGCCGCTCCGACGATCCGGCGCAGCAGGCCGCGTCGCAACTGTCGGCGGTGCTGATCGATCCCGGGCGCGGCGCGATCGACGACGACCTGACTTCGGTCGCCGCGCCGCTGCCGGGCGGCGGGCCGAAGGTGATCAATCGCGCGCAGTGGGGCGCCGACGAATCGCTGCGCTGCGAGGAGCCCACCTACGACGACGGGCTGGGTGGAATCACCGTCCACCACACCGCCGGTCGCAACGACTACAGCAAGGCCGAATCCGCCGGCATCGTGCGCGCGATCTACGCGTACCACGCCAAAACTCTGGGCTGGTGCGATATCGGCTACAACGCGCTGGTCGACAAGTACGGCCAGATCTTCGAGGGCCGCTACGGCGGCCTGGACCGCCCGGTCGAGGGCGCGCACGCCGGTGGTTTCAACGAGAACACCGCGGGCGTGGCGATGATGGGCGATTTCGAGACCGCCGCACCCAGCGACGCCCAGCTCCAGGCCACCGGGCAGTTCGTCGGGTGGCGGGCCAAGATCGCGGGACTGGATCCCGAGGGCCATACCACCATGTATTCCGAGGGCACCGACTACACCCCGTACGCCGAGGGTGAGGCGGTGGACCTGCCGATCGTGTTCGCACATCGCGACGTCGGCAACACCACCTGCCCCGGCGATGCCGCCTATGCGCGCATGGACCGGATCCGCGAGATCGCCGCGGGGGTTGCCGCCGGCAACGCGCCCGCGGCTCCGAAAGACCAACGAGCGCACGCGGATCTGGCAGCGCTGGCGAATCTGACCACGCGGCTGCTGAGCATGGTCGACAAGAACGCCATCGCCACCTACTGGGCGGGACAGGGCGGCCCGGACGGACGTCTCGGTGCCGCCTCCTCCGAACCGACCCCGACCGGGGACGGCGGCCAGTACGCCAAGTTCGTCAACGGATACGTCTATGCGGCGCCCGACGGTTCGATCGTCGAACTGGCCGGCCAGATTCTCGACCGCTTCGTTCAGCTCGGCGCCGAATCCGGACTGCTCGGAACGCCGCTGCGCAATCCATACCCGGTTCCCGGCGGCCGGCGTGCCGATTTCCGCCTCGGCTCGTTGATCCTGAACACCGCCACCGGTGTGGTCACCACCCTGCTGAAACACGGTGGCGCACAACCGGACCCGGCGGGGGAGCCGATTCCGCAGGCCTTGCCCGCGGACGCGCCGGCCCCGCAGGCGGCTCCGGACGCGGGGTCTTCCGATCCGCAAGCGCCCCCGGCGGCACCCGATGCGCAAGCAGCACCGGAGGCGCCGCCCGCGCCCGCTCCCGAAGCACCGAACCCGGCCGCTCCCCCACCAGAGGGGGCGGTGCGAGAAGCACCGCCCGCACCCGAGTCCGCTGTGGCGGCGCCGTCCCAGCCCATTCCTCCCGCCCCCGCGGGCTGAGGGCTGGGGCCGAGAGTTCGCGTCACCCTGAATTTTTCGTGCAAACCTCCACCCGAATGCGCGAAACCCGCTCGAAGCGGCGAGGTTTGCACGATCAGTTCAGGGCAAAGCCACCCTGGCGGACGGCCCTAACTCTCCCACCAGCGCTCGAGCACCCGCGCCACGCCGTCCTCCGAATTGGAGGCGGTGATCTCGTCGGCGGCCGCAAGGGCTTCGGGGTGGGCGTTGCCCATCGCGACGCCGTGGCCGGCCATGCGGAGCATCGGCACATCGTTGGGCATATCGCCGAAGGCCAGGATCGCCGCCGCGTCCACCCCGAGCCGCTCGGCGACCACACTCAGGCCGGCGGCCTTGGTGATACCCGGCGCGGACAGTTCGATGAGTCCGTTGTTGGTGGAGTAGGTGATGTCGGCGCGCCCGGCCAGGTGCGGTTCCAGGGCCGACTGCATCTGGGCGCTCGGCGTTCCGCGCAGCCGGATCAGCATCTTGATCGCCGAGGCCGAGATGACCTCCTGCCGTGAGACCTGCGTGTCGTCCGGATTCAGCCAGGCGTGCTCGTACTCGGGCGAGCTGACGAATTGCGGCGTCGCCGCATCGTGCGCGCTGCGGCCGACGCGCTCGGCGGCCAGCCCACAGCCCGGCAGAACGCGCTCGGCGAGGTCGGCGATCCACGCCAGACTCTCCACATCCAGCGTGCTGGTGTGCAGGATGCGGTCGGCGGCACTGTCGTAGATCACCGCGCCGTTGCCGCAGACGCACAGCGGAGGAAAGCCCAGCCCCTCGATCACCGGATCGATCCAGCGCGGCGGACGGCCCGTGGCCAGCACGAACGGCACACCGTCGGCGATCAGCGCGGCCACCGCGGTACGGGTGCGCGGCGTCACCCGTTCCCATTCGTCGAGCAGCGTGCCATCGACATCGGTGGCCACCATCTTCGGCTTCGGCAGACGCGTCACCTATTCCATCCTGCCCGAAATCGCGGCGCGGCTGTAATCGTTTGCCCGCGCCCCGCCTGCGAGCGGGCCGGAAGTGGTGCACGATGTCACCGGTGGACTCGAGACCATTCCCTATGATCAGGGGCTAGTAACCGACCCGAGGGGACCGATGACCGGCTTTCTGCTACGACGTGCGCTCAACTATGTCGTGCTGCTGGCGCTGGCGTCGTTCCTGGCCTTCAGTCTGGCGTCGCTGACATTTCGCCCGCTGGACAGCCTCGAACAGCGCAATCCGCGACCGCCGCAGTCGGTGATCGACGCCAAGGCCCACGAACTGCATCTCGACCAGCCCATCCCGCAGCGCTACCTCACCTGGGTCGGCGGCGTGGTGCACGGCGACTTCGGCACCACGCTGACGGGGCAGCCGGTCAGTCAGGAACTGCCGCGCCGGATCGGGGTCAGCCTGCGGTTGCTGATCGTGGGCTCGGTGGTCGGAACCGTCCTCGGTGTGCTGATCGGCGCGGCCGGTGCGATCCGGCAATATCGCTTCACCGATTACTTCACGACGATTATTTCCCTGCTGGTGCTCAGCACGCCCGTATTCCTCTTGGCGACGCTACTGAAATACGGTGCACTGGAAATCAATTCGGCCACCGGTCAGCAGATATTCCTGTACACCGGGGAAACGTCGGCCAATGCCGTACACGGGGTGTGGAATCAGTTCGTCGACCGGTTACAACACATGATCGTCCCGACCCTCGGCCTCGCCCTGGGCGCGATGGCCGGTTACAGCCGCTATCAGCGCAACGCCATGCTGGATGTGCTGCAGAGCGATTTCATCCGTACCGCGCGGGCGAAGGGGCTCACCCGCCGCCGCGCACTCTACAAACACGGTCTGCGTACCGCGCTGATTCCGATGGCGACGCTGTTCGCCTACAGTCTCGGCGCGCTGATCACCGGCGCCACCTTCACCGAGAAGATCTTCGGATGGCACGGCGTCGGTGAATGGCTGGTCGATGCGATCAATGCGCAGGACATCTACATCGTGGTGACCGTCACGGTGTTCGCGGGATTCGTGGTGCTGGTTTCGGGCCTGCTGTCCGACATCGTGTATGCGATTCTGGATCCGCGAGTGCGGGTCGGATGATCGGGGCGAGACAGTGACCGAAACCGAGATCATCGCGCAGGGCGCGCCGGAACCCGCTGCCGCCGGTCGCCGAAAGCTGGTGTGGCGCAGGTTCCTGCGCAACAAACCCGCCATCGTCGGCGCGACCGTGCTGATCATCATGCTGATCGGCGCCTTCGCGATTCCGCCGTTCCTGTCCTATGACTATCAGCAGCGCGACCCGTACGCACTGCTGCAACCGCCCTCGCCGCAGCATCTGTTCGGCACCAACGAGATCGGCCAGGACATGCTGGCCCAGACCCTGCACGGTTTGCAGAAATCGCTGATCATCGGCATCTGCGTGGCGGTGCTGACCTCACTGATCGCGGTCACCGCGGGGTCGATCGCCGGTCTGCTCGGTGGGTGGACCGACCGGGCGATCATGTGGCTGGTCGATCTGCTGCTGGTGGTGCCCAGTTTCATCATCATCGCGATCTTCGCGCCGCGCACCAAGGGCAGCAGTTCGATTCTGCTGCTGATCGTGCTGCTGGCCGGATTCAGCTGGATGATCAGTGCCCGGATCGTGCGCGGATTGACGATGAGCCTGCGGGAACGCGAATTCGTCCGCGCGGCACGGTACATGGGCGCGTCGACGCGTTCGGTGATCGTCACTCACATCGTGCCGAATATCGCGTCGATCCTGATCATCGATACCACCCTCGCGGTCGGCGCGGCGATCATGTCCGAAACCGGTTTGAGCTTCCTCGGATTCGGCGTGCAGCCGCCGGACGTGTCACTGGGCTCGCTGATCGCCTTCGGCACCAAATCGGCGCTGACCTTCCCGTGGTTGTTCCTGTTCCCGGGTGGTTTCCTGATCGCGATCGTGCTGTGCGCCAACCTCGTCGGCGACGGCCTTCGCGACGCCTTCGACCCGAGTTCCAAGGGGGCGCGGGCGGGCCGCAAGGCCGGTAAGCGGGACAAGGCGCTGCGCGGAAAGTCGGCGCGGACCTCCGGCGCCGGTCCGGATGAGCAGTCGGACAAGAGGATTGAAGCGGCATGACCGATCGCACCACCGAATCCGCCGACCGCGCGGACTCGCGCCGCGCTACGACCGCACCCCTGCTGGAGGTCTCGGACCTGCATGTGTCCTTCCCCGGCGAGGAGGGCCGCATCGACGCCGTGCGCGGCGTGAACTACACCGTCGCCGACGGTGAGGTGCTGGCCATCGTCGGCGAGTCGGGTTCCGGTAAATCGGTGTCCTCGCTGGCCGTGATGGGGTTGCTGCCCGATCAGGCCCGCATCCGCGGCTCGATTCGCCTGCGCGGCAGGGAATTGCTCGGCATGGGCGACAGACAGCTCTCGGCGCTGCGGGGGACTCGGGTCAGCATGGTCTTCCAGGATCCGCTCTCGGCGCTCACCCCGGTCTACCGGGTCGGCGATCAGATCGCCGAAGCGCTGGTCGCCCACAAGAAGATGAGCAAATCGCAGGCCGCGGACCGGGCGGTGGAACTGCTCGACCTGGTCGGCATCCCCGAACCTGCGGTGCGCGCCAAGGCTTTTCCGCACGAATTCTCCGGCGGTATGCGCCAGCGCGTGGTGATCGCGATGGCGATCGCCAACGATCCGGAATTGATCATCTGCGACGAGCCGACCACCGCCTTGGATGTGACGGTGCAGGCACAGATCCTCGACCTGCTGCGCAAGGCCCGCGACATCACCGGCGCCGGAGTCATCATGATCACCCACGACATGGGGATCGCGGCCACCCTGGCCGACCGCGTGGCCGTGATGTACGCCGGTCGGATCGTCGAGAACGCCCCGGCCGTAGAGCTGTTCAACTCACCGCGGATGCCCTACACCGTCGGCCTGCTCGGTTCCATCCCGCGGATGGACGGTCCGGCCCGCGCGCCGCTCATCCCGATCGTCGGCGCTCCCCCGCCCATGCACGCCCTGCCGCCGGGCTGTCCCTTCGCGCCGCGCTGCCCGGTCTCCATCGACGACTGCCTGGCCGCGGAGCCGCCGCTGCGGGATACCGCGCCCGCGCACCGGGCCGCCTGCATCCGCACCGCCGAAGTGGGGACCGCGGAACTGTTCGCCGCCTACCGCCGCGACACCGACAGCGTGGCCGCGGCGGAAACCGCCGATTCGGATGTGGTGCTGCGGGTTTCGGGTCTGACCAAAACCTTTCCGGTCACCTCCGGTGTCGTCTTCAAACGCCGCACCGGTGAGGTGCGCGCGGTCGACGGCATCGACTTCGCGGTACGCAAGGGACGCACGCTCGCACTCGTCGGCGAATCCGGATCCGGGAAATCGACGACGCTGAGCCAGATCATGGACCTCGCCCAACCCGAGGCGGGCACGATCGAGGTCTTCGGCGAGGACGTCGCGACGCTGAGCAAGCAGCGCAAACGCGATATCCGCCGCAGATTGCAGATCGTCTTCCAGGATCCGTCCTCCTCGCTGGATCCGCGCCTGCCGATTTTCGACGCCCTGGCCGAACCGTTGCGGGTCGACGGCCGGTCCCGCGACGAAATCCGCAAGCGGGTACCGGAATTGCTGAAGCAGGTCGGACTGCGCGCCGAACACGCCGATCGCTATCCGGCCGATTTCTCCGGTGGACAGAAGCAGCGCATCAATATCGCGCGCGCGATGGCGCTGGATCCGGACATGCTGGTGCTCGACGAGCCGGTGTCCTCGCTCGACGTATCCATTCAGGCCGGGGTGCTGAACCTCCTGCGGGATCTGCAGGCCGAACGCGGACTGTCGTATCTGTTCGTCTCCCACGACCTTTCGGTGGTCCGCAATCTCGCGCACGATATCGCGGTCATGTATCGCGGCAAGATCGTCGAATCCGGGCCGGCCGAGCAAATTTTCGCGGCGCCGCAGCACGAGTACACCCGCGCGCTGATCGACGCGGTGCCCCTTCCGGTCGTCGCACGCTAGGAGTTCGTCGTGAGGATACGTTCGCGCGCACTACGTTCGGCCGCTGTTGTGGTGGCGGCCGGCGTGGGCATCGCGCTGGCCGGTTGTTCCGGGGTGAATACCACCAGCGGCCCGGCCGCCTTGGGCACATCCAACGACATCAATCCGCAGGCGCGCGAGTCGGTGCGCGAGGGCGGCAATTTGCGCTTGGCGATCAGCGCGTTCCCCGCCAACTGGAATACGTTGTCCACCGACGGCAACGAGCTCGAGATCGGCGAGGTCGTCTGGCCGCTCATGCCGCGCTCGTACAACATCGACGCCACGGGCAAATTGTCGGTCAACACAGACTATTTCACCGATATCCAGCTCACCGGCTCCGATCCACAGCAGGTCACCTACACCATCAATCCCAAGGCGGTGTGGAGCGACGGATCGCCGATCACCTGGGAGGACATCGCCTCGCAAGCGCATGCGCTGTCCAGCACCGACAAGCGCTATCTGATCGCGATCAACAACGGTTTCGACCGGGTCGAGAAGGTGGAGCGCGGGGTCGACGACCGGCAAGCGGTCATCACCTTCAAACAACACTATTCCGACTGGCGCGGGCAGTTCGCCGGTAATGCGATGCTCTACCCGAAATCGGTGACCGCCGATCCGGAGACGTTCAACCATGCTCTGGCCGGCCACATCACACTGACCTCCGGCCCGTTCGCCGTCCAGTCCACCGACCGGACGCAGGGCCGAATCGTGCTGGCGCGCAATCCGAAATGGTGGGGCGACAAACCCAAACTCGACACCATCACCTACAGCGTACTGGACCGCTCCGCCTACGCCGCCGCCCTGCAGAACAACGAGTTGGATGCCGCGCGGCTGACCTCCATCGAGGATCTGGCGACCGTGCGCAGCAGTCCCGAATTGGTCGTCCGGCACGCTCCCGGAAATCTGTGGCGGCACATCACCTTCAACGGCGCGCCCGGTTCTATTCTCACCGATCCCGCATTGCGCGTGGCGATTTCGAAGGCGATCGACCGGCAGGGCATCGCGAACGCCGTCGAGAACGGTCTGGTGGCGAATCCGAAACCGCTCGGCAATCACATCTTCGTCCAGGGCCAGGAGGGATATCAGGACAACAGCCTGCCCTTCGATCCCGATGCCGCCGCCCGCGAACTCGACGCCCTGGGCTGGAAATTGCAGGGCGACGTGCGCGTGAAGGACGGCCGCAAACTCGAGATCCGCGATGTGATGTACAACGATCCGACCTGGGTGCGGGTCGCGCAGATCGTGCAGGGCGATCTGGCGAAGGTCGGCGCGAAACTCACCATCGATACCCGGCCGGGTCAGGGATTCTTCACCGATGTGATGATCCCCGGCGATTTCGACGCCGCGCAGTTCCTCTTCTCCGGTGACGCCTTCCCGCTGAGCAGCATTCCGCAGATCTACGCGTACCACCCCGACGACGAGCAGAGCAATTTCGGCCGCATCGGCTCCCCCGAGTTGAATGCGCTGATCGAGCAGACCCTCAACGAGCTGGATCCGAAAAAGGCTATCGACCTGGCGAATCAGGTGGATCGCAAGGTTTTCGAAGAGGGTTTCTCGCTGCCGCTCACCCAGGATCCCGGTAACTACGGTGTGCGCACCACCGTCGCCAACTACGGCGCTCCGGGCCTGGCCTCCTACGACTACACCAAGATCGGCTTCGTAAGTTAGCCGCCCGTCCCCGACGAAAGGAGAACGAGACCATGCGGATTCGTTCGACAATAACCCGGCTCGCGATCCCCGCGGTCGCGTGCGGACTGCTGCTGTCGGGGTGTTCGGGCTCCACGACCGGGTCCGGGAGTTCCGCTCTCGGCACGACCAACGACATCAATCCGCACGACGTCGCCGACCTTCGCGACGGCGGCAGCCTGCGGTTGGCGATCTCGGAGTTCCCGCCGAACTGGAACACTCTCCAGATCGACGGCAACAACTACGACATCACGGCGGTGGAAAGGCCGATGCTGCCGCAGGCATTCAGCATCGATGCCGCCGGTGGCACCCATCTCAACACCGACTACTTCACCAATGTCGAGTTGACCGGCACCGATCCGCAGACCGTCACCTACACCATCAACCCGAAGGCGGTGTGGACGGACGGAACGCCGATCACCTGGGAGGACATCGCCTCTCAAGCCGAGGCGCTGGGTGGTCGCAACCCGGAGTACCTGATCGCCAACAACATGGGTTTCGATCGGGTCGCGAAGGTCGAGCGCGGCGTCGACGATCGCCAGGCGGTGCTGACATTCAACAAGCACTTCGGTGAATGGCAGGGCCAATTCTCCGGCAACAGCATGCTGTACCCGAAGTCGGTGACCTCGAATCCGGAGGCGTTCAACAAGAGCCTCGTCGACGGCATCAAGGTGACGGCCGGACCGTTCGCCGTCCAATCCACCGACCGGACTCAGGGCCGGATCACGCTGGGGCGCAATCCGAAATGGTGGGGTGCCGCGCCGAAACTCGACACCGTCAATTTCAGCGTGCTCGATTCGGCCGCACTGGTGCCCGCACTGCAGAACGACGAACTCGACGCGATCGGAATCGGCAGCCGTGGCGATCTGGTGACGGCTCAGGGGGTTCCCAATGTGTCCATCCGCCGCGCGCCGGCGTTGCAGTGGTCGCATCTGACCTTCAACGGCGCACCGGGTTCGATTCTGGAGGATCCCAAGGTTCGCGTGGCCGTTTCGAAGGCCATCGATCGGCAGGGCATCGCGAACGCGATTCAGAACGGTCTGGTCGCCGAACCCAAACCGTTGAACAATCACATCTACCTGGAGGGGCAGAAGGGGTACCAGGACAACGCCCTGCCCTACGACCCCGACGCCGCCGCCCGTGAACTCGACGCCCTGGGCTGGAAACTGCAGGGCGACGCTCGCGTGAAGGACGGCCGCAGACTCGAGATCCGCGATGTGATGTACAACGATCCGTCCTGGGTGCAGATGGCGCAGATCATGCAGCAGAACCTCGCCAAGATCGGGGTGAAACTCACCATCGACACTCGGCCGGGACAGGGCCTGTTCACCAATGTGTTCCAGAAGGGCGATTTCGATCTGGCACAGTTCTCCTGGGTGGGTGACCCGTTCCCCTTGGGCAGCATCAGCCAGATCTGGGGATACGACCCGAACAACTGGCAGGGCAATTACGGCCATATCGGTTCCCCGGAACTCAACGATCTGATCGAGAAGACCGTCTCCGAACTGGATCCGGCCAAGGCCATCGATCTGGCCAATCAGGTCGACCGCCAGATCTTCGCCGAGGGTCATTCCCTCCCGCTGCTGCAGTCGCCCGGCATCGTCGCGACCCGGTCCAACCTCGCCAACTATGGTGCGCGCGGCCTGGCCACCCTGGACTGGACGAAAGTCGGCTACCTGAAGTGATTTCCGGAACCGGCCATCCGCTGGCCTATCCGGTTCTCACCACGATCGGCGCCCTGGTGATCTGCATCGCCTGGGCGCCGTTCGTTGATCCGGAACAGTTGGCCATGCTGGCGGCGGTGGGGCTGGTTGTGTTGCTGTACAGCGGGTTTCGTCTCGCGGTGGCGTTCGGGGTGGTGCCGTGGCGCACGATTCCGGCCGGGACGTTCCGGGTGAAGCGGGTACGCCAGCAGAACCGGTTGGTCAGCCGATCGTGGCTGGAACTGAGCTCCGGCGGCCGAACCCGTTGGCTGCCGGTCTATTTCGATCCTTCACTGGTCGGCCTCACGGAATCCGACGCCGACTGTGACGCCGCCGTGCTCGTGCACGGCCACCGCCTGTTCGCCTCCGGAGCGGTCCGTGACTCCGAACCGCAAGGCCGCCTGATCGACAACCCGACCCGCCCCGACCCCGACGGCCAGGCCCGCGCCGCCGCAGCCACCCGCCTCGGCCGCCGCCTCCTCCTCGACGCCCAATTCGCCGTCGTCGCCCCCTTCGCCGGCCTGTTCTGGATCTACGTCGCCGGCGGCGGCCTCCCCGCCTTCGCCGGCGCCACCGTGGTAGCGGCCGCCACCGCGACCTGGTTCGCCGCCATCCGCGGTTCGGATCCGAGTTGAGGTGTTCGGGGCCGAGAAACAGCGGTGGCGGCTCGGCATCGAGGCCAGACCACGATCGCTGCGACAGCGCTCACCCTTGTGCGCGTTTGGCTTTCGCGGCTGCGCGGCGCTCCATCTCCTCGCGTTCCAGGGCCTTCGCCTGCTCCAATGTCGGTGCGGTGCCGCCCAAACGGGCCGGGACCCAGCGGGCGCCCGGGGGCATGTCGTAGTCCCGTTGCGCGGCGTCGAGCAGTTTCTCCATGTTGGAGCGCAGGGTGGCGGTGAGGTCGTCGGCGTGGTCGACGGGGGCTATGGGGTCGCCTACCTGGATGTGGATCGGGAAGTTGTGGCGGCCCAGTTGTTTCGGGATGTCTTTGGTCCAGACGCGTTGGGCGCCCCAGATCGTCATGGGGACGATGGGGACGGCGGCTTCGATCGCCATGCGGGCGGCGCCGGATTTGAATTCCTTCAGTTCGAAGCTGCGGCTGATGGTGGCTTCGGGGTAGACGACGACGATTTCGCCGTCGCGCAGGGCGGTGACGGCGCGGGCGTAGGACTCGGCGCCGGCGGTGCGGTCGACGCCGATCGCCTTGCACTGCTTCATGAGCCAGCCGACGATGCCGTGTTCGAGTTCGGCCTTCATCATGTAGCGGACGTTGCGGCCCGATTCGCGGCCGACCAGTCCGACCTGCATGAAGTCCAGATAAGCCGTGTGATTCACGGCCAGGACCGCACCGCCGGTGCGCGGGATGTGCTCGCCGCCGACGATATCGATCTTCAGGCCCTGTGCCCAGAAGATGGTGCGGACCAATCCGGTGAGGACGTCGAAAACGGGTTCTCGCGTCATCGGTGACACTCCTGGTACTGCCGGGCCGACCCTGCCGTCAGGAGTCGGCATCTCCCGTTTCGGCGGCGCGACGTGCCGCGCGCGCCTCCGCTTTCGCCTTGGCCTCGGCCGCGTCCATCGCGTCGGCTTCCTCCAGTGTCGGTGCGCCGCCGCCCAGGCGGGCCGGAACCCAGTATGCGCCGGGCTCGTGTGTGTAGTCCTTCTGCAGGCCGAGCAGCATGTCCCGCATGGTCGCGCGCACGGTCTCGGTGAGTTCGGCGGCCGCCTTCTCGTCCGCCTCCGCGGGCGGGAAGATGGGTTTGCCGACGGCGATCGAAATGGGGGTGTTGGTGCGGCCCAGGCGTTTCGGATGCCCCTTGGTCCAGACCCGCTGCGCACCCCAGATCGTCATCGGGATGATCGGGACCCCGGCCTCGACGGCCATCCGCGCGGCACCCGATTTGAATTCCTTGATCTCGAAGCTGCGGCTGATGGTCGCCTCGGGATACACCCCGACCAGTTCGCCGCGGCGCAGATAGTCGACGGCCGCCTTGTAGGAGTCCGCGCCGGCCCCACGGTCGACCGGGATGTGCCGCAGCACGCGCATGATCGGCCCGGAGATCGCGTTGTCGAAGACTTCCTTCTTCGCCATGAACCGGATGTAGCGCTTCGGCGTCCGCGCGGGCAGGCCCGCGTAGGTGAAGTCCATATAGCCGGTGTGGTTGATCGCGATGACCGCGCCGCCCCGCGCGGGGATGTTCTCCGCCCCCGTGACGTCGAATTTCAGTCCCTGTACGAAGAAGACGGTCCGGGCCAGGCCGATGATCGTCCGGTATACGGGTTCCACAATTCCGCTAGCGTAGTCGCTGTCACATTTTCGCTACCGACCGCCGCACAGAAAACGAGGTTCAGCGCAGTGGAAAGCCCCAATCCAGCATCGCGTGCAGGCGGCCGGAAACCACGAGGGGGTATGGGCGCAGCGCTGCATGCCGCACGGGCGGCACGACGCGGCAGACGGCTCTCGGCGGTGCGGGCGGGCGGTCTGGCGATCGTGGTCGCGGGCATCCTCGCCGGCTGTGATTCGCAGGTCGGCATCGATGGCACCGACTATCACGAGTCCGAGAATTCCTCCGCGGCAACGCAATCCGCCGCTCCGTCGTCCTCGCGGATCGCCGCTCCCGCTCCGGCAGCGCCCGAATCCGCGGTAGCGGTGGCCCTCGTGACGGCCGATCCGCAGGCCACCGCGGCCATGACCCGCTGGGTGACCGATCTGCGGCAACTCACTCCGGCGGACATGGAAGCCAAGTGCTGGACGATGGCTCCCCGCAACGTCGAGACGATGTACTCCGACAAATCGGCCATCGAGTCGGCGCTGGCCCAGCCCGGCAGTGACGACGGGACCGCTCTGGTGTGGAAGTCGGCGAGCGGAGCCGCCGACGCGGTGACCGTTGTCGCCGAGCGAACCGATATCGCCACCGGATATGCCTGCCCACGGGTCTACCCCGCCGGCACCGAGATCGGTTTCGGCACCGGCAACGAGGCCCAGACCGCCGACGCGCGCCACATCGTCCGGCGCTATCTGTCCCGCCAGACCGGACATCCGATCGATGCGGCCGACCAGGAAAACACCCATCCGCTGTTGTGCACCGCCGCCACCGCGTGGGATCCGAACGGCACCGGGCGCACATCGCGCCCGCCGCTGGCCACCAATGCGGCCAAGCTCACCACGCCGACCGCCTTCGCCGATCAGTCGCTCAGTTCCACCGCTCTGAACAGCACCTACCTGTCCATATCCGCGACGGTCACGGCCGGCGGCAGCCAGCAGGAACGGACATACACCGTGAAAGCGACCGACAACGGATACTGCATCGGCGACGTTTCGGCCTGATGTGCGGGAGCGGGCCCGCCTCGTTGCGATAGCCCGCGGGTAACCGCGAGATGACAGTGGGCGCGATGACGATACGCCTGGCGCTAGACCAGTTCGGGGACGCGCAGATGCGCGAGGGCGACCTCGAAATCGCCGACTTCGAGCACGTCGACACCGGCTCGGCGGGTTCCCTCGCGGCGCAGGGTGGCGAGTTGTTCGCGATTGCGTTCGACCGCGTCGGCGCTCTCGAAGGTCTCGCACGCGACACCGCGCCCGTCCGCCCGATCGACCAGCAGACTCGTGCTGCAGAACCCCGGCAGCTGTTCCAGTTGCGACGCCACCATGGACTTGTAGGTCTCGATCGCGTGGTCGAACCGGCTCGGATCGTCGGACTTGGCCCACGTGAGCTGGGCACACGCGCCTTCGGGCAGGCGATGGTCGCGGTGCATGGCCGCGACCTCCCACTGCTCGACCCGCGCCGAATCGGCACCGAGCAGCTGGACGGCGCGATCACGCAGCGAACGCACCCGATCGGCGCTCTCGCGCATCATCTCCTCCGATTCCCAGGACGTCGTCGCGATGCAACGACCGGACTTCCGGTCGACCAGCAACGACATCCCGACACAGCCGGGCATGTTCTGCAGGGCCGGCATCACCTCGTCGCGCATATGCGCGATTCCGGTATCGATCGCGGAGGTCTTCGCTTGGATAGTCGTAGAACGTGCGTACACGGTCCACTTCCTCTGTACTCGGGGCAGCGCCCCGGTGGCGCCACCGTGCACCTCTACACTGCGCCGCTCCGACGGCCAAAGCAATAGCTCGGAAATAACCGGCATCGGGGCCGTCAAAAGCGCCCCTCAGGCTGCGGAAGCCCGTTCAACCGCTACCCTGGGTGGCTGGTAGCCGGTTCAGGAGGGACTTCTTCGTGCAGATCACCAGCGTCGGACATGCCGGATTCCACATCCGCACCGCGGCCGGGACGATCCTCTGTGATCCGTGGGTGAATCCGGCCTATTTCGCGTCGTGGGTCCCGTTCCCGGACAACACCGGGCTGGACTGGGACGAGCTGGGCAACTGCGATTTCCTCTACGTCTCGCACCTGCATCGCGACCACTTCGACGCGAAGAATCTGCTCGACCACGTGAACAAGGACGCCACCGTCCTGCTGCCGGACTATCCGGTGCCGGATCTGCAGCGCGAGCTGGAGAAGCTGGGCTTCCACACATTCTTCGAAACCCAGGACTCGGTCAAGCACACGATCACCGGCCGGGACGGGCACGAACTGGACATCATGATCATCGCGCTGCGCGCGCCGGCCGACGGGCCGATCGGTGATTCGGGCCTGGTCGTCTCCGATCGCGAGACCGTGTGTTTCAACATGAACGACGCCCGGCCGGTGGATATGGACGTCCTGCACGAGCAGTTCGGACATATCGACATCCACCTGCTGCAGTATTCGGGCGCCATCTGGTACCCGATGGTCTACGACATCCCGAGCAAGACCAAAGACAACTTCGGCAAGCAGAAGCGCCGGCGCGGAATGGACCGCGCACGCAGCTATATCGAGCAGGTCGGCGCCACCTGGGTGGTGCCCTCGGCCGGACCGCCGGTGTTCCTCGACGACGAACTGCGCCACCTCAACGACGACGGCGAGAACCGCTACTCCGCCGACAACGGCAATATCTTCCCGGACCAGATGGTGTTCCTCGAGCAGATGCGCATCCACGGCAATCCCGGTGGGGTGCTGATGATTCCGGGTTCGGTCGCGGATGTGCGCGGTAAGGAACTGGATCTGACCCATCCGTTCGATCCGGCCGAGATCTACGACGACAAGGCCGGCTACATCGAGCGGATGGCGCAGCGCATGGCGCCGGTGCTGGAACGCGAGAAGGCTTCCTGGGCAACCGAAGACGGCACGCCGCTGCTTCCCCAGCTCAAGGAGCTGTTCGAACCGATCATGGCGCAGAGCGATCTGATCTGCGACGGGATCGGCTATCCGGTCGGGCTGGTCATGGGCGACGAAACCGTGGTGCTCGACTTCCCGAAGCGGCTGGTGCGCGGGCCGATCGAGGGAGAAGGCAAGTACCGCTACGGGTTCCGCATCGCCCCGCAACTGGTACGCACCGTGCTGCGCGACAACGAACCCGACTGGGTGAACACCATCTTCCTGTCCACCCGCTTCCAGGCGTGGCGGATCGGCGGCTACAACGAATTCCTCTACACCTTCTTCAAATGCCTCACCGACGAGCGCATCGCCTATGCCGACGGCTGGTTCGCTGAGGCGCACGACGATTCCGCCTCGACCGAGCTCGCCGGCTGGGAAGTGCAGCGCCGCTGCCCGCACCTGAAGGCCGATCTGTCGAAATTCGGTGTGGTGGAGGGCAGTACGCTCACCTGCAATCTGCACGGCTGGCAGTGGGATCTGGAGACCGGGCGCTGCAAGACGTCCAAGGGGCACGAACTTCGTTCGCGCAAGGTGTGAACGGGGGCGAACTATTCGTGCAAACTCGGGCCGAATGAGCGGATTCCCGCGCAGAAAGTCAGGTTTGCACGAATAGTTCACCGCCCTCAGCCGGGCGCCAACCGGCTGAGCGACTCCCAGGCTCCATACCCTTCGGAGCGCGCCGCATAGAGTTCGGCGACCTGATCGAAGGAATTGCCGCCCACGATCAGACGTCGCGGCGGATTCTCGAGTTCGACCAGTTTCATGATCACCGGCGCGGCCGAACTCGGCGCCGGCCCGGATTCGTCGCCCCACATGCGTGCCAGTTCTTCGCGCAGTGGCTCGTACTGCGGCAGGGCCTCGGTCGCGGTCGTTCCCGCGGTGAACAGGCCGGTGTCGTAGCCGCCCATCTCCAGATTGGTGACCTTGATACCGAACGGTTCGGCCTCCATCGCCAGCGCTTCGGACAGCGACGCCAGTGCCGCCTTCCCGGCTCCGTAGTAGCCGACGGCGGCCATACCGCCGGCGGTTCCCATCGAGGTGACCTGCAGGATGCGGCCGTGCCCCTGTGCGCGCAGCTGCGGCAGTACGGCCTGGACGACCCACACCGCGCCGAAGAAGTTCACATCCAGATGCGCGCGAATCTGGTCCTCGGTCGCCTCCTCGACCATGCCGTAGAGCATGCCGCCCGCGTTGTTCACCACGACGTCGAGCTCCCCGACGAGCGCGACGGCCCGCTCGACGACCTCGAATACGGCCCGGCGATCCGACACGTCCAGGCCGAGCGGAATCAGCCGATCCGGATATGTGGCGGCCAGATCCCGTAGCGGTTCGACATCGCGGGCCGTCGCGACCACTCGATCACCGGCGTGCAAGGCGGCTTCGGTGAACGCACGCCCCAGCCCACGGGAAGCGCCGGTGATGAACCAGGTCTTACCGGTGGTCATATCCCACATCCTCTCTTCATGAGACGGTCCGTCTCGTCTCGACACAGTGTGCTGATCGCGCCGCGAATTGTCAAGACGACCCGTCTCGTCTCGCTGAAGATGCTATGGTCGACCGCGTGTCCGATACCGCGAAATCCGAACCGGCCGGCTCCCGGCGCAGCGAGAAGTCGCGGCAGGCGATTCTGACGGCCACACGGGACCTGCTCTCCGAGGTCGGATATCGGAAGGTCTCGATCGAGGCGATCGCCTCGCGCGCGGGCGTCGGTAAGCAGACGATCTATCGCTGGTGGCCGTCCAAGGGGGCGGTGATCTTCGAATCGTTCCTGGACCTGAGTGACAACGACGGGGAGGGCATCTCGCTGCCGGACACCGGGGATATCGAGGCGGATCTGAAGCTGGTGATGCGGGCGACGGTCGCGGAATTCGCGGATGCGGAATTCGAGAAACCGGTGCGGGCGCTCAACACCGAGATCATCAACGACCCGGAGCTGGCCACGCAGTACGACCGGCAGTTGCGACGTCCCGTCGACGACGCCAAGAAGGCCCGGTTACGCAGCGCGCAGGCGGCCGGGCAGGTGCGCGCGGATGCCGACCTCGACCTGATGCTCGAAATGCTGTACGCGCCGGTGTATCAGCGATGGCTGCTGCGATACGGGCCGCTCGACGACGCGTATGCCGATGCGCTGGTGGAGCACACGCTGCGCGCCTTCCGGCCCTGAACCACGAAAGCCGTTCGCGCGAACGCTGTTTCGCGGGCAGTCGTCGTCAGGCCTGCTCGGTGGTGCGGCCCTGCGCGAGGACGCCGATGGCGGCGGCGAGCAGCGTCAATACGCAGCCGGCGATGGTCAGCGCCGACAGGCGGGTGCCCGTCGGCGCGACGACATCCAGTACCACCGAACCGATGAGCTGGCCGGACACCGAGGTCAGGCCGAACAGGAGCACCCCGATCCAGCGCACGATCAGCGCCGCCACGGCGATGAAGAAGACCCCGATCGCACCGCCGAGGTAGAGCCACGGTTCGGTGGGAAAGGCGGTGGGCCGGCCGATCCGCGCGAGCTGCGCCGCCTCGACCACCAGCAGGCCCGCGGTCCCGGTCGCGAAATTGATCGTGGTGGCCGGCACCGGTCCGCCGACGGTCGCCAGCCGTCCGTTGACCGCCTGCTGCCACGCCAAACCGAGTCCCGCCAGGGCGGGCAGCGCGATCAGTAGATAGGCCGCGCCCCCGCCGGAACCGGATTCGCCGCCGGAGCGCCCCAGGGCGGCCACACCGACCGCAGCGACCGCGAGGGCCGCCGCACCGAGCCGCACCGGCGTCACCGGCGTGATTCCGGCCGGGCTCACACCCAGACGGTCCACGACGAGACCGCTGGTCAGCTGGCCGGCGACCACCGCGATCGTGAAGGCGGTGACGCCGATCGTGGCCACGGACAACCCTTGACAGGCTACGAAGAACGCGCCGCACAACCCACCCAGCAGATGCCACCATCGCAGCCGGCCGGCGCGCACAGAATGGCGTATCGCGGCCAGACCGGTGCGCATCCGCCCGCTGAAACCGCTGACGATGAGCAGCAGGATCAGACCGGAGCCGAAACTGATGACCGCCGCGGCGATTCCGTCGTTGAGCCGATCGCCGAGATCACCGTTGATTCGCGCCTGGACCGCCACACCGGCGCCGCAGCACAGGCCCAGCAGCACACCGATCCAGCGCCGCACGTCGGTCCGTTCACGCGCTGCGGTCATATCCGCCACGGTAGTGGTTCCGACCGGGCCGATGCCGCACCCCTGATCGGGTCAGCTCCGGCGGATCGAGCCCTCGGGATCGAATCCGTTGTTGTCCAACGGAACCCAGCCCTTGGCGGCGAGCTCCCGATCGGTCGTGCCGGCGCCGACCAGCCCGCGGGTGGAGTTCATATCGCTGATCAGCTCGGAGACCGGATGCGAATCGCTGTAGTGGTAGCCCTGCGCGAGCGCGAAGCCCAGTTCGGTCAGCACGGCCGCCTGATATTCGGTTTCCACACCCTCGGCGATCACCTGGAGATCCAGCGACTTGCTCAGCGCCGCAATCACTCCCAGTAGCGGCGGGGCGGGCGAATCGGACCGGATCGCGGCGACGAACGACTGGTCGACCTTGAGAATGTCGCTGGGGATGGTGGCCAATCGGCTCAGCGAGGAGTAGCCGGTGCCGAAATCGTCGATGGCGATCCGAACGCCGCTGTCGCGCAATTGGTGCAGATTCGCGATGGCGGTCTGGGATTCGGCGGCCAATTCGCTCTCGGTGACCTCCAGGACGAGCTGGTCGGCCGGCCAGCCGGTATCGGCGAGGATGCCGGAGACCCGGTCGGCATAGTTGCTCTCGGCCAATTCGAGGCCGCTGACGTTCACGTTCAGGGTCAGATCGAGCTGAGCGAAGGTCTGTTGCAGCCGGGCCGCATCGGCACACGCGCGCCGCAGAACCAGCTCGTCGAGGTCGGAGATCAGGTCGTATTCCTCGGCGACCCGGATCAGCCCCTCGGTGGTCACGTCGGGCTGGGCGTTGGACGACCAGCGCAGCAGCGCCTCCACGCCGACCGCTTGGGCGCCGTCCTCACCGAGGCTCACGATGGGCTGGTAGTGCACGTCCAGCGCACCGGTGTCGATGGCCTCGCGCAGTTCGACCGCCAGCGGCAGCTGCCGCGACGACTCCAGCACCGTGCGGTTACGCCCGGCCTGCTTGGCTCGGTACAGACCCACGTCGGCGCGACTGACCAGCAGCGATCCGGATTCGCCGGGCTGCCAGGAGGTGACGCCGGCCGAACATCCCGTGGTGACCGCGGCACGCAGCTGTTCGGTCAGCAGGATCGCGGCCTGTTCGGTGGTGTTGGGCAACAACAGCGCGAACGCGTCGCCGCCGTATCGGGCCAGCACCTGATCCGGGCCCAGCAGTTTCGACCAGGCGTCGCCGACGCGCTGCAACACGGCATCGCCGGCGCGGTGACCGAGATGATCGTTGATCTTCTGGAACCGGTCCAGGTCGACCAGGACCAGCGCCACGCCCTGCCCGGTCCGCCCGGCGTGTCCGATGGCGCTGTTGAGCGCGCGATCGAAACCGCGGCGGTTCAGCAAGCCGGTGAGTGTGTCGATATCGGCGTCCGAGGCCATCCGGGTGAGGATGCCGACCACGATGCCGACGCCGACCGTGATACCGGCCGGGATGATGCCCGACCACCAGGGCAGACCCCGGGACGGCACCACCCACAGACAGAGCACGACCGCGAAGCCCACGTGCGCCCCGGCCAGCCGCCAGGCGAAGAAGATCGCGGCATCGGCGGCGACGAAGACGTAGAAGGCGGCGAGCGTGATCGCGCCGACGGTGTTCGGGAACCAGTGCACGGCGATGGTGACCAGCACGGTCGCCACCGCGACATATCCGTGGTGCACCCAGTGCGGCTGGCGCGGGCCCCAGATCAGCAGGCTCACGCCGAGCAACAGCGCGACCGCGGCAGCTGAGCCGACCAGCGGGCGGTTGCCCTCGTCTCCCGGTGCGATGGCAGTGATCAGCAGGCCCAGGACCCCACCCATGACGTAGAACGCCCCGGTGGTCCGAGCCATGACCATTGCCGTCGCCAGCGCCGATGCCGCCCGAACCTGCGTGCGGGTATCGCCGCGAGACCCGAGTCCTCGCACGCCGTCCAGCCTAGACAACGCGGTGCATAGCAGTAGTGACAACCGCCGGATTCGAGGCCGAAGTCACCGCGCCCCGGCCGCGATCATCACCGCGACAGGGCCGCAACCGTCAGCGCGGCGGCTCGAGCACCTCGCGGCCCACGAACGGAACCAGCGCGGCGGGCACCCGGACCGAGCCGTCGGCCTGCTGGTGATTTTCCAGCAACGCGACGATCCACCGAGTGGTCGCGAGGGTGCCGTTGAGGGTCGCGGCGATCTGCGGCTTGCCGTTCTCGTCCCGATAGCGCACCGACAGGCGGCGGGCCTGGAAGGTGGTGCAGTTCGAGGTCGAGGTGAGTTCGCGATAGGTCTGCTGGGTCGGCACCCAGGCCTCGCAGTCGAATTTGCGGGCGGCCGAGCTGCCGAGATCGCCACCGGCCACATCGATGACCCGGTACGGGACCTCGATCGCGGCGAGCATCTCCTTCTCCCAGTCCAGCAGGCGGCGGTGTTCGGCGTCGGCGTCCTCGGGACGGCAGTAGACGAACATCTCGACCTTGTCGAACTGGTGCACGCGGATGATGCCGCGGGTGTCCTTGCCGTAGCTGCCGGCCTCGCGACGGAAGCACGACGACCAGCCGGCATAGCGCTTCGGACCGTCGCTCAGATCGAGGATCTCGCCCGAGTGGTAGCCGGCCAGCGGGACCTCCGAGGTGCCGACCAGGTACAGATCGTCGTCGTCGAGGTGGTAGACCTCGGCCGAGTGCTGCCCCAAAAAGCCCGTTCCGGCCATGATCTCCGGACGCACGAGTACCGGCGGGATCATCATGGTGAAGCCGTTGGCGACCGCCCGCTGGGCGGCCAGCTGCAGCAGACCGAGTTGCAGCAGGGCGCCGTAGCCGGTCAGGAAATAGAACCGGGCGCCCGAGACCTTGGCGCCGCGTTCCATATCGATCAGTCCGAGCGCCTCGCCCAGGTCGAGATGATCGCGCGGGGAAAAGTCGAATTCGGTGGGAGCGCCCACGGTTTCGAGCAGAACGAAATCGTCCTCGCCGCCCGCGGGTGCGCCCTCCTGCACGACGTTCGAGATCGCGCGGTGGGCGCTGTCGAGTTCGGCGTCGGCGGCGTTCTCGGCGGCCTCGGCCTCCTTCACCTTCGCCGACAACTCCTGCGCGTGGGCCAGCAGCGTCGCGCGCTCGTCCGGGGACGCCTTACCGACCTTCTTACCCAGCGCCTTCTGCTCGGCGCGCAGGTTGTCCGCCGTCGCGACCGCGGCGCGGCGGGCCGCATCCGCCTCGAGCAGGGCATCCACCAGCGCCGGGTCCTCACCGCGGGCACGCTGCGAGGCACGGACCGCTTCGGGATTCTCGCGCAGGAATCGGAGGTCGATCATGGGCAATCAGCCTAGTGGGAGGTGTCCACCGCATTTTCTGTGGATCCGGTGAAATCCGAACCGATCGTGGCAGGCCCCGCACGGCGCCTGCCATGATGGACGGCGATGTCCTCCGACGATGGGGCGCCAGCGGCGCCGGAACCGGGAAACGAAGAATCCGACATGCCTCGCCGCAGGCGTGCCGGGGCGAACCGTCGCCGCCCGTTGCCGGGCGCCGGGAAACGCTTCGGTCAGGACGGCAAGGCGCTGCATCCGCATCGGCTGCGGTGGGGATTGCTCGCGGTCGCCGTCGGTGCCGTGGTGGCGGCGCTGGTGACGCTGTCCATCTCGGGGTTTCGCAGTTCACACGGGCTGGAGGTGCACGATCCCGGTTCGGGCAAGGCGCCCGCCGGCCGCGCCGACGCCGCCTTCGGCTCCGCCAAATCGGGTGACTGCCTCACCTGGACCAGCGCCAAAACCCTGGATCTGACCAAGGTCAACTGCGCCGACAAACATCTGTTCGAGGTGACCGCCGATATCGACCTGAGCAAATATCCGGGCCGCGAATTCGGGCCGGGCTCGGCCTTCCCCGATTCGCTGCGCTTCGGCGAACTGCGCGACGAACACTGCGCCTCGGCCGCGGCCGCCTACCTCGGTGGCCGGCTCGACCCGCGGGGGCGGTTCGTGGTCGGCATGGTCAACCCGGGAGAACCGGGCTGGCGCAACGGCGACCGGACCATCCGGTGCGGATTGCAGTTGGTGAGCGCCACGGGTAGCGCGACGCAGCAGACCGTGGGCCGGGTGCGCGACAGCGACCAGTCCCGCGTCTTCGATCCGGGCACCTGCATCGGCATCAATCAGAATCTGCCGACCAACGAACCGGTCCCCTGCGGTCAGCCGCACGCCTACGAGGTGATGTCGACGGTGGATCTCGGCACCCACTTCAACAGCGGCCCGCCGGCGAACGCCGATCAGGACAAGTTCATGCAGGACGAATGCGCCCGTGCCGCAGGCGATTACCTCGGCGGTCAGGACGCGCTGATCAACAAGACGCTGACCATCTTCTGGGACAACCTCGACGCCCGCAGCTGGCTGGTCGGCAGTCACAAGCTGAATTGCCTGGTGGGCAAGGGGTCTCAGGACGGGTTCGCGACGATCACCGGATCCGCGAAGGGCGATGTGCTGATCGACGGCCAGGCCCCGGTGCCGCCGCCGAGTTCCGGACGTTCCACCCCGGCGCCGCTGCCGGGCGCGGCGCCCGCGCCGATTCCACCGCAGCGCTGACACCATGCCGGTGTCGATGTCGGAGAGCCGGTTCGAGGAACTGGTCGGCGATGCGCTGGATACGATTCCGCCCGCACTCGCCGGGGCGATCGAGAACGTGGTGGTGCTGATCGAGGCGCGCAATCTCGAGGATCCGCATCTGCTCGGGCTGTATCACGGCATCGCGCTGACCGACCGGGTGGACAGTCAGTACGGCGGCGCGCTACCGGACACCATCACCATCTACCGCGACACGATTCTGGAAATGTGCGACGACGAACGGCAGGTCGTCGAGGAAGTGGCCATCACGGTGATCCATGAGATAGCTCACTATTTCGGGATCGACGAAGAACGGCTGCATCAGCTCGGTTGGGGCTAGTCTTTACGCGCGTAGCGGGTAAAGTCGAATCGATTCGTGACTCGAGGGAACCGAACCGGGGGCCGTCGCGTCCAATCATCTCGTAGGGGGAATTCTCGTGGTTCCACCGACGGGTCTGCCGGATCCTCTGTGCCGGAACAGCACTGGGCTCGGGCAGCCTCGACACTTGCACAGCCGCCACAAGAAGGAGTTCGAGTCATGGTTGGTTTGCTCGGTGTACAGCCCGAAGTCGTGCTCGCGGCCTCGGCGGAACTCGATCTGCTCGCCGAACGTCTCACTGCTGCCGCCGCTTTGAGCGGTCCGGCCACCCACGTCGTCCCCGCCGGCGCCGAAGAGGTGTCCGTCGCCGCGGCAACCCATCTGAACGAGGGCGCGCTCAGCCACGACCGCGCGGCCGCGCAGGCCATTCTCGAACTGCACCACGCGGCCGCGATCCTGCGTCAGCAGCTGGCCTCGTACATCGCCGAGGACGCGATCAACGCGGCCGGCACCGCCGCGATTCAGTTCTGACCGGCGCGATCCTTCACCACACCATTCGTTCAGGGGAGAGACAATGACTGCAGGGATCACCGGAATCTATTGGCTGCCCCGGCTCGCCGAGGGCAATTCGAGTCTGCTGACCGCGGGTCCGCACGCCGTTCCGGCCGCTGCCGCGGCCACGGCATGGGGTGGTCTCACGGCGGCGTGGGTCGACGCGACCGCCACCGTCACCCGGGTCATGGCCGAACTGGGTGTCGGCATGGTCGGTCTCAACGGTGCCGTCGCACTGACCAAACTCGCCGGCTTCACCGGCTGGGCCGAACAGCAGGGCATGCAGGCGGCCGCGATGGCGGCCAAGGCCTCCGCCCACGCCACCGCCAATACCGTTGCCACCCTTGCCATGCCGAGCCTGCCGGAGATCGCCGCGGTGGACGCCGCGCGCGTCGCGGCACATGCGCACGGCGGCGATCTGGACGGCAGTGCCGAGGTGGCGGAAGCCGCCAAGGCCGCCCTGGATGTACAGGCCGCACTGGTCATGGACACCTACGAATCCACCGTCGAGGCCATGACGGCGACTCCGGCCGAGTTCCTGACGCCGCCACCGATCGCGGCGGGCGCCGGGGTGGCCGACAGCGGCGCCGAGGCGGCTTCGCAGAACACCAGCGGCGACCCGGTGCAGACGGCCATCGGTGTGGCGCAGGCGCTCGCGACCGATCCGGGCGTGATCAGCGCCGCCACCCAGGCGGCCAATGTCGCCGGATCGGTGGCGACGACGGGTGTGTCCACGGTGGGCAACGTGGCCGGTACCGCGATCGCCGCGGCGACCAGCCATGCCGCGCCCGCCGCGAGCATGTCGCCGATGATGATGGGCGGCATGGGGGGTGTCGCCGCCGCCGGTGGCGCCGCGGCAGCCACGCGTGCCGTGTCCTTCGGGGGAAGCTCCGTCGGCATCGGCAACGGCGCCGGCACGCTGCAACTCCCCGAGGGCTGGGGTGCCGGCAACGTGATCGGCGCTCCGGCCGCGACCGCTCCGGTGGCGGAGACGGCACCCGTCGCGCAGATGGGCGCACCGGCTCCGGCCCGCGCGAACAACGCCGCCGGTAACCCGCTGCTGGGCCGCCAGGTCGACAGCGACGACGACGAGGGCGAGCACCAGGGCAACGACTACCTGCGGGGCGAGCACTTCGCCGACGGCCGGGTCATCGCACCCGGGGTCATCGGAGCAGACCCGGCCGCGGGAGCGCGCTAGGTGACCGTGCTCGGCGCCGGCCGCGGGCCGTCGATGCTCGAGTCCGTCGTGTTGTCGCTCGACGAGATGCAGTTTCTGCTCGAGAAACTGGAGATCGACGAGGTGCCTGTCGTACTGGATGCGAGGGGCCGCTACGACAATGTCGTCGACCACGACCGGGCGATGACCGCGGCCGCCGAATCGCTCACCGCGCGTGAGCTGCTCGTCGACGGAGTCGTGCAGCACGACCTCGAAGACCGGCTGCGCGGGCTGTACCGCCCGCACTGGGTGATCTCGATGCGCTGGTACGTCGGCGACCGAGTGAACCGATTCTGCCTCGCCAAGGGCGACGACCTCGATGTCGTCGCCCTGCGCGGGCCGAATTCCTACAGCATCGACGAGGCGGGACACGACCTACCGGGCACGATCATGGCGGCGCTGGGACCGGCGGAGGCGCTCGAGCTCAGCGGAATGAATGTTCTCACCGAGGAACTCAAGCCGATTCTCGGTGATGCCGGGGATGCCGCGACCACCGCGCGGCGCCTGGAGCGAGTGGGGCGGCCGCCCCGCGACGCGCAGGCGCTGGCCTCGGCGCTGGTCGAAATCCATTCGCACGCTTCGATCGTCGGCGTCGTGTACAACGACGCCAGTCGCGACATCTCCGACGGGATGATCGCGGTGTACAACACCCGCAACGGGCGATTCATCGGCGTCACCACCCGCTCCGACGACGAGGTCATGTGGACCTCGCTGGCCAGCGGGACACCGGGCCGATTGCGCACCGCGATCAAGGACCTCGTCGACAAGCTTCCGCTACGTGAGGATTTCAAGCCGGCGACCCCCGGAATCGGCTAACCCATCGGGTCGTCGGCCTTCGGTTCGACCTTGTATCCGAACGGCGGGGTGTAGCGGCCCCAGCGGACACAGGTCCAACCGCCGTCGGCGGTCGGCGCCAGCTCGATGGTCTCGGTGTTGTCCAGATGGTTGTTGGTCGTGAACGGCGGTGCGACGCCGGTGAGTTCGCGGGCCGCCAGTCGCATCGCGGCGCCGTGGCTGACCAGCAGCACATCGCGCGTTTCCGAGCCTGGAAGCAGGTAGTCGTCCCGAAGGTGTTCCAGCACAGGCAGATACCGCTCGAGGACCTCCTCGCCGGATTCGCCGCCGGGCAGTCGCGTATGCAGTTCACCCAGATGCCAGGAACGGTAGACCCGCTGGAATTCCCGATGCGCCGCGTCGGAATTCTGCCCCTCCAGTTCGCCGACCTGCACCTCGTACACACCGTCGGCCACCTCGGCCGCCACACCGGTCACCGACTCGATATGGCTCGCGGTCTGCTGGGCACGCAGCGCTACCGAGGAGTACAACCGCACCGGCGGCACCGCTAGCCGCGCGGCGAACGATTTCGCTTGCGCCACACCACGTTCGGTCAGCGGTAGACCCGGTACCCGGGTATCCAGAAGTTTCGCGACATTACCCTCGGTCTCGCCGTGACGGACCAGCACCAACCTGCCGGAACCGCGGACGGGATCGCGGTTCGCACCGGTTTCACTCATGAGGCGTCCACCCCCTTTTTCACATCGTCCAACCAGGCCGCCGCCGGCTCGTCGGCGGGCGGCGGCGATCCACTCGGTGAACTGGCCGGCCAGGAGCCCAGATAGCGGATCCGCCCGGCGGTCCGGTGCAGCGCCTTGAGGGCCTCGGCGACGGCGGTGTCGTCGATATGGCCGACACAGTCCAGATAGAAGCGATAGGTACCCATCCCGGTGCGCGTCGGCCGGGATTCGATGCGGGTCAGATCCACACCGCGCGTGGCGAATTCGGCGAACACCCGCATCAGCGAACCGGGTTCGTTCGCCAGTTCGAGTACCACCAGCGAGGTGCGGTCGGCGCCGGTGCGGGCGGGCGCCTCACGTGGCGGGGTGACCAGCACGAAACGGGTGATGGCCTGGTCGTGGTCGGCGACGCCGGTGGCCAGTTCGACGAGTTTCAGCCGCTGACCGGCCAGGGTGGTCGAGACCGCGGCGTCGGCGTGGCCGGCCACCACATCCTCGGCCGCGGCCGCGTTGGAGGCCGAGGTGTACAGCGTTGCCTGCGGCATCCGATCCGCCAGCCACAACCGCACCTGCGCGGCCGCGACGGGATAGGCCGCGACGGTGCGCACCCGCGACAGCTCCATTCCAGGTTTCGCCACGATCGTGAACGCCACGTCGAGTTCGGTTTCGGCGATGATCTGCAGCCGCGGGCCCACCGCGAGCGCGTCCAGGGTCGCCGAGATGGAACCTTCGACCGAGCTCTCGATCGGCACCACCGCGCCGTCGGCCGCACCGGACCGGATCATCTCGAGCGCCGCGCCCTGACTGGGTGCGGCGATCCGCTCGACCGGCTCGTCGAAGGCCCCGTCCGATTCGAGTCGGGCCAGGGCCATCTCGGTGAAAGTTCCCGACGGTCCGAAATAGGCGATACGCGGCACGGATACGACATTACTGGCAGTTGGCTGCGCGCTCGCCGTTTGTGCGTACCCAGCGGTAACAGCCCAGGTCGGGGCCGGGCCCGATCAGGAGGTCAGCACCCGCAGCGCCGCCGTCACCGACTCCATCTGTTCGGTCTCGACGGCCAGCAGTACCTCGCGCAGTGCCTGGACGGCCGGAGCGGACAGGCCACGCAGGAAATCGATATCGGGGCTGGTCAGTGCGGTCCGGATATTCTCGCCGCACAGCGCGGCCACGGTGGCCGCGACGATCGCCACCGCCCGCTCGCCCGAGGCGGTCGCGGCGACGAATCCGGTATCGGAATGTGCCACGCCGACCAGGAATTCGGCGATGCGCTCATCGGACAGGGTCAGGTCGAGCACCGGCGCCTGGGGATTCGCCGACGGCGGCCGGACCAGTCCGTCCACCAGATCGGACGGGCCCGTGCTGGGCACGCTCAACGACAGCAGAACGGGTTCGGAGGCGGGCGTCGAATCGTGCGGCACATTTCCACCGTAGCGAGCGCAATGCTTGCGTAACCACGGGCCGTGACTTAGCTTAGGTTTACCTAATTATAGTCCGGGTTCGTCACTGGAGGTCTGTATGCGCCGCACGATCACGTCCGCCGCTCCATCCGCCGCGGAGCGGATCCGCAGTGCGTGCGCCCACGCCGAGAGTTCCGTCCTGGCCCTGCCCGGCACCGATCCGATTCCCACGACCGTGCACCACCTGCGGGCGTGCGGCGACGTGGTCGTCGCCGTCGCGCGCAATTCCGCGGCGGTCGCGGCCGCGGCGGCCGAGGTCGGTTCACCGGGTGTGCTGGAGCTGACCGACCACGCACCCTTGGCGTTGCGCGAACCCGTACGTGCGCTGGTCTGGTTGCGCGGACGCGTGCGCGCGGTACCCGGACATGCCCAGCGCGCCTTGGCCGCTCAGGTCGCGAGCGAATATCCGCATCCCGGCCTGCTCGATGTCGGCCATACCAGCACCCTGTTGCGAGTGGTGCTGGAATCGGCCGTCGTCGCCGATTCCGCCGGCGCCGAATCGGTCTGCCCGCACGATCTGCGCAGCGCCGACGCCGATCCGTTCTGGGAACTGGAGGCGGCCTGGTTGCAACATATGGACTCCGATCACGCGGATGTGATCGCCCGGCTGGCCCGCCATCTGCCGGTCCGGCTGCGCGGCGGCTCGGTGCGGCCGCTGGCCATCGACCGCTACGGCGTCACGCTGCGGGTCGAGGGCCCCGATACCGATCACGATGTGCGACTGCCCTTCCACGCGCCCGTGGACGACGTGCAGCAGTTGAGCCGCGCGGTGCGCATCCTCGCCGGCTGCCCGTTCTTCGATCGCATGCACGGCTCCGATCGCTCCGCCTGAGAGCACATCCGATACGGCCGGAACGCGGCATGCGGCGGACCACCCCTAGATTGTTCCTATGGTTCCGGCCGATCGTTTCGCAGCTGCCTGGCCCGATCCCGCTGCGGAGCGCGACCGGTTCGCGATCCGGGTGGAGATCGCGATCGTCCTGGTCGTCACCTTCGGGACGAGCGGGGCCGGTGCGGCACTGTCGCTGCTGGAAAGCGCGCTGGCACCGGGCGGAATCGGTGGTCAGCAGGTCGCGCTGAATCCCTCCCGGGCCGCGCAGTCGACGATCGATCTGCTGTTCCAGCTGTTGAGCGTCGCCCGCCTGATCGGATGGGGCGCGCTGGGACTGTATCTGTTGTGGCGCAGCGGAATCGGGCCGCGACTGGTCGGGCTGGCGCGGATCCGGTGGCGTGGTGATGTGGTCCCCGGTGTCGTCCTCGCCGCGGTGATCGGACTGCCCGGACTGGGTCTGTACCTGGCCGCCCACGCGCTGGGCATGAGCGTGACGATCGTGCCCAGTTCACTGCACGACCATTGGTGGCGGTTGCCGGTGCTGGTGCTCTCGGCCGTGGCGAATGCCGTGGCCGAGGAGATCATCGTCGTCGGCTATCTGATCAGCCGGCTGCGCACGCTCGGCTGGTCGGAGAACCGATCACTGGCCGCGTCGGCGCTGCTGCGTGGCAGTTATCACCTCTATCAGGGGCTGGGCGGAGGCCTCGGCAACCTGGTGATGGGGGTGATCTTCGGCCGGTACTGGCAGCGGACCGGACGGCTGTGGCCGCTGATCCTGGCACACGCGACGATCGATTCGGTGGCCTACATCGGCTACACCGCCCTGCACGGCCACGTCTCCTGGCTGCCGTGAGATCGCGCCGACCTGCGGAAATCGGCCACGTTCAGCCCTCCGGACGCATTGTGCCGACCGGCACAACGCCCCGGTCAGTACCATCTCGGTGGTGAACGGCGACGACCCCCAGCAGTATCCGCGGACCCGCCGGGTGCCGCCGCCGGCGGGCCCGGACGGTCGACGCATGCCGCCGCCGGACCGGCACGGACACGATCCGCGCGTCCCGCCCGGTTCCGGGCGGCCGATGCCACCCGGCTCGGGCCGCCCGCCGCATTCGGGCCGTCCTCCCGGTTCGGGACGGCCGCAACCGGGATCGGGCCATCCGCCCCGACGTCCACCGATCGAACCGACCCAGGTCATTCGCCGCGACGGCAACAATCCGCCGCTGGCCTGGTCACAGGCGCCGAGCAGCCCCGCGCGGCCGCGCGGCAACCCGCCGCCCTACGAATACGGCGGCGAACCACCCACCCACGCTCCGACCCAGCGCCCGGTGCCGTACCGGGAAGCACCGCCGCCACCGCCCCCGGCACGACCCCGCCGCACCGAGCGCCCGCCGCGCGAACCCCGTGCGCCGCGGGCCCGCCGGAAACGGCATTGGGGCAGGTGGTTGCTGATTCTGCTGCTCATCGTCATCCTGCTGCCGGTCGCCGGGCTGATCTATCTGGATCGCTCACTTCACCGCGTCGACGCGCTGGCCGCCTATCCGGACCGCGTCGCGCAGACGGCCGGTACCAATTGGCTGCTCACCGGATCCGATACCCGCGTCGGTCTGACGCCGGAACAGGAGAAGGAACTGTCGACCGGCGACAGCGCCGACGCGGGTGGTGAGCGCAGCGACACCATCATGCTCGTGCACATCCCGAAATCGGGTGCGCCCACCGTGGTGAGCCTGCCGCGCGATTCGTATGTGAGCATTCCGGGTGTCGGCAAGGACAAACTCAACGCGGCGTTTTCCGCCGGTGGCCCGAAATTGCTGGTGCAGACGGTCGAGAACGCGACCGGCCTGCGCATCGACCATTTCGCCGAAATCGGCTTCGGCGGTTTCGCCGGCATGGTCGATTCACTCGGCGGTATCGATATGTGCCTGCCCGATGCGATCGACGATCCGAAGGCCGGTATCGACCTTCCGGCCGGATGTCAGCATCTGTCCGGCTCTCAGGCGCTCGGGTTCGTGCGGACCCGCGCCACCCCGCGAGCGGACCTGGACCGCATGAACAATCAGCGGCTGTTCCTGTCCGCGCTGCTGGAGAAGGCGACCAGCGCGGGTACGCTCGCCAACCCGTTGAAGGTGTGGCCGCTGGCCCGCGATGTGGCCTCCTCGATGCAGGTCGACAACGGCGATCACATCTGGGATCTCGGCCGGTTGGGCTGGGCGCTACACGGTAAGACGATCGCCACCACCGTGCCGATCGGCGGCTTCGTCGACGAATCGGGTTCCGGCAACGTGCTGCTGTGGGACAAGGATCGGGCGAGCCGCTTCTTCGACGCACTGGCACACGACCAGGCGGTCCCGGACGATCTGCTCACCCGGTAGCGTCGGGGTATGTCCGGCACCGGCCCCTTCCCCGACCTGTTGCGCGCGCAGATTCGACGCGAATTCACCGCCTCACAGCAATATCTCGCCGCGGCCGTCCATTTCGACGCGCAGCGGCTGCCGCAGCTGGCACGTATCTGCTATCTGGGCGCGGAGGACAAACGCGCCCATGCCCTGCGGATGGTGCGATATCTGCTCGACCGGGATGTCGCCGTCGCGGTCACCGGTACCGACGAGGTGCGCTCGGATTTCGAATCACCCTCGGCCACCGTGGAATTCCTGCTGACTCGCGAACGGGAACTGACCGATCACATCACCACGCTGACCCGCACCGCCCGCGACGCGGGAGATTATCTCGGCGAGCAGTTCGTTCGCTGGTTCCTCGAGGATCAACTCGCGGAGGTCGCGCGGCTCACCACCCTGGCGGCGGTGTGCGAGCGAGCGGCGGGCAATCTGTTCGACATCGAGGAGTTCGTGGCGCGCGAGATCCCGGCCACACGCACGCCCGACGCCTCCGCTCCGAAACCGGCGGGAATCGCGCGGCGATGAAAATGCGAGGGCGCCCGAAATCGCAGGCAGCCGGCGAATTCCGAATTGCGGCCGCGCCGCTCGGGTGAGGCGCCGGTAACTAAGGCAATACTTGCCTCATTAAGGGTGTACTTGGATGACAGCCGAACTTGACCAGCACTAATGTCGGATTCATGTCCAGCCACGCCGATTCCTCGCACAGCAAATTTCACGCCCTGCTCCACGATCAGATCCGGCATGAATTCAATGCCGAGCACCAGTACATCGCGATCGCGGTGTGGTTCGACAATGCCGATCTGCCGGTTCTGGCGAAGCACTTCTATGCCCAGGCCATCGAGGAACGCAATCACGCGATGATGATCGTGCGGTATTTCCTCGATCGGGACATGAGCGTCGAACTCTCCGGGGTCGACGCCGCGCGGTCGCAATTCGAGAATGCGCGCGAGCCGATCCAATTGGCGCTCCAGCAGGAGAAGACCGTCACCGAGCAGATCGTCCAATTGGCCAGCACCGCCCGCGAGGAGGGCGATTACCTGGGCGAGCAGTTCATGCAGTGGTTCCTGAAGGAGCAGGTCGAGGAGGTGGCGCGGATGACCACGCTGCTCACCGTCGCCGACCGGGCCGGATCGAACCTGTTCGATCTAGAGTATTTCGTCTCGCGCGAGATGAGCGGTCCGAGCGATACTTCCGGGGCGCCGGCGGCGGCCGGCGGAAATATCTGACGCGAGAGACATCGACGAACTCGGCCTGCCGTCCGGCGGGCCGAGTTCGTCGTATGGTGCCGGTGTGGAACGCTTGTCCCGCAGTGGGTTTCGCTAGCGCAGCGTGACCTGGCGCGAGCGCAGTCCGTCGCGGGAGCGCCGCTCCTCCGAGCTCAGCGGCGCGTCGGAGGCCAGCGCCTCGGCCAGACGGGCACCGAATTCGTGTGCGGGAGTGACCCATTCGTTCGGGTGCCGTTCGCGATCCAGATCGAAGACCGGCACCAGCAGGCCGTGCGTGCGGAATGAACCCGCGAATCGGGAGCCGTCGCCCAGGTGCAGTCCACCCGCGGCGTGGACGCGTGCGAGGGCCAGCATCAGGGCATCTTCGTCCTCGGGCCGGACCCAGCGCAGATGCGCCTTCTCGCCGGCGTCGACCCACCAGGCCGCGCCCACGGATTCGGCGCCGAGGGCCAGCCGATCCGACGGCATGATCGCCTGATCGGCCTGGTCGATGGTCGCGGCGACCTGCGGATCCGGCGTGACGCCCTCCGGCACCCACCACTGGAAGTTCTGGTGGACGGTCAGATCCAGATTCGCCTTGGGATCGATGACCTCGGACAGCGAGGGCACCGCGTCCTGGGCGGCTTCGCTTGCCGCGGTGAGCGATTCGCCGGGTTCGGCGGCCTGCGTCCACAGAATCGCGGCGGCCAGATCGGCGGCCGGATCGTCCGACTGGACCTGCACCTGCGCACCGACGAATCCGGTCGGCTCGTCACCCGCGCGAACCAGGGCGGCGACCGCGCCGGGCAGCACGGTGGCCAGCGTCACCGGGCGCTCGGCGGAGACGCCCGCGGCCAGTTCCAGGGTCGCGGTCGCCGACGGGACGAACTCGCGGAGTGCGACCAGATCGCATTCGGCGGCCAGCCCGGCGAAGGGGCGCGTCACGGCCGAAGCGGCCTGCTGTTGCGCCGCACGACGTTCGGCGAGGCGCTGGGCCCGGTTGCTGTCGGGCTTGGGACTGTTGCGCTTGCTCTTACCCACGAACGCAGAACCTACAGGTTCCCGCGGCCGCCGCCGCGCAGGGGCGCACCGAATTGCCGCGCAGGCGTGGACAGAATTCGCCGCGGAGGGCGAACCGATTCCCCCGCCGGACTGTCCCGTTCGATCAGATACCGTCCAGCACGTTCTTGGTCCGGCCGGGATGGTTGGTCGCGACCCAGCTGACGCCCAGCTCCGCGCACAGTTCGACGTCCTGGGGATCATCGACGGTCCAGCAGTAGGTGGCGCGTCCGGCGGCAGCGGCCTTGTCGACCAGTTCGGGATGTTCGCGCAGGGTTTTCACCGACGGGCCGACGGCGGTGGCACCGACCGTCGTCGCGGCGCTGCCGCCCAGATACCGCGAGGATTCGCCGAGCAGCACGGTCGGCAACAGCGGCGCGGCCCGGCGGATGCGCCACACCGCGGTGGCGGCGAACGACATCACGACCGCGCGGGAATGGTCCGCCGAGGCCGGTGTGGCGATGCCGAAGCGCTGCAGTTCGGCCAGCACCTTGTTCTCCACCAGCGCGCCGTAGCGGACCGGATGCTTGGTCTCGATGAACAGTTTGGTCGGCCGGCTGCGCCAGTCCAGTACCAGCGTGATCAGCTCACTCAGCGTCAGCACCGGTGCGGGGCTGCCGTTGCCGCCGAAGTCGAGATCCCGCAGCTCGTCGAGGGTCATCTCGCTGACCAGGCCGGTGCCGGACGAGGTGCGATCCACCGTGCGGTCGTGCACACAGACCAGGTGACCGTCACGAGTCAGCCGGACATCGCATTCGACACCGTCCGCGCCCTCCTCCAATGCCAGCTCGTAGGCGGCGAGGGTGTGTTCGGGACGGGTACCCGACGCACCCCGGTGCGCGACCACGAACGGTGCGCGATTGCCCTGGCTCACTTGGCCATGACCTCCTCCTGTTCGACGCGCTCCGCCTCGGTGTTCTCGGCGCCGGTGTTCCCGGCTTCGGTGTGCTGTGTTTCGGCGTTCCCGGCGGCCGCCCGGTCCGCGGTTTCCACCCCGGTGACCGGATGGACGGGCTCGATCACCGGTACCGCCGGACCGGCCGCGGGCAACCAGCGCTTGGCCGTCCGGATCCGGCCGCGCAGATCACGACCCTCGCACATCCGCAGCACCCACAGCGACAGCACCGCCGCCGCGACCGCGACCAGATCGGTGTAGACCGTGAAGATCACACCGTCGGCTTGGCCCTGCAGCGTATCGGCCGTACGCCAGAACAGCGACGCAATGACCATCACACCGTTGAGAACCCAGACACCCCACCAGATCCGCACCGCGCGCAGCGTGCGTGGGTCACCGCCGAGCTGGCAAGCCAGTTCGGTGAGGAAAACACCCGGCCAGACCAGATTGACCACCGGGATGAGCCCGCCGCACAGCAGCGCCCGCAGGGAGCGGGGATCGCGGCGGCCGTTTCCGGCGTAGGCGCTGCGACGAGCACGGACCAGCCAGCCGAGCAGGCCGATCGCGGTGATCAACGCGCAGATCAGGGCGGCGACCGAGGTCGCGTAGACGGTGAGGTCGGAGAAGAACAGCAGCAGCGGCTGGATCAGCCGGGTGCGGTTGCGCAGCAGAATCAGATAGCGGCCGAATTCGGCGACCGCCGACAGTCCGAACAGGATGACGGTGGCCGGCAGCAGACCGGCGACCCGTTCGGTCAGCCAGTGCAGGACGGCCTGGATCCGGTTCTGCGGCGCGGCGGCGAGGTGCGGCGGCCGGTCCTGCAGTCCCCAGCGCGGAATTTCGGTGTAGCGCGGGGTGGCCGGATCGATCGCGGGCGCCGGACGCGGGCGTTCGACCCGCGGGCCGCGGCCCGGCGGGCGGGCCACCCAGCGGTAGTTGCGCCGTTCCGGCGGGGCATCGACGGGCGCCGGTGACAGCAGCACACCGCGGCAGCGCGGGCACCAGTGCATCGGGGTGCCGTGCACCGCCCAGCGGGCGCCGCACCGGGCGCAGGGTTGCACGACCGTACTCACCGGGCTGCTCCCCCTTCCATCCTGTCGACCTTCATCATTGGGTGTGCGGTTGCGCTCGTATTCGACGGCTCGTCAGTAGATTTTCGCCTCGATGTCGCCCGCGCCGATCAGCGGGCGTCCGGCCTGCTGCCAGGCGACCATGCCGCCGACGACCTGGTAGACCTCGAATCCCACGTACGCGAGATATTTGGCGACCTCGATCGAGCGTCCGCCCTGGCGGCAGACGACGTAGATGTCGGCGTCGTAGTCCAGCTCGTCCAGACGTGCGGGCACGTCGATCATCGGGATGTGCAGCGCGGCCGGCGCGTGGCCGAGCTGCCATTCGTCGTCCTCGCGGACATCGAGCAGGATCGCGGACGGGGCGCCGGCTCCGGATCCGGCACCCGCCGACGGTGCGGCGTCGAATTCGGCAGGCAGATCCTGGACCGGCACCGAGGGGATTTCGGAGCTCGTCACAATGGACGATCCTGCCACGTCCCCCGGATCGGCGGGGAGACCCGGCAGTCGATCGCCCGGGTGAACTCCAGGTTTGTTCCGGCCGTCCATACCGTGCCGCACACCCCGGGCACACCGACCTGTGTATATCTCAACCCCAGTTATCCACATAATCCACAACCTCATCCACAGGTTGCGACTTGCGAGACCGGTCGGTTCGCATCAACCGATTCGGGAAAACGGAACGGGGGCCGCTCCGGGACTCCCCTCCTCGGTCCCGGAGCGGCCCCCGCCGCCGCCTGCGGGTCTCCTGCGCTGGTCAACGGCGGATCACCGGCCGCTACGAGAGCCCGACACATACTTGGACGGGGCGGCTGACCGATCGGTTCCCTCTCTTCGGCAAAAAAACGACAACACTAGCGAGAAACCCAAATACCGGGCTCTACGGCGGGGAATCGGTAGCCTGACGCTATGGACGCGAGCAGGGCGTTACTCGACGGATTGGATACGACCGGGCTCAACACCGCACTCGCCGAGGCGACCTGTCTCGGACTCGTGGTCGACGCCGCGGACGGACGACTTCGAATCGAACTGGAGGTACTCACCCTCCCCGGTGACGGGCAGCCCGCCGACGGCCGGGTGTCGCTCACACTGTCCGGGGTCAGCCGGGTCGCGGCATCCCTGCGCCGGCAGCGCTGGGACGATCTGGCACCGCGCATCTTCCCGCTCACCCTCGACACCCTCGGGGACGCCATCGCCGGATTCGGCGGCGGCGCCCTGCACGGCTGGGATTTCATCGACGTCGACGACAGTGGCTGGGCGCTGTGGCGCGAGCTGCTGAGTTTCGACACCACGATCAGCGCTCGGACCCCGGCCCACGTCCTCGAGTTCTCCCAGCAGGAGGGCACCGATCCGCGCGAGCTGGATGTGCGGGTCTGGTTCGAGGACGTCACCATCGAGACCGCCGACGGAACTCTGGTCGGCCTCGACGAATTCGCGGCCGGCGCGCGGCGCTGGTGGAAGGCACACGACTCGTGCGATCCGCGCACGATGCTGCCCGACGTCGCACCGCCGATGTAGCCGCCGGCCCACCGCCGGCGTGGCGGAACTCCGTACCGCGATCCGGGCGAAATCGCGCCGACATGCGTTCAGCGTGAATAAATCTCCGAGCCGGGGCATACCACGGGCGTGCGCCCTCGATCCTGGCCGAGCCGTCGATTTCGGGCCGTGGGAATCTAGGGTGGACCGGACCCGGTTGCATCGAGCGGGTGTACGAATGAAGGTTGGTGTGCTCGACATGACCGGGTACACGCGCCGACATCATGAGGAAGGGACATCGTGGCTGAGTACACGCTGCCAGATCTGGATTACGACTACGGCGCCTTGGAGCCTCACATCTCCGGGCAGATCAACGAGATTCACCACTCGAAGCATCACGCCGCATACGTCGCCGGCGTCAACACCGCGCTCGAGAAGCTGGAAGCCGCGCGCGAGGCCGACGACCACGGTGCGATCTTCCTGCACGAGAAGAACCTGGCCTTCCACCTCGGTGGTCACGTGAACCACTCCATCTGGTGGAAGAACCTGTCCCCCAACGGCGGCGACAAGCCGGTCGGGGACCTGGCCGCCGCGATCGACGACCAGTTCGGATCGTTCGACAAGTTCCGCGCGCAGTTCACCGCTGCCGCCAACGGCCTGCAGGGCTCGGGCTGGGCGGTGCTGGGTTACGACACCCTCGGTCAGAAGCTGCTGACCTTCCAGCTGTACGACCAGCAGGCCAACGTGCCGCTCGGCATCATCCCGCTGCTGCAGGTCGACATGTGGGAGCACGCCTTCTACCTGCAGTACAAGAACGTCAAGGCCGATTACGTGAAGGCGTTCTGGAATGTCGTCAACTGGGCCGACGTGCAGGAGCGCTTCGCCAAGGCCGTCGCTCAGGGCAAGGGCCTGATCTTCGGCTGATATGCCTCTCCGCGACTTCAGGCCATACCCGCCGGGTATGGCCTGAGTTGCGTTTCGGCCGTGTTACCTGCGATTTAGCACTCTCTGGTACTTGTGTGCCAGACATTGTTCGAGTCATTCTCGGGTACTCCTATCGCACGATAGGTCGAGGACGGGCTCGCTCATCGCGGAGCCGCCCCCGTTGACAGTTCGGGAGGCATCCGATGCGTACGAACAATCCGGTCGGGATCACGCCGTTCCAGGCGCGCGGCATACTGCGTGGCTTCGTGATCTCCGGGCGCTGGCCCGATACGACCAAGGAATGGGCGCAACTGCTGGCGCTCGCGGTGCGGGTGGCGAGTCTGCCCGGCCTGCTGACCACCACGACGGTCTTCGGAGCGCGCGAAGAACTGCCCGACGATCCGCATCCGGACACCGTCGGACTGGTGGTGGCCGAGGGGCCGGTATTGGGCGAGGAAGCGATCGAACCGGGACGCTTCGCCGATCATGTGCCACCCGCGTTGATGATGTTGCATCCCCCCTCGGAGACCAATCCGTCGCTGCCCGAATGTGTCGGTGCCGCGTCGGGATGTGTTCTGCTGCCGGGCATTCCGCATCTGGGGCTCGCGCACCGGGCGGCGTGGGTGGAGGCCGAACTCGACGGCACGGTCACCTCGATGGTCAGCCGCGTGGGCGTGGACCCGATCTCGGATCCGGATACCGCGGTGCTGGCCATGCTGCTCGCCGCCTGAGGCCGACGGGCACCCCACCACCCGCGGCACGGACGTCCGAACCCGGTGCGGAGCCCCGGCGAAACACCTTCGACGGGTACCCGAAACTTTTCGGCCGCATCGCCAAACTTATTGTGCGCATTGCGATTTCGGCAACAGGGACTTGGCGGCAGCGCGCAGGTAAGGGTAGGCTGAAAGGCAGCGAAGGGGAGTAGCCCGCAATCGCATGGTCGACATACTGATCCGCTGGACGGATCCGGCCATCCGAACCGGATTTCCGGTGGGCGAGACCTTCGGCCGACGACAGACCGTTCATACGGGCGTGGTCGGCTGAGGGCGCCCCGTCTTCGGCCGATACGCCGGAGACCTGGGAGCCGATGATGATCGCCGCGATACTACTGAGCTTCGGCGTGCTCTTCGTCGCCGAACTCGGCGACAAATCGCAGCTGATGGCCCTGACCTTCGCGTTGCGTTACCGCTGGTGGATCGTGCTGGGCGGTATCACCGTCGCGAGCGTGCTGGTGAATGTGATCGCCGTCGGCGTCGGACATTTTCTCGGAGCGGCCCTGCCCACCGACTTCATCGCACTCTGCACCGGCCTCATCCTGCTGGCGGTCGGCGTGTGGACGCTGTGGGCGGCCCGGCACGAGGAACCCGATCCCGACGAACCCGAGACCGCCGGTCCCGCCTCCCCCGGCCGTGCCTTCCTCATCGTGATCTCGTCGTTCCTGCTCGCCGAACTCGGCGACCGCACCATGTTCGCGACCATCGCCCTGGCCTCGAATCACAGCTGGGTGGCCGTCTGGGTGGGTTCGGTCGCGGGCATGGTCGCCGCCGGCGGTCTCGCCATCGCCATCGGCATCACCGTCGGCAAGCACATTCCGGAGCGGGCGGTCGCCGTCGCGTCCGGCCTGCTGTTCCTGTACATCGGTGCCGCCACCCTGCTCGGCGCGATAGCGCCGGACCTGGGCAAACTCGGCGAGTATTCGATCGCGGCGGTGGTACCGCTGGTCGGCGGCGCGCTGTGGGGACTGCTCGGGCGGTCGAATCGGACCGACGAGGAGCCGGCGGAACCGCATTCACTGCACGGACGCTGAGGAACCCGCCCACGGCGGTCGGCTCAGCTCGGTTCGGCTGGGCCCGGTTCGGCTGGTCCCGGTTCGGCCAGTGCCGACAGATCGCGCGCCAGGTGAGCGGCGGCTTCGCGGAGTTCCGGAGGCTCCAGCACGTCGACCTCGAAGCCGAGGCGGACGACGCGAACCGCGAGCCAGTCGAGGTCGTCGCCGGCCACCACCAGTACCGACCAGCCGTCGCGATCGTCTTCGACGCGGCCGACCTGGGGCGGAATCAGATCACGTACCCGGGCGGAATCGGCGTGGACGCGGATCCGGGCGAGATGGCGGTAGGGCGCCTCGGCCACCGATCGCTGGACGTAGCCGACCGGATCCGGATGGTCCCGCGGCCGGAAACGCCAGGTCGTGGCGCGCACCTCCCGCATGCGGTCGAGGCGGAAGGTGCGCCAGTCGTCGCGATCGATATCGCGTGCCATCAGATACCAGCGCCGGCCGGTGGTGACCATGCGGACCGGTTCGACGGTCCGTTCACCGGCAGTCCCGTTACGGCCCGAGTACTGGAAGCGGACCCGGACGGCGTCGCGGCAGGCCCGGGCGAGGGTCATCAGCAGTTCCGCATCGATCTCGATACCCGGACCGACCATGGTCTCCGTGGCGTCGTGTACCGCGCGCACCTCGGCACGCAATCGGGGCGGCATCACCTGATCGAGCTTCGTCAGCGCCCGCAGCGCCGCCTCGCCCGCGCCGGCGACGGTTCCTCCGGTGGCCAGGCGCAGCGACACCGCCGTGGCGATGGCCTCCTCGTCGTCGAGCAACAGCGGCGGCAGCCGCGTCCCCGCACCGAGCCGGTATCCACCGCCGACGCCGGCCGTGGCCTGTACCGGATAACCGATCGCGCGCAGTCGTTCCACGTCGCGGCGCACCGAACGGTCGGTGACGCCCAGCTCGTCGGCCAGTTCCGTAGCGGTCCACGACGGCCGGCGTTGCAGCAGGGCCAGCAGCCGCAACACCCGTTCGGTGGTCGCCTCGACGGTCATTCGCTCATCGTGGCACAGATCGCGGAAGGTAGCTGTCCGCTATTGGCGCGAAGCTGTGCCCATGACCGACTGGAACACTCTGCTGCGCGAGCAGATCGACTGGCACTGGACTCAGCAGCTCCGCCCCCGGCTCGACGGACTTACCGACGACGAGTACTTCTGGGAGCCCGTGCCCGGCTGCTGGAATCTGCACCCGCGCGGCACCGGCAGCGCACCGATCCAGGGTGGTTCGGGCGCGATGACCATCGACTTCGCCTTCCCGCCGCCGGAGCCGGCGCCGTTCACGACGATCGCCTGGCGGCTGGGCCATGTGATCGTCGGCGTCCTCGCCGTGCGTAACGCGGCGCATTTCGGGCGCGCGGCCACCGATTACCATTCGTTCGAATACGCCGAGACCGCGAAAGACGCACTGGCCCAGCTCGATTCGGAATATGCCACCTGGCTGGAGGGCATCGGATCGCTGGACGAGGACGGCCTGAACCGTGCGTGCGGTGCTGCCGAAGGACCCTATGCCGAATTCCCGTTCTCGGCGCTGGTTTTGCACATCAACCGCGAACTGATCCACCATCTGGCGGAGGTGTGCCTGCTGCGCGACCTCTACCTGCACCACGACCGACAGGAGGCGAGCTGATGGCTCGCGATGTCCAGATCACCTTCGACTGCGGCGATCCCGCGGAATTGGCCGCGTTCTGGGCCGAGGCCCTCGGCTACCGGCTGCAGGATCCACCGCCCGGATTCCGGACCTGGGACGAGGCGCTGGCGGCCATGAACGTGCCGCCGGAACGGCGCAACGACGCCTCGGCGCTGATCGATCCGGAGGGCGCCGGCCCGCGGCTGTTCTTTCAGCGGGTGCCCGAAGGCAAGCAGGCCAAGAATCGAGTCCATCTGGATGTGCGGGCGGCCCCGGGCCTGACCGGCGACGACCGGATGGCCGCATTGGAGGCCGAGGCCGAGCGGCTGGTCTCCCGCGGTGCGACCAGGCTGCAGCGCCACGAACCCGCTCCCCCGCTCGGCAACGGTCACATCGTGATGGCCGATCCGGAGGGCAACGAGTTCTGCCTCGACTGAGCCGGCGTCCGGCGGTGGTCACCAGGGATCGAAATGCTCCCGCGGATCGGCGCGGCCGAGGGCGCCGGGGTCGGCGGGCGCGCCGCCGAACAAGTCGCCGCTGCGGTGAACCAGCTCGAGCATGGGCTCGCGCAATTCCCGCAGCCCGTCCAGATCATCGGCGGCGACGTGGGTGGTCACCATGGCGCTGAGGGCGGCGACCATGGTGCGGCACGCGAAGCGCTGCTGATCGGTGCGGGCGTCGAGAATGTCCGCGACGAGCGCGACGAACGATTCCTGCAGTTCCGCGCGCCGCGCGATCGCGGTGGGACCGGCTGCGTAGACCTCGACGAGGAACAGGCGCGCGTAGGCCGGTTCGGCGGCCAAGCCGTCGAGATAGGCGTCGAGGAGGGCGCCGATCGGCGGTTCGGCGGGGGCGTCGGGCCGCGGCCGCAGCGTGTCCTGGATGCGCGCGATCAGCTGTTCCACCGCCCGCTCGTAGGCCGCCTCGAAACAGTCCTCCTTGGAGCGGAACTGCTCGTAGAACGTCTCCCGCGACACTCCCGCACGCTTGATCACCGCCGCGACCGACGTGCCCACATATCCGTGGGCGGCCATCGCATCCGCCATCGCCGCGAGAATCCGGTCGCGCTGGTCTTGGACGACCGTTTCCCGCGGGATACCGTGGCGGCCCCGAGGTAGCCGGCGGTCCGCGGGGGCCGAGGCGGTCATGTGGCAACTCCATCGTTCGATCGCGTACCGGTTCACAAACGAAACTAGCTGGTTGTCTTCCATTCTGCGCGGCGCCGGCTTCCCACGCGGCGCACCCCCGGCTGTGACGGCACCCACGCCCGATATGGTGCTGTTGACGGAAGGCCAGTACCCATAGGGCCGTCACTAACGAGAGGACCAAACACCGTGGAGATTTCGGGCTCCGCCGCGATCATCACCGGAGCTGCGTCCGGTCTGGGCGCCGCGACCGCACAACGCTTCGCCGACCAGGGTGCGACCGTATTCGGTCTCGATCTGACTCAGTCGATCGAACGGGCCGGCGACAGCGTCCCCGCCGGTGTCACCCTGATTCCGACCGATGTGACCAGCAACGACGAGGTCGCCGCCGCGGTGGCGAAGGTCGTCGAATCCGGTGTGCCGCCGCGCATCGTGGTCAACTGCGCCGGTGTGGGCTGGGCGGGACGCATCCTGTCCAAGAACGGCCCGCACGATCTGGAGCTGTTCCGGACCGTGATCACCGTGAATCTGCTGGGCACCTTCAACGTGATGCGCCTGGCCGCCGACGCCATCTCCAAGACCGAGCCGGTCGACGAGTACGGCCAGCGCGGCGTCGTGATCAACACCGCGTCGGTGGCGGCGTTCGAGGGCCAGATCGGCCAGATCGCCTACTCCGCCTCCAAGGGCGGCGTGGCCGGTATGACCGTTCCGGCCGCGCGCGACCTGGCCCAGTTCGGCATCCGCGTCAACACGATCGCCCCCGGCATCATCGACACCCCGATGCTGGCCGGCGTCACCGAGGAGTACCGCAAGGGCCTCGAGGCCGGCGTGCCGTTCCCCTCGCGCCTGGGCCGCCCGGACGAGTACGCGCAGCTCGCGCAGTACATCACCGAGCACGACTACCTGAACGGCGAAACCTTCCGCATGGACGGTGCGCTGCGCATGGCGCCGCGCTGACGTCGAGCCGAGGCCGACACGGATTCCCGTGTCGGCCTTTTGCGTCGATCGCCCGCTTGTTGTGAACCATCACAATCTCGGCGGCGTAACTTCGGTGCGAGTGACCAGGTATTTCTCCCCAGGGGGAATTAAGGCTATGTTAAAGCCGATTCTACTGGGTAGTAAGTTCAAAAGGCCAGGTCGTGACGATGCAACTGGGTGACAGAGCACCACACTCGCGGGCGAGTGGATCGCCGAGACGGCGTGAGGGCGGTTTCCGCCGGATGGTCGCGCTCGGGGCTGCGGCATGTGTGGGCGCGGCGCTCGGTTGCGCGGCCGCCGGCACCTCCACCGCCACGCCGGTGAGCGAGTTCTACATTCCCCCGGCACAATTCGCGGCCACGCCGGGAGCGGTGATCAAGACCGAGGCGATGCCGGTTTTCGTGGCGCCGCCGGGATTCGGGCCGTGGCCCGCGAACGCGCAGAAGGTGATGTACACCTCGCAGACCCAGGACGGCGCTCCCACCGCGGTCAGCGGCACCTACCTCGACGCCACCGCCGCCTGGCAGGGCACCGGACCGCGGCCGACCGTCGTGATCGCGCCCGGTACCTCCGGACAGGGCGATCAGTGCGCGCCGTCGGAGGCCTTCGCCACCGGTCTCTACGCCCGGATCACCCCGCCGAGCATCTCCGCCAATCAGGAGGCGGTATCGGCGATGGTGTGGCATGCGCTGGGCGCCCGGGTTTTCGTCACCGACTACATCGGACTGGGCACACCCGGTGTCCACACCTACGTCAACCGGGTGGAAGAGGCGCACGCCGTTCTCGACGCGGCGCGCGCCGCGAATGCGCTCTCGGGTACCGGAGCGCAGACGCCGCTCGCCTTCTGGGGTTACTCCCAGGGCGGCGGTGCGACCGCGTCCGCGGCGGAGTTGCAGCCGAGCTACGCACCGGAGCTGAACCTGAAAGGAGTGTGGGCCGGCGCGCCGACCGCCGATCTGAGCGCGGTTCTGCAGAAGATCGACGGAAACCTCATCGGTGGTGTGGTCGCCTACGCCCTCAACGGATTTTTGGAACGCTATCCGGATTTGAAACCCGAGCTGGACAAGCACGTGACGCCGCAGGGTGAGAGCCTGCTCGCGGAACTGCGGGACAGCTGTGTGGGCGATGTAATCCTGAAGCATCCGCTCCTGCGCGGCAGTGACTTCACCCGGGACCATCGGCCGTTTATGGACAACCTGCGCGAAGTACCGGCGGCCATGGACATCCTGAACCGGCAGCGCATCGGCACCCTCAGCCCCACCGCACCGGTTCTGATCACCAGCGGGGTCAACGACGACACCGTGCCCTATCCGCAGGCGCGGCAGCTCGCCGACGACTGGTGCGGCAAGGGTGCCACCGTCACCTTCCGCAGTAACGGTCTCCCGCCGATCCTGCCCGGTATGGCGCTGCCGAACCACTTCGGTCCGGAGATCATCGACGGTTTCAGCCCGAGCGGTGTCATTCCCTATCTGATGGACCGGTTGAACGACAAGCCGGTCGCCGGTTGCACCGTCGACTGACGCGCCGCTGACGGCGGCCCGTTCCCAATCCGAGGCCCGCAAGGAAATTCCTTGCGGGCCTCGGTGTTTCGGTTGTCGTGGTCGGACGGTCGTGGTTGTCAGACGGACTTGGTGAGGCGGTCGGCCAGGAGCCGGGCGAAGTGGGCCGGGTCCTTCAGTTCGCCGCCTTCGGCCAGAACCGCTGTGCCGTAGAGCAATTCGGCCGTCGCGCCCAGATCCTCGGACTCCTTGTCCTTGGCGTACGCATCGCGCAGGCCGGTGACCAGCGGATGCTCCGGGTTGAGTTCCAGAATCCGCTTGGATTCCGGGAGCGCCTGGCCGGACGCGCGGTACATGCGCTCCAGCTGCGGGGTGAAGTCGAAGACATCACCGACGACACAGGCCGGAGAGGTGGTCAGGCGGGAGGACAGGCGGACCTCCTTGACGCTGTCGCTCAGCGTCTCCTGCAGCCACTTCAGCACCTCGCCGAAATCCTTCTCCTGCTGTTCGCGCAGCTGTTCGGAGGCCTTCTTCTCCTCCTCGGTCTCCAGATCGACCTCACCCTTGGCGATCGACTGGAACGGCTTGCCGTCGAAGTCCGGCACCGAGCCGACCCACATCTCGTCGACCGGGTCGGTGAGGATCAGCACCTCGAGGCCCTTGGCCTTGAAGGCCTCCATATGCGGGGAATTCTCGATCTGCTGCCGGGATTCACCGGTCATGTAGTAGATCTGGTCCTGGCCCTCGGCCATGCGCTCCACGTACTGCGCGAGCGTGGTCGGCTCGGAATCCGAGTGCGTCGAGGCGAAAGACGAGACCTGCAGAATGGTTTCGCGGTTGTCGAAGTCGGAGAGCAAACCCTCCTTGAGAACTCGGCCGAATTCGTTCCAGAAGGTCCGGTACTTCGACTCTGTCGCGGTGGCGTCGTCGGAGCCGGATTCGGCCGATTCGGCGCTCTGCAGATCCTTGATCGTCGACAGCACCTTGCGGACCAGGCGCTTGCGGATCATCTGAATCTGCCGGTCCTGCTGCAGAATCTCGCGCGAGACGTTCAGCGACAGATCCTGCGCGTCCACCACACCCTTGACGAAGCGCAGATACTCCGGCATCAGCTCTTCGCAGTTGTCCATGATGAACACCCGGCGCACGTAGAGCTGCACGCCGCGCTTGTGCTCGCGCATGAACAGATCGAACGGCGCGTGCGACGGGATGAACAGCAGCGCCTGATATTCGAACGTGCCCTCGGCCTTGAGCGGGATGATCTCCAGCGGATCGTCCCAGGCGTGCGAGACGTGCTTGTAGAACTCCTTGTACTCCTCGTCGGAGACGTCGCTGCGCGGGCGCGTCCACAGCGCCTTCTGCGAATTGAGCGTCTGCTCCTCGAGGATGGTCTTTTCCTGCTTCTCCTCGCCCTCACCCTCGGTGACGGTGCGCTCCACCTGCATCCGAATCGGCCAGGAGATGAAGTCCGAGTACTTCTTGACGATCTCGCGGAGCTTCCACTCCTGCGTGTAATCGAAGAGGTGATCGTCCTCGTCCGCGGACTTCAGATGCAGCGACACCGCGGTGCCCTGGGGCGCGTCGTCGAGGGTTTCGATGGTGTAGGTCGAGCTGCCGGCCGCGGACTCCCAGCGGGTGCCCTCGGACTCACCCGCACGGCGGGTGGTCAGCGTGACCTTGTCGGCCACCATGAAGGTCGAATAGAAGCCGATACCGAACTGGCCGATGAGGTCTTCGGAGCTCACCGCGCCCTCGCCGCTCTTCGATTCCAGCAGCTGGCGGCGCAGTTCCGCGGTGCCGGACTTGGCCAGGGTGCCGATGAGGTCGACCACCTCGGCGCGCGACATGCCGATGCCGTTGTCACGGACGGTCAGCACCCGGGCGTCCTTGTCGACCTCGAGTTCGATATGCAGATCCGAGGTGTCGACCTCGAGATCCTTGTCCCGGAACGACTCGAGCCGCAGCTTGTCCAGCGCGTCCGAGGCGTTCGAGATCAATTCCCGCAGGAAGGTGTCCTTGTTCGAGTAGACCGAGTGGATCATCAGTTCCAGAAGCTGATGGGTCTCGGCCTGAAACTCCAGTTGTTCGACGTGATCGGTCACGTGCAGATATTACGACGGACCGCGGGTGGCTCGCGAAAGTCGGTCATCGCGGGAACCTCCGCGTCGGCACTGTGCGCCCGCGGTTGTGCCGGCGCCATCCATTCGCGCAGCACCTGGGTGGCGCGGACGTCGTCCTCGTTGTATTCCAGCAGGCGGGTGCGCTGCGACAGATCGGGCGCGCCGTCGTATCCGACCGCCAGGCGATACCAGCTCATCGACGCCTCGCCGCCGGCCTCGGGATCGCGCCAGCCGAATCCGGCGACCGGGGCGATCTTCTTGAGCCCCTTGCCGTTCGGGCAGATGAACTGCTCCGACACCGCCTGGAACATATCCACCCACTGCGGACTGTCGACGAAGGCGCGGACCTCGTCCGCGGTCGGGACGCCGGGCCGTCCGGCGAATCGGCGCGCCGATTCGTAGAGCCACTTGTCCTCGGCCGTGCGCGAATAGCAGTAGGCGGCGAACGTCTTGCCCGCCGCGGCCGCGTCGGCGCGCACCGCCATCAGCCAGGTCCAGAATTCGGCGAACGAGCGGGCCTCGTCGGCGGTCGGCAGCGGGTCCCAGGTGAAGAAGGGGCGATACACCCCGTCGAGCAGGGTCCCCCACAGGTAGGCGCCGTACTCCTGATAGCTCTCCAGATCGACGTCGACCTCGACGTCGGCCCGGGTGACCCGCACCCGGTCCACGCGGCGGACCAGAGGCGCGCCCGAGATCCAGGCACGCGCGGTCACGACCGTCTCGGCGAACGGCTCGTACTGCCAGTCCTCGGGCTCCTCGGCGGTCCACTCGGCCAGGTCGTCGATGGTCTGCACACCGTGGCGGCGCAGCAGTTCGGCGCGTGAGCCGGGTGCGACGAGGCTGACGTCGCGGTGGGCCGCCAGCCAGCCCTCACAGCTCACGGCGGGCGGTTCGGTGATATCCGGACGCTCACCGCCGGTCACACTGGGCGCCCGCGTCCACCACGGGCATTGCCGGCATTCCGGCACCTTGGACGGAACCGTCGGCAGCTCACCGCGCACCACCGCGATGCGGTCGGCATAACGCCGGTCGTACTCGTCGAGCACCGGGGCCAGATCGTGCACCAGGATCCGGTCGAAGTGATAGCCGATGGCGCCGCCGACCAGCGCCGGACTGGCCAGCCCGTGCCGCTGCAACATGCGGTAGAGATGGGCCAGCCGCTGCTGGTCGCGCGGCTGGGTGCGGACCCGGACGTGCCGGTCGGGGCGCGGATCCCAGCGGTACAGATCGGAGGTGGTGGGATGGAAATCGGCCGGATCCGGCTGGCGCGGGTCGGTCACCTTGTGGTTGACCACGATGATCGGGATGTAGCCGCCGCGATCGGTATCGCGCAGCAGGATCTCGCAGCCGCCGCGACGGCCGGTATCGGCCTCCTGCGGCAGCAATGCGCCCCAAATGCGCTGCGCCCCTTCCGCACACGCGCGCAGCGTGTCCTCGGCGCGGCCGCTCGCGTGCTGATCCGGGTCGATGATCACCCATGCCCGCGGATCGGCGGCGACGAGTGTGTCGCGGACCTTCGAGCGATGCGCGGTGGCGGCGTCGCGGCGCTGTTTGACACCAGCGTCCTCCGGCACCCCCAGCAGCCGTTCCGGATGAGTCGCGTCCAGATGCAGCCGGTGCCGGCAGCCGACCAGCGCGCGGGCGTCGACATAGGCGATGCGCGGCGGGTGCTCGCCGGACCCGGCGGGCGCCGACAGGTTCGCCGGCCCGGCCGGAGCACTCGCCGGGCCGGCCGAAACCTGCTGCGCCCGTTCCACTTCGGCGGGCACCACGACGGTTCGTCGAGCAGCAGCCCGCCGCTCGTCGCCTCCGCCGTCCTCCTCGCGACCGTCTTGGTCGCCGCTGCCCGAATACACGCTAAGCAGTATGGTCCCTACCTCCGACACTCCCGCGAACCGCCTGCGTGCCGGGCGTACGCGGAGCCGCTACCTCGGCACTCACGCGGCGGGCGAGCCCGGATCGGCACGCGCCCCGACCGCGCATCGGCCGCCGCGACGGCGCCCCCGGGTGCGCATCCCGCTACAGTTGGCGCAAACCGTGTGGCATGTGGGTATATCAGCATGACGGAACTTCGTGACGGAGGGCTTTCGATGGGGTTGTTCACCAAGCGCAAGCGGCGTGCGGACCGCAAAGCCGAGGCGAAAGCCCTCAAGCACAAGGCCGCGATGGAGGCCAAACTCGGCGCCCGCAACGAACGCAAACGCCAGCGCGCCGAACTCCGCACCCAGCGCGATGTGGCGAAGGCACAGATCGCGGCATTGAAGGCCGAGGAGAAGGCCGCCCTCAAGACCGCCGAACGCGCCGACCGCGAACTGCTCACGGCGAGCCAGGTGAAGAAGTATCTGGGCGTGGCGCGGGTGCTGGTGCCGGTGCTGGCGCCGCTGGCCTACCGGGCCGCCACCTTCGTCCGCGGCCAGATCGACACCCGCCGCGCCCACCGGCTGGGTATCGGCCTCGGCGAGTTGGGCAACTTCACCGGTCACGGCGCCCGCCTGCAGGCCCGCATCACCGGCATCGAATCGACTCTGGCCGGTATCGAGAACTCCGGTGACAAGAGCGGCGAAACGCAGAAGTTCGTGGCCGCCACCCGCGACCGGCTCGCCAGCCTGTCCGCCGCCGTGCGGACCGCCGAGCAGATGCCCGCGCCGCGCCGCCGGGCGGTGCACAACTCCATCTCGCACGAACTCTCCGGCGTCGAAGCCGATATCCTCGCGCGCCTCGGCGTGCACTGACCGCCGTTCCGCCATGCTGCCTCGTGCCCGGCCCGCGACCGGATCCCCGCCGTCCCGGCGAGCGGTCCGGCGGCCGGGCATCGATGGGCTGCGCGGCGGCCTGGTCGGTATGGCGGTGGTGGTCCTCGCGACCGCCGCGCACGGCTGGGCCGACGGCGGCTATCCCGGCTCGGCGACGCTGGCGCTGCTCCTGCTGAGCGCGACGGTCGCCGGAACCTCAGCCTCGATGCTGCCGCCCGCCGGCGGTGCGTGGGGCCGGACCGGCGTCCTGGCGGCACTCGGTGGCGGACAGGCGGTTTCCCATATCGCGCTGAGTCTGCTGCCCGCCCACCGACCGGGTGAGACATCGTGCGGGAGCGGCTTTTCCGGGCTGACGTCGATCTTCCCGAGCGGCTGGATGACGCTGGCGCACACGCTCGCGACCGTGGCCTGTGCCGCGCTCATCGTGGCCGTCGAACGTCTGTATGCCGCTGTCTCCCACTCGGTCCGGGCCGTCACGACCCGGCCGCTGCCGCCGGTGGATATCGCCACACCCCGGTGGCGGAGTTCCGTGCGGCCACCGTGGCAGCAATGGCGCGCCGGCGCCCTCGGCTCCCGCGCACCACCGGTACTCGCCTGAACCGCTCCCCGACCACAGGCAATTCCCCCGGCACATCGCCGAGTACCGAGAAAGTCACCCATCGTGCGCTCAACTATGTCCACCTCACTGTCGCGCGCCCTCGTCGCGACCGGCGCCGCCGCAGGTCTCGCCCTGCTCGCCTCCGGCACCGCGGCCGCGCACGTCACCGCCGACGCGCCCGGCGCGGCCCAGGGCGGTTACGCCGTCATCACCTTCCGCGTGCCGACCGAATCGGCGACGGCGTCCACCACCAAGCTGACCGTCGCGCTGCCGCAGTTGTCCGCGGCCCGCACCGAACCCGTCGCGGGCTGGACCGCCAAGACCGAGAAGAACGACAAGAACCAGTTCACCTCCGTGACCTGGACCGCCAACCCGGGTAATCCCGGCATCACCCCCGAACAGTTCCAGCGCTTCGCCCTCGCGGTCGGTCCGCTGCCGAAGCAGGACAAGATCAGCTTCCCCGCCACCCAGACCTACAGCGACGGCAAGGTCGTCAACTGGAACGAACCCATGCCGGCCGGCGGCGACGAACCCGAGCACCCCGCACCGAGTGTCACGCTGGCGGCCGCCGGATCCGATCACGACCACGCGGCCGGCATGTCGAGCGAGGCCGACAGCGACGAGTCCGATTCCGACAACACCGCGCGCTGGCTGGGCGGTATCGGACTGGTGCTCGGCGCCCTCGGCGCCGCGCTCGGACTCGGCAGCCTGATCCGGAGCCGGCGCGCATGATGCGCCGCATACTGTTCGCCCTGGTCGGTGCGCTGGCGCTGGGCGGCCTGACGATCGCGGTCGCCGGTCCGGCTGCCGCGCATTCGACGGTGGTATCCACCGACCCCGCCGACGGCGCGAAACTCGCGTCCGGCCCGGCGCGGGTCAGCATCACCTTCAACGAGAATCTGCAGCCGAGCTTTCCGTCGCTGACCGTCGTCGGCCCGGACGGGAATCTGTGGTCGAAGGGAAAACCGGTGGTGGACGGGCCGACCGTCAGCGTCGAGGTCGGTGACCTCGGGCCGGCTGGCACCTACACGATCGCGTACCGCGTCACCTCCGCCGACGGCCATCCGGTCAGCGGCACCCGCACCTTCGAGCTGACCACGCCGGGGCACGGGACACCGGGGGCCAAGGCCGATGCCAAGAGCAGCTCCGGTGGTGACGGCGATTCCGGTGGCGTTCCGCTGTGGGTGTTCATCGTGGCCGCGGTCGTCCTGTTCGGCGGTGGGCTGGCGTTCGCGCTGTTCGGCGGTCGCTCCCGACGGCCGGGCAGCGGCGGCAAACCGTGAGGCCGGGGACGGCCGGCAGCAGATCGACCGCACTGCGTTACGCACTGCTGCTGGTCGTCCCGGCCGCCCTCGTCGGTGTCGCCGCCGGATGGGCGCTCGCCGCACCCGATCCGGTACAGGCCGAGGCGCCGGTACGCACCCTGGCCGACGGGCTGGGCGCCACGGTTCTCGGCCTCGCGGCTCTGCCGCGCCTGCACGACCGGCTGCGGCCCGCGTGGCGGCTGCTGGCCGTGTTCGGCGGGCTCTGGACGCTCGCGGAATTCGTGCTGCTGTCCACGGAGGCCGCCGAGGTGGTCGGGGTCCCGCTGAGCCGGTTGCGCGCCGGCGATTTCGGCGACTACGTCGCACATGTCAGCGGCGGCCAGATCGGCATCGCCGTGCTGATCGGCACCGCGGCGGTCGCCTGCTACAGCACGCTGGCCTTCCGGCGACCGGAGCGCGCGAGCGCCGACCTGGTGCTGGTCTTCGCCGCGGTGACGCTGGTGCTGCGGCCGATCACCGGCCATATGTCGCAGCAGACGCTGGGCTCGGTTCTGGCCGCGGTGCACGCTCTCGCGGCGGCCGCCTGGTTCGGTCTGCTGCTGGCGCTTGCGCTGGTGGTGCGCACCCGCGGTGAATGGGCGGTGATCCTGCCGCGCTATTCCGGCTGGGCGCTGCCCGCGGTGGCGGCGGTGACGGTGACCGGCGTGGTCAACGGGCTGGTCCGCGTCGGCGATCCGGTCGCGCTGGCCGACACCGGGTACGGCCGCATCCTGCTCGCGAAGACGATCATGGCCCTCGCGCTGCTCGGGCTCGGCTGGTGGTGGCGGCGCAGCTGGGTTCCGGTGGCCACCGACCATCGGATGAGTGCGGACGACTCGCTGCGCCGGGCCCTGATCGAGGTGGTGGTGATGGCGGCGGTGTTCGGCTTGGCGGCGACACTGTCGGTGACGGCCTGAGTCCGAGCCCGGGCCGGATAGGCCCTGCGAACTGGAGTGATAGCAATTACATCCGGTCCGGGCCGGACTGGAACACGTTACGGTTACGGCATGACCGCAGTGAAGATCGTGGCCGATTGCGCCGCGCCGGCCGAGACCGCGTTCGACTACGTCAACGACTATCGCCATCTGCCGGAATTCGTCACCGAGGTCCATTCCTTCCGCCCAATCACCGATCAGGTGGCCGGGCTGGGCGCGACGTTCGACACCGAGATCAAACTGGGTCCCGCCTCGCTGACCTCGCGGCTGCAGATCGTGCGCTGGGAGAAGAACGTCGCGATCGCGGTGAAGGCCGTGACCGGCTTCGAGATCGAATCGACCTTCCTGTTCCATCCTCGCGGCGACCGCGACTGCACGGTGGACGCCATCGTCGAGTACCGGGTACCGGGCGGGCTCGCGGGCAAGGTGCTGGGCAAGACCATCGAGCCGTTCGTCAAGCTGTCGGTCAAACACACCACCCACAATCTGACGACCAAGATCGCGGAGTATCAGCGCACCCTCGACAGCTGAACCGGCCGCGCCCGCGGCGGGCGGCGGGAAGGTCTCAGGATTCGATCGCCGCCCGCATGGCAAGCTTATTTGGTGACCGATTCAGCAAACCTAGTGGCAACCGCCGACCTCGCCGACGAGATCGGCCCCGAGATTCGTAGCTGCGATACGCAATTCACGCAGTTCGGCGGCAATCCGGTGTTCAGCGGGCGCATCGTCACCATTCGCTGCTTCCAGGACAATCTGTTGGTCAAGCAGACTCTCAGCGAACCCGGTGAAGGACGTGTGCTGGTCGTCGACGGCGGCGCGAGCGTCCACACCGCCCTCGTCGGTGACGTGATCGCCGGACGCGGCGTCGACAACGGCTGGTCCGGCGTCGTCGTCAACGGCGGCGTGCGTGACTCGGCGATTCTGCGCACCCTGCCCATCGGCATCAAGGCACTGGGCACCAATCCGCGCAAGAGCACGCAGACCGGATCCGGCGAACGCGATGTGCCGGTCGAATTCGGCGGCGTCACCTTCGTTCCGGGCGAGATGCTCTACAGCGATCACGACGGGGTCGTCGTCCGCGCGGAATGAGTCGCCGATCGCCGCCGGCCCCGCGCCCGCCGAACTATCCGCCTGCCACCCGCACGCGGTGGCCGGCGAGCGCGACCACGTCTCCGGCATGGAGCTGGCGGCCCCGCCGTAGTTCCACCTCGTCGTTGACGCGCACGAGCCCGGCGGCGATCACGGTCTTGGCCTCCGACCCGCTGTCGATGAGATTGGCCAGCTTCAGGAATTGCCCGAGTCGAATGACTTCGTCTTCGATCGGCACATCGACTGGATCCGACATGGGTTACATCTTTACCGCCGCGCCCGACGGGCCGCACGCCGCCCCCGTCGCGATGGGTACCGGGGTCCGGCGAAAGGATCGAATATGACCGTGCACGAGCAGGACTCGCCCGGTGGCCTTCTCCCCTCGGGCGGTCCCAGCCCGCACACTGGTGCGGTGACTTCCACGCAAGACCAGCTTCACTCGCGCGACGGCAGATCCCCTTCCTCACCGGTTCCACATCGCGCCCACGGTCGGCTGAGCGAAGTCCCCCACCTGGTCGGCCTGGTGCTCGGCGTGTTCTCGATTCTGTGTGCGCTGTGGAGTATTTCGCCCGGCCTGCGCTACATCACCTCGGTCCCGCGGCACTACCTCGACGCCTACTATTTCGACGCGCCCGACACGAACCTGATGTGGGCGGTGATCGTCGGTCTGCTCGCCGGCGCGACGGCGTCCCGGAAACGCATCGCCTGGTGGCTGCTGGTCGGGTACATGGCGCTGTTCGCGCTCGCCAACGGACTGGATTTCGCCGAGGAGCAGGATCCGCACGCCCTGGCCGCGCTGTTCGTCCACCTGGCCGTGGTCGGCCTGATGATCGCGGCGTGGCCGGAGTTCTACACCCGGGTGCGGCGGGGCGCGGTGTGGAAGGCACTCGGTGTCCTGGTCAGCGGGCTGATCATCGGCAGTCTGCTCGGGTGGGGGCTGGTGGAACTGTTCCCCGGCAGCCTGCCCCGCGGTGCGCAACGCCCGCTGTGGGCGGTCTCGCGGGTCACCGCGACAATTCTGGTGGCGGACAACAACTTCGACGGGCATCCCCCGCATGTGGTGAATCTGCTGCTCGGCCTGTTCGGCGCGATCGCGCTGCTGGCGGCGGCGCTGGTGCTGTTCCGCTCCCAGCGCGCCTCCAACGCCATGACCGGACTGGACGAATCCGCGGTGCGCGGCCTGCTCGCCCGTTCCGATGTCGAGGATTCGCTGGGCTACTTCGCGACTCGCCGCGACAAGGCCGTGGTGTTCGCGCCCAGCGGTAAAGCGGCGATCACCTATCGCGTCGAACTCGGCGTCTGCCTGGCCTCCGGCGATCCGATCGGTGTGCGGGAGGCGTGGCCGCAGGCCATCGATGCCTGGTTGCGACTGGCCGACGAATACGGTTGGGCCCCGGCCGTGATGGGTGCGGGTGAACTCGGCGCCACCGCCTACCGCCGGGCGGGCCTGTCCGCGCTGCGACTGGGCGACGAGGCGATTCTCGACACCCGTTCCTTCTCGCTGGCCGGGCCCGAGATGAAGCAGGTCCGCCAGGCCGCCAACCGTTTACACAAACAGGGCTTCACCGTCCGGGTCCGCCGGCACAGCGAACTGTCGCCGGACGAGATGGCACAGATGATCGTCCGCGCCGATTCCTGGCGCGACACCGAAACCGAACGCGGCTTCTCGATGGCACTGGGCCGGCTCGGCGACCGGCTCGACGGAGACAGCCTGCTGGTGGAGGCGCTCGACCGCGACGGCCGCGTATGGGGCATGCTCTCGCTGGTACCGTGGGGCCGCAGCGGTGTCTCGCTCGATGTGATGCGACGAGATCCCAAGGGCCCCAACGGAATCATGGAATTCATGATCTCCCAGCTGGCGCTGACCTCGGAACAGTACGGGATCACCCGGGTCTCGCTGAACTTCGCGGTGTTCCGCTCGGTCTTCGAGGAGGGCGGCCGGATCGGCGCCGGCCCGGTGCTGCGGCTGTGGCGCAGTGTGCTGATGTTCTTCAGCCGCTGGTGGCAGCTCGAGGCGCTGTACCGGTCGAATGTGAAATATCAGCCGCAGTGGGTGCCGCGGTTCCTCATCTTCGAGGAACGCCGCCAGCTGCCGCGAGTGGCGTTCGCCGGCGCGCTGGCCGAGGGCTTCCTGCCGCGGTTCGGCACGCAGCCGGACGCCTCGGCGCACACCGGTCTTCATTCCGCGGTACCGCCCACCCTCACGGGCCTGCACGCCGACGGCAGCCCGCCCGAGGCGCCGCCCTCGGAACTCGAGCAGGCCGCCGCTCGCCGTCCCGAGCAGGTGCGGGTGCGGATGGACAAGGTGCGCCGGCTCGAATCGGCCGATATCGACGCCTACCCGGTGGCCTACGCCCCGACCCATTCGATCGCCGATGCCCGCCGCTCCCCCAAGGGCACCACGGTGCGCGTGTGCGGGCGGCTGTTGCGGATCCGCGATCACGGCGGCGTCACCTTCGCCGCGCTGCGCGACTGGTCCGGCGACATCCAGATCCTCATCGACCGGGACCGGGTCGGCGCGCGCCGCTCGAGTTCGTTCGGCGAGTACTTCGACCTGGGTGATCTGATCGAGGTGAGCGGCCAGATCGGCAGCAGCCGCCGCGGCGAACTGTCGCTGCTCGCCCAGGACTGGCGGATGATCGGCAAATGCCTGCACCCGCTGCCGGACAAGTGGCGCGGACTCGCCGACCCCGAGGCGCGGGTGCGGCAGCGCTTCGTCGATATGACGATCAACGTCGAGGCGCGCGAGGTGCTGGCCAAACGCAGCGCGGTGGTGCGGTCGCTGCGGGACACGCTGAACGGCTGGGGTTTCCTCGAGGTCGAGACACCGGTACTGCAGCAGGTGCACGGCGGCGCCAACGCCGCGCCCTTCCGCACCCACATCAATGCCTACGACCTGGATCTGTATCTGCGCATCGCACCGGAGCTGTATCTCAAACGGCTGTGCGTGGGCGGGATGGAGAAGGTCTTCGAACTGGGCCGGGTGTTCCGCAACGAGGGTGTGGACTACAGCCACAATCCGGAATTCACGATTCTGGAAGCCTATGAGGCGCACAGCGACTACGAGCGGATGATGCACGCGTGCCGCCAGCTGATCCAGAATGCGGCGATCGCGGCCAACGGCGCCTGCGTCGCCCTGCGACCGGACGCGGACGGAACGCTGACCGAGGTCGACATCTCCGGCGACTGGCCGGTGCGCACCGTGCACGGCGCCATCTCCGAAGCCGTCGGCGAGACCGTCACCCCCGACACCCCGGTGGATCGGCTGCGACTGCTGTGCGACAAGGTCGAGGTGCCGTATCAGCCGGGCTGGGACGCCGGGCAGATCGTGCTCGAGATGTACGAACACCTCGTCGAGGACCGGACCCAGGAACCGACCTTCTACATCGACTTCCCGACCTCCGTCTCACCGCTGACACGCGCACATCGGCGCATCGACGGTGTCGCCGAACGCTGGGATCTGGTGGCATGGGGTGTCGAACTCGGCACCGCCTACAGCGAATTGACCAATCCGATCGAACAACGCCGCCGCCTGACCGAACAGTCGCTGCTGGCCGCGGGCGGCGACCCGGAGGCCATGGAGCTGGACGAGGATTTCCTCGAGGCGCTGGAATTCGCGATGCCGCCGACCGGCGGCCTGGGTGTGGGCGTGGACCGCGTGGTCATGCTGATCACCGGCCGCAGCATCCGCGAAACCCTGCCGTTCCCGCTGGTCAAACCGCGCACCGGCCAGGGCGACGGACGCTGACCGCACCTGCGGCGTCCGAGGCGCGCACCCGTTCGCGAACCCGGAACCGGCGTCCGGCACAGTAGATCCGTGCAGCTTGTTCTCGTGCGTCACGCTCAGCCCGGACGGGTGCTGACCACCTCCGGTCCCGCCGATCCCGAACTCACCGAACTGGGTGTCGAACAGGCCCGGCGGGTACCCGCGGTGATCGCCCGCTTCGCGGGAAGCGAGCATCGCATCGCACGGGTGGTGAGCAGTCCGCAGCGGCGGGCCCGCGATACCGCCGCGCCGACGGCCGAGAAGCTGGGACTGCCGGTCGAGGTGCTCGACGGGCTGGCCGAATACGACCGCGACCTACCCGCCTACATCCCGATCGAGGATGCCAAGCGGGACTTCCGCGCCACCTACGACCGGATCAAGGCCGGACATCTGCCCGAACAGATCGACGGTCCCGCATTCGTGGCGCGGGTACTGGGCACGATCGCCGAAATCGTCGCGGCCGCCGAACCGGCCGATACGGTCGTCGCCTTCGCCCACGGCGGGGTGATCAACGTACTGCTGCAGGACGTACTCGGCCTGCAACGGCCGCTGACCTTTCCGATCGACTACTGCTCGATCACCCGAGTGCTCTTCTCGCGCAGCGGGACCCGGACCGCGGCGACGGTGAACGAGAACAGCCACGTCTGGGAGTTGTTGCCGCGCAATCTGCCGGTGGACTGAACAGCCGCCACAATTCACAGCCGATTACCAGCGCGATCGCTCTTCCATCCCAGGGTCGAGTCGTTCGATGAGTGACCATGGGCCCCCGCACGACGGCCCGTGTTCCGAGTGAAAGGTAATCCGTTGCTCTCCAAGAGTTCTTCGCGCCGCAGGCTGATCGCCCGCATCGCCGTCGCCGGCGCCGTCGCCGCCGCCCCCGTGGCAGCCGTCGCCGTTCCCGCTTTCGCCGACACCCCGTCCGCCGCGCCCGTCGACTGGCACGATCACGATCACGACCACGACGGGTGGCGTCATCACCACGATCACGACCACGGGCCCTGGCAGCCGGGCCCGGGCGGTTTCCTGCCCGGCGGGCCCGACGGCTTCCTTCCCGGACCGCCTCCCACCGGCTCGTTCGGCTGATCGACCGCCACAGCATACGAGGGCCGCTCCTTTTCAGGAGCGGCCCTCGTTGCCATGTGGGCGGCGGAATCAGTGGCCGTGACCGGGATCCGCGGCACCGTGACCGGCTTCAAAGTTCATTCACAGTTCGCGGACATCACCGACCCAGCCGGGGGCGTTTCGATGTACTCGTGAGCCGCCGGGCCGACCGGCCCGAAACCGAGAGTGCGGCTCCATATTTCGCAGACGAAAGGCCGAAACCTTGCAGAACACCGCGAAGCCGAAGAACCACACCCGCCGCCTCGTGACCCGCGTCGCCGTCGCCGGCGCGCTCGTCGTCGTTCCCCTGTCCGCGCTCGCCGTGCCGGCCTTCGCCGACACCCCCGCCAATGCCCCCAGCGCGGTCGCCATCGACCGGGACAACCACCCCGGCGACCGCGATCACGACGGCGACCACCGCGGGCCCGACGGCGACCACCGCGGCGACCGGGACCGCGGACCGGAGAACCAGCCGGCTCCCGCGCCGCAGCTGCCCCAGCTCCCGCCGACCGGTTCCGCCGGCTGATCCCGGAAACGGTGCAGGCCACCCCGCTCGATGCGGGGTGGCCTGCACGGGTGGATCACCGGCTCATGCCATTCCGGCGATCCAGTTGTGCATCCAGGTGATCGCGGTCTGACCGCCACCCACCGAGTAGCTCCCGTAGGAGGTGTGGGTGCCGGACTGGTAGAAGTGCTCGAGCTGTTCCACCCGCTGCTGGTTGGCGTCGTCGGTGAGCTGCGACTGCAGAGCCGCGACACCACCGTGCGCCATCAGATCGCCGATGATCGAACCCGCCTCGAGCTGGTAACGCCACAGGTTGGCCGCGCTCGCACCGGAGGCCTGCGCCAGGAAGCCGGCGAAGCGGGTGACGTAGTCGGTGTCCTCGGTGGAGCAGTACAGATCACCGGCCGCGCAGATGGTGCGCACCCGGTCGCTGAGGAAGCCGAATCCACCCACGCGCGGACCACCGGCGCCGGCGCCGCCGACGACCGGGCCGACCTGGACGTCGGTGGGAGAACGGCGCGGATCGGAGATCAGGCCGACACCCGAAACGCGGTCCGGCGGAACCACGCCCAAGCCGGTGCCGATCTCGGCCGCCAGATCGCCTGCGGCATCCGCACCCTGGCTGTAGCCGACGATCGCGTAATGCGTACCGGCGCAGCGGGCCGCCATCCCCTGGATGAGACCGCGCGCGTTGTCGGTCGCTTCCTTCTTGGAGGCGCCGTAGACATCGCCCTCCCACGGGAAGGCGGTCGCGGCGTAGCTGACGTAGTCGACGTCCGTCGAACTCGGCAGGCCGCGGGTCACACCGGACAGCATGCCGGGGCCGACCATGTGATCGGGTTTGTGATCACCGGTTTCCCAGGTACCCGGAATGGCGACGACATACAGGCTCGGGCATCCGGGATCCGCACTCGCGGAACCGCTTCCGATCGCGGTACCCGACACTGCCATACCAGCCAGTACCGCGACTGCCGCCCCGGCGGCCGCGACAACCTTCTTCAACCGCATGCTGCTCCAGTTCAAGCCAGCCCTCGCCGGGGCTCCTCATATGTATTCGCCGCTGATGATGCCGCCGCCACATTGCCGCGCGGTAAATTCCCGGCGAAGCAAAAACCGCCCACCTCCGTGACGCGCGGCAGCGAGACGACCTCGCGACAACGAGTCCGGACATGGACCAAGAGCATTTACGACATACCGGTGCTCAGGATAACGGCGGCATCGAGGAACTGCCATCCGAGCTCGAAATCCCGTCCGATTTCCGATGTTTGAGACTCGGGTACACGTTTCCGCACTACAGAGCGAAAAAGGAGGCGCCCACGGGCTCGAAAGCCCGTGGACGCCTCTGATTTTCGGTTGTCAGCGCTGGGCGACCGCCGTCGGAGCGATCGGCGCCGGCAGCGCGGTCTCGCCCTCGAGGTGCTTGTCCACCGCCGACGCGGCGGCCCGGCCCTCGGCGATGGCCCACACGATCAGCGACTGCCCACGACCCATATCGCCGGCGACGAAGACGCCGGGAACGGTGGTCTGGAAGTCCTTACCGCGCTTGACGTTGCCGCGCTGGTCGTAGCCCACGCCGAGATCCTCGAGCAGACCCGGCTTCTGCGGGCCGACGAAGCCCATCGCCAGCAGGACCAGATCGGCCTCCAGCGTGAAGTCGGTGCCCTCGACCTTCTCGAAGCGGCCGTTGACGTTGCGAACCTCGTGCGCCTGCAGTCCGGTCACCTTGCCGTCCTCGCCGATGAACCGCTCGGTGTTCACCGAGAAGACGCGCTCGCCGCCCTCTTCGTGCGCCGAGGAGACCCGGAACATCAGCGGGTAGGTCGGCCACGGGGTCGACTCCGCCCGCTCGGCCGGCGGCTTCGGCATGATCTCGAACTGGTGGATGCTGGCCGCACCCTGCCGGTGCGAGGTGCCCAGGCAGTCGGCGCCGGTGTCACCGCCACCGATGATGACGACCTTCTTGCCCTTGGCGTGAATCCGCGGCAGGCCCTCTTCGTCGGCGACCGGATCGCCCAGCTGAACGCGGTTGGCCAGCGGCAGGAATTCCATCGCCTGGTGGATGCCGTCCAGATCGCGCCCCGGAATCGGCAGATCCCGCGCGATGGTGGAACCACCGGCGAGCACCACCGCGTCGAACTGCTCGCGCAGCTGTTCGGCGGTGATGTCGACACCCACGTTCACGCCCGCCTTGAAGATGGTGCCCTCGGCCTCCATCTGCGCCAGGCGGCGGTCGATGAAGCGCTTCTCCATCTTGAATTCCGGAATGCCGTAGCGCAGCAGACCGCCGATGCGGTCGTCGCGCTCGAACACCGTGACGGTGTGGCCGGCGCGGGTCAGCTGCTGGGCCGCGGCCAGACCGGCCGGACCCGAACCCACGACCGCGATCTTCTTACCGGTCAGGCGAGTCGGATAGACCGGCTGCACCCAACCCTCGTCGAAGGCGTTCTCGATGAGCTCGACCTCGACCTGCTTGATGGTGACCGGATCCTGGTTGATGCCGAGCACACACGACGCCTCACACGGCGCCGGGCACAACCGCCCGGTGAACTCCGGGAAGTTGTTGGTCGCGTGCAGACGGTCGATACCCTCGCGCCAGCGGTCCCGGTACACCAGGTCGTTCCACTCGGGAATCAGATTCCCCAGCGGGCAGCCGTTGTGGCAGAACGGGATACCGCAGTCCATGCATCGGCTGGCCTGGGTCTGCAGGGTCTGGTGGGAGTAGCTCTCCTCGTAGACCTCTTTCCAGTCCATCAGTCGCAGCGGAACCGGACGGCGGGTGGGCAGCTCCCGCTTGGTGTGCTTCAGAAATCCCTGTGGATCACCCACGTGCGGCCTCCGTAATTTCGCCTCTCACGGCCGTCCGTGCGTCTTGCACGCGTCTCACGTTATCCACGTGCGGCCTCCATGATCGCCTCGTCGACATCCCGCCCGGCCTTCTCAGCCTCGGAGATAGCGAGCAATACCTTCTTGTAGTCGCGAGGCATAACCTTCACGAAGTGGTTCACCTGCTGCGACCAATCGCTCAGGATGCGTTCGGCCACCGCCGAACCCGTCGCATCGCGATGGCTCGCGACCACGTCGCGCAGCCAGGTGAAGTCCTCGCCCTCGAGCTGTTCGATATCGACCAACTCGGTGTTGAGGTTGGCTTCGAACGTGCCGTTCGGGTTGTAGATGTAGGCGATACCGCCCGACATACCGGCACCGAAGTTCCGGCCGGTCTCGCCGAGGATCACCACTCGGCCACCGGTCATGTACTCGCAGCCGTGGTCACCCACGCCCTCGACCACCGCGGTGGCGCCCGAGTTGCGCACACAGAACCGCTCGCCGACCACGCCGCGGATGAACGCCTCACCGCTGGTGGCGCCGAACAGGATCACGTTGCCCGCGATGATGTTCTCTTCGGCGACGAAGGACTCCGGCGCGTTCAGCGACGGCCGCACCACCAGGTGCCCGCCCGAGAGGCCCTTGCCCACATAGTCGTTGGCATCACCGAACACCCGCAGGGTGATACCGGCCGGGACGAACGCGCCGAAGCTGTTGCCCGCCGAACCGGTGAAGGTGATGTCGATGGTGTCGTCGGGCAGGCCGGCGCCACCGTAGAGCTTGGTCACCTCGTGGCCGAGCATGGTGCCGACCGTGCGGTTCACGTTCGTGATCTTGGTCTCGAACTTGACCGGCTTGCCGCGCTCGAGCGCATCCGCAGCCTGGGCGATGAGCTGGTTGTCCAGCGCCTTGTCCAGGCCGTGGTCCTGAGTCTTGGTGTTGCGGCGGTCCTGGTACATGAACGCCGTCTCGACATCGTCGAGGATCGGCGACAGATCCAGCTTGCTCGCCTTCCAGTGCTCCTTGGCCTTGGTGGTGTCGAGCAGGTCGACCCGGCCGATGGCCTCGTCGAGCGTGCGCAGACCCAGCGAGGCCAGCAGCTCCCGCACCTCTTCGGCGATGAACAGGAAGAAGTTCTCGACGAATTCGGGCTTACCGGTGAAGCGCTGACGCAGTACCGGGTTCTGGGTCGCGACGCCGACCGGGCAGGTGTCGAGATGGCAGACGCGCATCATGACGCAGCCGGAGACCACCAGCGGAGCGGTCGCGAAACCGTACTCCTCGGCACCGAGCAGCGCGCCGATCAGCACGTCGCGGCCGGTCTTCATCTGGCCGTCGACCTGCACCACGATGCGGTCGCGCAGACCGTTGAGCAGCAGCGTCTGCTGGGTCTCGGCCAGACCGAGCTCCCACGGGCCGCCCGCGTGCTTCAACGAGGTCAGCGGCGAGGCGCCGGTGCCACCGTCGTGGCCGGAGATCAGCACGACGTCGGCGTGCGCCTTGGAGACGCCGGCCGCGACCGTTCCCACACCCGGCTCCGCGACAAGTTTCACGTGAATCCGAGCCTGCGGATTCGCGTTCTTCAGGTCGTGGATCAGCTGGGCCAGATCCTCGATCGAGTAGATGTCGTGGTGCGGCGGCGGCGAGATCAGGCCGACACCCGGCGTCGAGTGCCGCACCTCGGCGACCCACGGGTACACCTTGTGCGCGGGCAGCTGACCGCCCTCACCGGGCTTGGCGCCCTGGGCCATCTTGATCTGGATATCGGTGCAGTTGGTCAGGTAGTGCGCGGTCACACCGAAGCGGCCCGAGGCCACCTGCTTGATCGCACTGCGCCGCCAATCGCCGCTGTCCTCCGGCTCGAAGCGGGCCGGCGACTCGCCGCCCTCACCCGAGTTGGAGCGGCCGCCGAGACGGTTCATCGCGATGGCGAGGGTCTCGTGCGCCTCCGCCGAGATCGAGCCGTAGCTCATCGCGCCGGTGGAGAAGCGCTTCACGATCTCGCTCGCCGGCTCGACTTCCTCGACCGGAATCGCGTGCCGGCCCTCGGTCTTGAACTTGAACAGGCCGCGCAGCGAGGCCAGGCGCTCGGACTGGTCGTCGACCAGCTTGGTGTACTCCTTGAAGATCGAGTACTGACCCGAGCGGGTCGCGTGCTGCAGCTTGAACACCGTGTCCGGGTTGAACAGGTGGAACTCACCCTCGCGCCGCCACTGGTATTCACCGCCGATCTCGAGTTCGCGGTGCGCGCGCTCGGTGCGGTTCTCCAGGAAGGCGACCCGGTGGCGGGCGGCGACCTCGGCGGCGATGTCGTCGAGACCGATGCCGTCCAGCGGCGAGGTCAGGCCGGTGAAGTACTGGTCGCACAGTTCCTGCGACAGGCCCACGACCTGGAACAGCTGCGCGCCGCGGTAGGAGGCGATGGTGGAGATGCCCATCTTGGACATCACCTTCAGCACGCCCTTGCCGGCCGCCTTGTTGTAGTTCTTGACGGCCGCGGCGTAGTCGGCCGCCTTGTCACCGGTGCTGCCCGGCATCTCCAGCGCGCCGCGCTCGAGCATGTCCTCGATCGACTCGAAGGCCATGTAGGGGTTGATCGCGGCCGCGCCGAAGCCGACCAGCATGGCCATGTGGTGCACCTCGCGGGCGTCACCGGCCTCGACGACCAGGCCGACCTTGGTGCGGGTGCGCTCGCGCACCAGGTGGTGGTGCACCGAGGCGGTGAGCAGCAGCGACGGAATCGGCGCCAGCTTCTCGTTGGATTCGCGGTCGGACAGCACGATGATCCGCGCGCCGCCGTCGATGGCGGCCGACACCTGGGCGTTGATCGCCTCGAGCGCCTTGCGCAGACCCTTGCCGCCCTTCTTCACCGAGTAGAGGCCGCGCACGACCACCGAACGCAGCTCGGGCCGCGAACCGTCGTCGTTGATGTGGACGAGCTTGGCCAGCTCGTCGTTGTCGAGAATCGGCTGGGTCAGCGTGATGTGACGACAGGACTCCGGTCCCGGATGCAGCAGGTCGGCCTCCGGGCCGATGGTGCTGCGCAGGCTGGTGACGACCTCCTCGCGGATGGCGTCCAGCGGCGGGTTGGTGACCTGGGCGAACAGCTGCGCGAAGTAGTCGAACAGCAGGCGGGGACGCGAGGACAGCACCGCGATCGGCGTATCGGTGCCCATCGAACCCAGCGCCTCACCGCCGGTCTTGGCCATCGGCGTGATCAGCAGGCTCAGTTCCTCGGTGGAGTATCCGAAGATCTGCTGGCGGATGAGCACGCGGTCGTGCGACATGTGCTCGTGCGGACGGTCGGGCAGCTCGGCCAGCTTGATGATGCCCTCGTCGAGCCACTCCTGGTACGGCTGCTCGGCGGCCAGCTGCGACTTGATCTCGTCGTCGCTGATGATGCGGCCCTGCGAGGTGTCGACCAGGAACATGCGGCCGGGCTGCAGACGGGCCTTGCGGACCACCTTCGACGGCTCGATGTCGAGCACGCCGACCTCGGAGGCCATGACGACCAAGCCGTCCTCGGTGACCCAGATGCGCGACGGGCGCAGACCGTTGCGGTCCAGCACCGCGCCGACGACGGTGCCGTCGGTGAAGCACACCGAGGCCGGGCCGTCCCACGGCTCCATCAGCATGGAGTGGTAGCGGTAGAAGGCGCGCTGCGCCGGGTCCATCGACTCGTGCCGCTCCCAGGCCTCCGGGATCATCATCAGCACGGCGTGCGGCAGGCTGCGGCCACCGAGGTGCAGCAGTTCCAGCACCTCGTCGAAGCGCGCGGTGTCGGAGGCGCCCGGGGTGCAGACCGGGAAGATCTTCTCCAGCCGGTTGTTGCCCTCGCTGTCGGTGCCGAAGATCTCGGAGTTCAGCAGCGCCTCGCGGGCGCGCATCCAGTTCTCGTTACCGGTGACGGTGTTGATCTCACCGTTGTGCGCGACGCGGCGGAAGGGGTGGGCCAGCGGCCAGGACGGGAAGGTGTTGGTCGAGAACCGCGAGTGCACGATGCCCAGCGCCGATTCGACCCGGTCGTCCTGCAGATCCAGGTAGAACGCCCGCAGCTGCGGGGTGGTGAACATGCCCTTGTAGACGAAGGTCTGACCGGACAGGCTCGGGAAGTAGACGGTCTCGCGGCCGACCGCGCCCTCACCGGCGCCCTGCTTGCCGAGTTCGTGCTCGACCCGCTTGCGCACGACGTAGGCACGCCGCTCCAGATCCATGCCGCTGAGCTGCTCGGCGGCGTCCGGGGGCGAGGCGATGAACAGCTGCCGGAACGTCGGCATGGCGTCGCGCGACAGCGCACCCAGGGAGGACTCGTCGATCGGAACCTCGCGCCAGCCCAGAACGGCCAGGCCCTCTTCCTTGACGATCTTCTCGACCCGGTAGCAGGCGCGGGCGGCCTCGCGGCGGGCCTGCGGCAGGAATGCGATACCGGTGGCGTAGGAACCTTCCGGCGGCAACTCGAACGCGGCACCGCTCTCGGCCAGCGTGGCCCGGAAGAACGCATCCGGGAGCTGGATCAGGATGCCCGCACCGTCACCGGAGTTGGGTTCCGCACCCGCAGCACCACGGTGCTCCAGGTTCAGCAGTGCCGTAATAGCCTTGTCGACGATGTCGCGGCTACGACGGCCATGCATGTCGACGACGAACGCGACACCGCAGGAGTCGTGCTCGTTCGCCGGGTCGTACAGACCAATTCGACCCGGTGACCGGTGTCCAATTCGCGGCTCGCCGCGGTGGCCAGGAAGTTGCGTCATGCCTCTGCCTTCAAGAAATAGGCGCCTTCAACGAAGAGGCCTTCGATTTCGATGCCTTCTTTCCGATGGCCCTCGTCGAAACGCCTCCGCCTAGACTGCGTCCGGACGTTGCGGCGACCAGCGGCGCTGATGGTCATCCCGTGCAGTCAAACTCTCCAGTTGTCCACCCGCTTCGGTTTCGTAGTCGGGTGCTCGGTGGTAGCGGAACTCTGAGGAGTTCCTTACCCACCGCGCCGTGCTCGCCCGCTAGGCTGATGCTTGCGGCTCGTGGCCGAGTGCGGGCGACGAGTCGGACATTTCACGTCCGACACTTAGAGCAAACGATAAGTCAGGACCGGAGCCCAACCAACTTAGGTTGTGCTAAATACTCCGTCTACCTGGGCATCTTCATCGGTCCTCCACTACCTGCGCGTTCTCCAGTGTAAAGCAGCCAGCGCGGATCGCTGAGTCGCGTTCGCCACTGCCGTCGATAGCGCCTGGGCATCGCCCACGAGCTGGGAGCCCAGTCCTGTGCAACGCTCTCACCTGCGTCGAATCAGATTTCCCCGGACGCGGCGGCGGCAAACCGGGGTGTAAGGCGGCTAACTCTCCGGACACCCGGAGGAGACATTCCGGATACCGGAGCGACAAGCCACGCCAATGTGCGGACCGTACGGCATCGTTTGCGAATGTGGAGTTCAGCACATTCCCGGCAAACCAAGATCGAGAATGACTGTGGTTTATTTCACATCCGTTGCGGGACAAAGCGTTACGGTCGCGCGGACCAGCGCCGCGCCGTGCAGTGCGTCCACCCGGCCCGAGGTCAGAACGGGGAACACCGCGGCCGCGAGCTGCTGCGCACAATCCGGCGCGCCGAGCACGGTGCGATGCGCCGCCAGCTGACTCAGGATTTCGCCGTTCACCTGGTCGATCACGGGCCGCACGGCTGCCAGATCCGACGCATCCGATACGGGCGCGGCAGCCGGATCGAACCGCCACCGGGTGAGTAGTCCGTACTGCACGGTCTTGTTGGCTTCGATCTGGCCGGTGAACACCTGCCGCACCCAGTCCTGCGGCAGCCCCGATCGGGTGCCGGCGGCGGCCATCGCGTCGTAGACCTGCGCCTCGCGCACCGGATCGTCCACCACGGGAGCCTGTCCGGTCGCCTGCGACGTGGTCCATTTCGCGGCGGCGACGGCGTCGGCGGTGTTCAGGCGGCGCAGCACCAGCTCCACCAGGGGACTCAATACTGACCGGCCTTCCGCCGCGGGAGCCGCCTGCGCCTGCGGAAGTACTTGTTCCGCGGTCACCGGCGCCACGACCGCGAATGCCGAGGTGAGAAGCACGGCGACCGCGACGAGGCGAGCGCTGCGGCGCGGGCGGTGACCATCGCATCGCGACCGTGCGGCGTGGGCGTCGACCGCCACCGCGGAGTCGCCGGTCTCACCCGCATATGCTCCCCCGCTCCCATGAGCGCCGACTTCCGGAGTCGCTCGCACGTTCCGCCCTCCTGTCACGGCCGCACCCTCGTTTCGATCGGCGCCGCCTACCCGAGAGTAGGGTTTCGCTCCCCGGCCGTCTGTGAGGCTTACCACATCGATGCCACCGCACTCGGTGGTTCCCCGGTCGGCCTGTCACTCTGAACCTGATTGCGCGCGGCCGGGGCGCTCGGCGGATTACCCGCTCCGCCCGCGCGCGGGGGCACACCACCGCCCGGACCACGATGCAACGACCGTTTCGCCCGTGGCGACAACGACTGGGACCCAGAGGATGTGAATCCGTTGACCGATCCCCGCGTCTTCGATCAATCCGCCACCGGACGTCCGGCGTCCGAAGCCTCGGCCTCCGAAAGCCCGGCCTCCGAAACCCCGGCCTCCGAAACCCCGGCCTCCGAAACCCCGGCGCCCGAAACCCCGGCGGCCGGCTCCCGCACGACCGCACCGCGACCGACATCCCGGCGGTCGCCGATCGGCGCGCTGACCTGGCTCGGCGGCGCCGAAGCCGGCCGCGGCGAACGGCACGAGGCGTCGGCCTACGCCGTCACCGGTGGGGTGGTGCTGTTGTTCGCGGTGCTGTCCGGAATCGTCGTCGCGGCAGCGGGTGCGGCGGCACACTGGCCCGCCGCGGTCGTGGCGATCGTCGCGCTGCTCGCGACACTGCTGGTCGGCGCGATATCGCGAGCGCTGGCCACCGCGCCACTGTCGGACCGGGCCGGCCGCGGCCGAGCCGAGCGGTTCGGGCGGATCGTGGTCGCGGTGATCACCGGTGTGCTGGTGGCCGAGCTGGCGAGCACGGTGATTCTCGCCGGATCCGTCGACCGCACACTCGACGATCGGTCCCGCCGCGACGCCGAATCCGCCGCGACCGTGGTCACCGCGCGCACCGAACTCGACCGGGCGACGGCCGAACGCGCCGCACTCACGCAGACCATCGCCCAGGCACAGGCCGATATGGATCAGGCCCTGGTCGTCGCCCGCTGCGAATACAACCCCACGCCGCAGTGCCCGCAGACCAAGATCACCGGGGTGCCCGGCCGGGGCCCCGAAGCACAGACCGCCAACGCGATGCTCGACGACGCCCGCGGGCGGTTCAACACCGCCCAGGCCCGCATCCAGCCCTCGGACGCGGAAATCGCCACCCGGCAGCGCGCCCTGGAGCAGGCCCGTACCGCTGCCTTCCACACCGGGGACCGTGGTCTGGGCGCGCGCTGGCTGGCCATGAACGACTACACCATCGGGCATATCGGCGCGCTGCTGTTGCGCCTGCTCACGATCGTGATCGCGGTGGTACTGGCGCTGCTGCCGCTGATACTGCGGTCCTGGCGTGGCGAATCGTCGTTCGACCGCGCCGTGGCCGCGCGGGCCGAAGCCGACCGCGCCGCGCGGGCCGCCGACACCGCGGTCGCGGTCCAGCACGCCGAACACCGGGTGGCCGCCGCGCAACTGGCATTGCACGCCGATACCGCGATCGATCGCGAACGCCAGCGCAAACGGGTGATAGCCGCGATCGGCAACCTGGAAATCGGCATCACCGAACCGCAGCGCCGGGCGGTGGCCGAATTCGAAGCGCTGGCCGCCCTTCCCCCGGGGGCGCAGACCGCCCCGAACGCATTGCCCGCCGCCGAATCCACGGCCCGAACCGACCCCCTACAGGAGGCGACCGTGACCGCACGGAATCTGCCCGCACAGCTGCCCTCGACCGGCCTGGCACCGAATTCGCCCGCTGCGGTGCCCGCCCCGCGCGAGGATGCGAAAAAGGGTGGTGGACTGGAACTTCCGGTGATCGGCACGGTGCCGTTCACCGATACCGCGGCGCGCTGGATCCGGCCGCTGGTACCCGGATTCGTCACCTCCGCACTCGACCGGACCATCGACACCGCGACGGCACCGCTGCGCACCGTCCGTCAGGTCTTCGAAGAGGCGGAGGAGATCACCTTCACTCTCAAACGCACCCGCAAGGTGACGGTGAACTCCGAGGATTCGCACGATCCGGCGGTGGGCTACGGGCATCCGGGCCAGGCGCTGCCGAATGCGCCGTACGGCCAGGTCACCGCGTCGTACCCGTACGACGCGTACCAGCACGACCCGCGTTACGCCGCCTACCGGCACGACCCGCGCTATGCCCGCTACGCGGCGCTCCCGTACCGGGATCCCGCGGCCCACCCCGGCCTGCCGGAATCCGGCCCGTACGGCGAATTGCCCGCCGCCGACGCGACCGAACTCGGCTACCGCGCCCCGCGCGAACTGCCGCCCGGCTCCGGCCGCGACTGACCGAGGGCTGCGACCGGACGCGCCCGGGACCACGGCCGGGGGCGGCACGGTGCGTCGGTGTGGCCGAACCGGGTCGCGTCAGCTCGTGGGCGGACCCGGCCGGGTGGCCGCTCGGATAACCGTCACGCGTCCGGGTCCGTGGATAGACTCGGCCCGTGTTTCCAGCCGTGACCGGTCGAGAGGGGCGATCGTCCGCCCACCGCGTGGTGCCGCCGCGCGGTGCCGGCGACCGCGACTCCGTCGGCGGAGACGACGCCGAACGAATTCCGGTGCGACCACTGTCGTGGCGCGAGCTGGCCGATCTGCCCTTCGCGGTGTTGCAGCATCGGATTCGGCTGATCGCCGGGCTGGCGGGTGCGGGATCGGCCGCTGCCCTGGGGATCGTGGCCGGGATCACCGCCCTGGTGTCGTTCGCGACCGGGGGCTCGAGCGCCGGAACCGCCTGGGCGGCAATTCTTTCCACAGCCTGCTGTGCATGGGTGCTGCGGCTGTGGACAGTCGGTGTCACCGTGCCGATCGGGCTCGCCGTCGTCGACGACCAGCCGATCACCGCGCGCACCGCCGCCGGGCGCCTGGTCCCGGTCTCGGGCCGGCTGCTGCTGAATCAGGTGATTTCCACATCGATCGGCTTCGGCATCCTGTTGCTCGGCACGCCGCTGATCGTCACCCTGATTCCGGCGGTGATCTGGCTGGCCCGGGTACGCGGGACGAGGTGGCCGATCGCGCCCGTCCTGTTCACCGAATCGATTCCGTACCAGGCGGCGGTCCGACGAGCGAAACTGCTCGCCACCGGCCGCGTGATGCCGTTGGCCGGTCTGTGGCTCTATCTGCGCACAGTGCTGTTGGCGCTGGCGGCGCCGGTCGCGGGACTCCTGGGCTTCCTCTCCGATATCTCCGGCACCCATCGCTGGGCGGTCGTCATCCTGCTGTCCGGTGCGGTGCTGCTGATTTCGGCGTTCGCCGCGGCGGTGGACGCCGCGACCGCGGTGGTGGTCCATATCGACCGGCGCTGCGGCCGCGAAGGTTTCGACATCCGGATACCGAGCGGGCAGGCGGCACGGTGACCGACGACGACGCCCGGCCCGATCGCCCCTCGGCGCCTCCGCCACCGACACTCGGCCCGGCCGCCCAGCACCGCGCCGCGGCCGAGTCCGCCGCCGGGCACCACGACTTCGATACCGCACTGCGCGAACGCTTCCGCGCCGTCGTGCGCGGTCTCGAACAGGGTGGGGTGCTCGAGGTCCGGCGTTCGCGCACCGCGCGCGAAACCGCATCGGCCGCAGCGCATGCCCTTCCCGGTGCCGCCGCCGAATTCGACGGCGCGGCACACAGTTTCGACGAGATCGTCTACGGCGGGCGCACCGCCACCCCGGACGAATATCAGCGCCTCACCTCGGCCGACCGGTATTCGCTGGCGCCGCCGCCACCGCCGGACCCGATCGAACAGCAGCGCTCGGCACGCACGCGCCGTGGCCGTCGTCAGCTGCCGCCCCTGCCACAATTGTTGCGCGACAAGCGTTTCTGGGTGGTCGTCGTGGGCGCGCTCGTCGTCGCGCTGGTCGTGTACCTGCTGTTCCGGCTGGCCGCCGCGCCGACGGCCCCACCACAGCCGACGCAGCCGCACCCACCGCCGCCGCCCGATCACCCGGATGTCCGCCCACCCGATGTGGGCGAGGGCGACGATTCGATCTTCCAGCGCCTGCCGCCCTGGCTGGCCTACGGCGGACTGCAGGCGCTGATCTTCGCCGCGGTCGTGGTCTGGTGGCGCGCCCGCCGCCGCGGTGCCGTGGTGGGCGAACCCCGACCGGTGCGGGTGGCGGCCGGTGAGCTGCTCGCCGGTCAGGCCGCGCTCTACCGCAGAACCAAGGATCGCGACCATGTCGCGGCGAAGTTGCGCGCGGCCACCCTGCGGCGCATCCGCGCCCGCGTGGACCTGCGCGCCGATGCCGCGCCGGAACGAGTGAGCGCGGTGATCGGAGCCCGGATCGGCGTCGATCCCGGCCGCGTCGCCGCGGCCTTCTACGGGCCCGTCGCCGACGATGCGGCACTGGAATACGTGGCGGCACAACTGGACTGGATCGAATCGGAAATAGGATGACGGAGACCGGATGACAACGGCGCAGACCAACCACACCCCCACCGCCGACCAGGCGCTCCGGGCGCTCGGCGAGGTGCGTGCCGAGATCGGCAAGGCCGTCGTGGGCAACGACCACGCGGTGCTGTTCCTGGTACTCGCGCTGCTGTGCCGGGGCCATGTGCTGTTGGAAGGTGTTCCGGGCGTGGCGAAGACGCTGCTGGTGCGTTCGCTGGCCGCGGCGCTGGAACTCGAGCACACCCGGGTGCAGTTCACTCCGGACCTGATGCCGGGCGATGTCACCGGCTCCCAGATATACGATCCGCATTCGGCCGAATTCACCTTCCGCCGCGGCCCGGTTTTCACCAACCTGCTGCTCGCCGACGAGATCAACCGCACACCGCCGAAAACCCAATCGGCACTGCTGGAGTCGATGGAGGAGCGGCAGGTGTCGGTGGCCGGCGTGCCGCAGCCGCTGCCCGATCCGTTCGTGGTGATCGCGACCCAGAATCCGATCGAACAGGAGGGCACCTACCCGCTGCCGGAAGCGCAACTGGACCGGTTCCTGTTCAAGGTGGACATCCAATTGCCCGGCCGGGACGACGAATTCCGCATTCTGCAGCGCCACGCCGCCGGCTTCGATCCGCGCGATCTGGACGCGGCGGGTGTGCGGCCGGTCGCGGGGGCGGCGCATATCGCGGCGGCGCGGGCCGCCGTCGCGCAGGTGACGGTCAACCCTGAGGTGCTGGCCTACATCGTCGATCTGTGCCGCGCGACCCGCACCTCTCCCGCGGTTCAGCACGGCGCGTCACCGCGCGGGGCGACCGCGGTGCTGGCCTCGGCTCGGGCCGTGGCCTGGCTGAACGGGCGCGCCTTCGTCACTCCGGACGACGTCAAAACCGTTGCGGTGACCGTCCTGCGGCATCGTCTGCAGCTGCGTCCCGAAGCCGAACTGGACGGCGTGACGGGTGACGGCGTGATGTCCTCGCTGCTGGCCACGGTCCCGGTTCCGGTGTAGCGCGATGATCGTCACGGGTCGGCTCGCCGTCTGCGCGGCCGTGGCGGCGGTGGTCGTCGGAGTCGCACTGCCGTCCTGGGCCGGAGTCGTGGTGCTGACGGGTGTGCTGGCTCTGCTGGTCGCCGTCGACGTGATCGCCTGTCGCACCGGCGCTCTCGAACTGTCCCGGGTGCCGCTCACCACCGTCCGCGTCGGCCGCACCGCCACGGTCGAGCTCACCGTCCTGAATCGCGGCCCGGGCGTGGTGCGGGCGCTACTGTGGGACGACTGGCCGCCCAGTGCGCAGGCACCGGCCGAGACCCACCGATTGCGGCTGCCGCCGAACACCACCACCCGGCTGGCCACCACCGTCCGCCCGGCTCGCCGCGGCGATCGGATCGCGGGGCCGGTCACGGTTCGGCTGGTCGGACCGCTCGGCCTGGCGGGCCGGCAGTTCCGCCGCACCGTTCCCGCCACGGTTCGTGCACTGCCGCCGTTCCGGACCGAACGGATCCTCGCTGCCAAGGTGAAACGGCTGCAGCATCTGGACGGCCGATCGGTCGCCAACCTGCGTGGCCCGGGCTCGGAATTCGATTCCTTCCGCGAATACGTAGCCGGTGACGATGTGCGTTCCATCGACTGGCGAGCCACGGCCCGCGCGACCGATGTGCTGGTCCGCACCTGGCGGCCCGAACGCAATCGCCACGTGCTGATGTTGATGGACACCGGCCGGATCAGCGCCGCCCGGCTCGGCGAGCAGACCCGGTTGGACACCGCCATCGAGGCCGCGCTGCTGCTGGGCGGATTGGCGGCCGCGGCCGGGGACACCGTCGATCTGCTGGCCTTCGATCGCGAGATCCGCGCCGAGGTGCGCGGCGCTCGCGGAAAAGCCGTGCAGCCCAAGCTGATGCACGCCCTCTCGGGCGTCGTGCCCGCACTGCTGGATGCCGACACCCCGGCGATGGTCCGCACCGCGGTTCGCCATACCCGGCGGCGCAGCCTGGTGGTCTGGTTCACCAGCCTCGACGGGGCGATGGTCGAAGAGAATCTGCTGCCGGTGCTCCCGGTGCTGAGCAGTCGGCACCGGGTGCTGCTGGTGTCGGTCACCGATCCGGAGATCGCCGCGACCGCGACCCGTCGCGATTCCGCCGCCGAGGTCTATGCCGCCGCGGCCGCCGAACATCTGCTCACCGAACGCGCGATCGTGCGAGAAACCCTGCAGCGCCAGGGAATCGACGTGGTGGCCGCGGCGCCGGATCGCGTGCCGGAGGCGCTGGCCGACGAGTACCTGGAACTGAAACGGTCGGGAGCGCTCTGAGCGTTCATGCCCCCGGCCGGGCCACCGGGGCATACGGCTGCGCGGGTGCCGCCCACTGCTGGGGCATCGGCCAGAAGGGCAGGCGCGGTGGCGGCAGTATCCGTCGTTGCCGCTCCCCGATCACCGCGCCGAGAATTTGCAGCGGCGGATATCCGGCCGGTGGCGCCACCCGCAGTTGCTCGCAGACCGCGATCACCAGCGCCGCACCGAGTTCCGCCTGTACCTGCGGGGTGAGGTGCGGGAAGCGGGTCAGATACCGGCGCACCGGCAGGGCGAGATCCTCGGTGAGCCCGGACAGATCCAGCCGTCCCACCCAGTCGACCAGCCAGGGCGGCGCGACGGCCAAGGCGGGCATGGGAATTCGCGCCCGATCCGACACCACGACGGTGCCGGCCAGGATGTCACCGACGCGCCGCGCCCGCGGCGAACACAGCGAGGTGACCACCGCGACCAGACCGAACCCGCCGAGATTCCAGAAATCGACGAGGGCGCCGGCGAGGCCGCGGGTCAGCGCGTGCCGGAAATCGACGGGGCCGCCGTCGCCGCGCACCACACGCAGGCCCAGTGCCATTTTTCCGACGGTCCGCCCCCGCATCAGGGTTTCGCTGACGACCGGATATCCGACGAGGACGGTCACCATGGTCATCAGCACGGCCACATCGACCCACGCGCCGTCGGGTTCGAATCGGAACAGCACGCCGACGACGGCCGACAACAAGAGGAGGGCGAGGACGAGCTGCAGCACCAGATCGATCGCGAAGGCCGCGGCGCGGGTGGGGATGCGCGCGATCGGCAACTGCAGGGAGACGGCCTCCCCCGTGGTGAAATCGGCCATGATCGCTCCAGTATCCCGAATCGGGCGCGTGCGAACTAGCCTTCGGGGGGCAGGTCGGCACGAACACAGGAGGAGCCGATGGACGTCGATGCCTATTCGTTCGCGCAGCGGCGGCATTGGGATCGGCTCGACCGGCTGACCGCGCAGCGGCGCCTCAGCGGCGCCGAGGTCGACGAATTCGTGGCCCTGTATCGCCGCACCTCCCAGCAGCTGGCGCGACTGCAATCGCATTCACCGGATCCGGAGTTGATCAACGGTCTGAGCGCGGTCCTGGCGCGAGCGCGGGGGCGGCTGCTGGGCGCGCGGACCGACACCTGGTCGCAGCTCGGCTATTTCTTCACCCACCGGTTTCCCGCCGCGGTGTATCGAGCGTGGTCGTGGTGGGCCGGGGTGGCGGCCGCGTTCCTGGCCGTCTCGGCCGGAATCGGCATCTGGGTGTCCGGTTCCGCCTCGGCGCGAAGGACTTTGGGGCTGCCGTCGGACGCGGCATCGCTGACCGCCCCCGGCGGTCGCTTCGAGTCCTATTACTCCGAACATCCGCACGACGCCTTCGCCGCACAGGTGTGGACCAACAACGCCTGGGTGTCGGCGATCGCGTTGTTCACCGGCATCCTGATTCTCCCGGCCGCCTATCTGCTGTTCATGAACGCACTGAACGTGGGGGTGTCCGCCGGGCTGATGGCGGATGCCGGGCGGCTCGACTCGTTCTTCGGTTTCCTGCTGCCACACGGCATGCTCGAACTCACGGCCGTTTTCGTCGCCGGCGGTGCGGGGCTGAAGCTGGGGTGGACGCTGATCGATCCGGGGCGGTCGTCGCGGGCCGAGGCGCTGGCCCGGCAGGGCCGGGCGACGGCCACGATCGCACTCGGTCTGGTGGCGGTCCTGCTGGTATCGGGCCTGATCGAGGGGTTCGTCACACCCGCCGGCTGGCCCGCGCCGGTGCGCATCGGTATCGGGCTGGTTGCCGAGCTCGGATTTCTGACCTACGTCTTCGGCCCAGGACGCCGTGCGGCGCAGGAAAGTGTGGCGTTGCGGTCCGCGGCGGACGCGGACGAGCGCATATCGAGCTAACGCCGACCGGGTTCTGCTGAGGCTGAGAAAATCCCTTGCGAGAGGGCGGGGATTCGAAGGATCATCGGAGTGCCGATTTGAGATCCACTGGCCGCAGCGAGTCCGGCTCAGCTGCGGCCAGCGTTACCGTCGACTCTACACAATCGTTACCCCTACGCAACCTCCTGCGCACTCCGTCTGCCCGGTCGTAACCGAGCCGAAACCCGCAGCCAGACAGCACTTCCGGAGACTGGGCGCAAATACCTGGCGGGCGGTCGGAAATAGCGGTGCACCCCAGACCGCAACGCTCGAGTAGCCGGGATTTTTCTGCCAATTCGGCCGTTGGTTCCGCTGCCGGATAGGCGGTCCGCAGTCATTCCGCCGGCGCGTCGCCTGTTGCTTACCTGTTCGTCATCACCGCAGTTCAGCGCATCAAACGAAGGCACTGTGGCACTATCCAGAAGAGCGACACGAGCGAGAAACAAACTTTGAGTTTGTTACCGACGGAGATTCCAAGCCTGCCGTCAGGTAATTCTCAGATAGTTACGGATGCGCTTCCATTGAATTGTGCAGTTATTTCGACAGCGAACTCGAACAACAATTCTTCGCCAGTAATACCGGAAACGAATAACGACCGGTCAGCCGCCGAGAATGCGGCGAAGATCACACTGCCGCGCGCGTCCTCACCCGAACCTGCCCGAATCCGGCCGGCCGGGCCGCGATACTGAGACCATGACCGCCGAACAGCAACCCTCCCCGGTCGTCACGCAGGCCGCGGAGCGGTTCGAAATCAGCGTGGACGATCGGCTCGCCGGCTTCACCGAATACCTCGACCACGACGGGCAGCGGATCTTCTACCACACCGAAATCGACTCCGACTTCGCCGGACGCGGCCTGGCCGGCGCCCTGGTCTCGCAGGCACTGGACCGTACCCGCGAGGCCGGTCTGCGCATCGTGCCGATCTGCCCGTTCGTGGCGGGCTACATCCAGAAGCACGAGGAATTCGCCGACATCACCGACGCTGTCACGCAGGACGCCGTCGACTACGTGCGCACCCAGCGAGGCCGCTGACGAACGGCGGCCCCGGAGGACGACACCGTCAGAGAACTCCGCCCGCGACCGGAGCGTCCCACGCTCCGGGCAGATTGCGACTCGACACCTCGGCGATTTCGCGCAGACGCGAGAGCGGAGTTCCCAAGCGACTCAATTGAATGAGACCCTGCGCCGTCATCACCACCGCGGCGCTGTAGGCGGCCAGGGTCGCCGCATCGAGTTCGGCACCGGATTCCTCGGCGGCGCGGCGTAACCGCTCGGCGACACTCTGTTCCATCGCGGCCGTGGTCCGATTCCCGATGCCGATCACCTCGGGCAGGCGCGAGCCGAGCTGGGCGATGCTGTTGAGCATCAGGCAGCCGCGCCGATCGGGCTGTGCGACGCAGTCGTCGATGATCGCCTCGAACAACGCGCGCACGGCCGCGCGCGCCGAACCGGGAGCCGAGGTCACCACCTCGCGCACCAGGCGGGCGCGGCCCTCGCAGTAGCGTTCGAAGGCCGCGAGGAACAGTCCGCGTTTGCTGCGGTAGGCGGCGTAGATGCTGCCGTTGCCGATGCCGCTCGCGCGCGAGACGTCCTCGACCGACGTCTGTTCGAAACCCTGCGACCAGAACAGTTCGGTGGCGGCGTCGAGCAACGCCGATTCGTCGAACTGCCGTGGCCTCCCCATGGCGCCCACCGTATCAATCGCACTGCGACCCCGGCCACAAAGCTTGTTCTGGAGGCGTTACTCCAGAATGATGGCGGGATGGCCCTCGAACTCGACCGACTACCGCGCCGGCGGGTAGGAATTCTGGTCTTCGACGGCGTCAAGATGCTCGACTTCACCGGCCCCGCGGAAGTTTTCGTCGAGGCCAACCAGGCCTGCCCCGGATACGAGGTCGTGCTGGTGTCGGCGGACGGCGGCAGCGTGCAGACCTCGATCGGCGCCCGGATCGAATGCGCGGTCGCGGCGGCCGACGCGGGCGTCTTCGACACCGTCGTGATACCGGGCAGTGAGCTGCCGCCCTCTCGATTCGTCACACCCGAACTGCTCACGGCGGCGCGGCAGCTGTCCTGGAACACGCGGCGCCTGGCATCGGTGTGCAGCGGCGCGTTCGTCCTCGCCGAACTGGGCCTGTTCGACGGGCGCCGGGCCACCACGCACTGGAAGTTCGCCGCACATCTGGCGCGGCGCTATCCCGCGATCGACGTGGCCGCCGACGACATCTACGTGCGCGACGGAAACCTGTACAGCTCGGCCGGGGTGACCGCCGGGGTCGACCTGGCACTGGCGATGGTCGAGGAGGATTTCGGCCCCGACATCGCACGCCGGATCGCCCAGTTGATGGTGGTGTACATGCACCGCGCGGGCGGGCAGTCGCAGTTCTCGGCCTCGCTGTCCGGGCCGGCGCCGCGCAGCCCGCTGGTGCGCAAGGCGGTCGATCTCATCTGCGCGGAGCCCGCCTTCCCCCATACCGTCCGGACGCTGGCCGCCCATGCCAACGTCAGCCCGCGGCATCTGACCAGACTCTTCCGCGCCGAATTGGAGCGCTCCCCCGCCGAATACGTCGCCTTCATCCGCTTCGGGGTCGCCCGGGACATGCTGCATGCCGGCTGCGGGGTGACCGAGGCGGCGATGGCGGCGGGCTACGGCAGCACCGAGGCGATGCGTCGCGCGTTCACAGCCCGGCTCGGGATATCGCCCAGTAAATATCAGCGCCGGTTCCGGTCCACCGGTTCCGGTGAGACGCCGCTGGTGGCCGCCGTGTCTTGATCCGGTGTTTTCCCGTCCCGTAGCGAGGGGCGCGTTGCCATCCCACCAGCGGAAACTGATCGGGCGCCGCGTTGTCCGCAGCCGCACACCCCGCCGAAAGGAATCACCGATGACCGGAAATCCGCTGGGCGTCTCCCTGGAGCAGGCCGCTCAGGAGTTCGTCGACGCGACCTCACAGCCGCCGTTCCTCTACCAGCTGCCGCCCGAGGAGGGCCGCAAAGCCGTTGACTCGGTGCAGGATTCGCCGATCGAGAAGCCGGCGATCGACGAGGAGTGGATCACGGTCGAGGGCGGCCCGACCGGATCGGTGCGGGCCCGCATCGTCAAACCACAAGGGGTGACCGAAACGCTGCCCGTCATCGTGTACACCCACGGCGCCGGCTGGGTGTTCGGCGATGCGCACACCCACGACCGGCTGGTGCGCGATCTCGCCGTGGGCGTGCACGCGGCCGTCGTCTTCCCCGAATACGACCGCTCCCCCGAGGTGCGCTACCCGGTGGCCAACGAGCAGTCCTATCGGGTCGCGCAGTGGGTGCGCTCGAACGGCGCGGAGAAGGGCCTCGACACCGCCCGGATCGCGATCGCGGGCGATTCGGTGGGCGGCAATATGGCCATCGCGCTGACGCTGATGGCGAAGGAGCGCGGCGATGTCTCGTTCGTCCAGCAGGTGCTGTTCTATCCCGTCACCGACGCCAACTTCGACACCCCGTCCTACGAGCAGTTCGCCGAGGGCTACTTCCTGACCCGGGAAGGTATGCGGTGGTTCTGGGACCAGTACACGACCAGTGAAGCGGACCGCGCCCAGATCACGGCCTCCCCGCTGCGCGCCACCACCGAACAGCTGGCCGGACTGCCCCCGGCGCTGGTGATCACCGGTGAGGCCGATGTCCTGCGCGACGAGGGCGAGGCCTTCGCCGCCAAACTCCGCGACGCCGGCGTCCCCGTCGTCCAGACCCGGTACGGCGGCATCATCCACGATTTCGTGATGGTCAACTCCATGCACGACACCAACGCGGCGAAAGCGGCGGTCGCCCAAGCGGTCTCGGTGCTGCGTGCGGCACTGCACACCGCCTGACGGATACGAAAAAGAAGAGCCGCAGATCGGATTCGATCTGCGGCTCTTCCTCTGTGGGCGAAGGGGGACTTGAACCCCCACGTCCCGAAGGACACTGGCACCTGAAGCCAGCGCGTCTGCCATTCCGCCACTCGCCCGAGCGACTGGAAGACAGTATCACGCGCCCGCTTCACACACGAAATCGCCTGCTCACAACGGTTGCGGAGGAGAATTTTCGGGTAATGGGAACCGTGGGTGGCCGGTCGTGAGTTACAGCGGTGGAGGATCGTGGATATCATGCAGTGACCGTGTCCGTTCGACGACACGCCCTATCGGCATGTCGTGTCGCGGGATCGTGACGCCCGGACGACACAGACGATCAGCTGACGTGGACAGACAGCGCAGGCAACGAGGGCGGGCATCGAAGGGAGGCCGGTATGGGCATCGTCTCGCGTTTCGAGCGACGTCTGCAGGGCGCCGTCGGTGACGCCTTCGCCAGGGTCTTCGGCGGCAGCGTCGTTCCCCAGGAGGTGGAAGCGGCGCTGCAGCGCGAGGCCTCGGATCGCCTGAGCGAACTCGAGGGCGGGCATCTGCTCGCCCCGAACGTCTATGTCATCACGGTCAACCCCACGGACCTGCAGGAACTCGATGCAGACCACGAGTTGACCACCCGCGCGTTCGCCAAGCATTTACAGGACTACATCCGCGATCAGGGGTGGCAGACCTACGGTGAAGTGCACGTCGAATTCGAGGCATCCCCTACGCTGCACACCGGACAGTTCAGGACGCACGGACGGGTCGACCCGGATGCGGGCCGCCGGAACCCCCCGGCACCGCGCCGGCCGCCCGATCGACCTGGACGACCCCCACAACGACCCGCACACCCGCAACCAGGAGCTGGCCCCATGACGCAGAACTCAGGCTACGACCCCAGCCGAGAGCCCGCGGAGTCCGATCCACGCAGCCGCGGGTACGCACCCCCGCCGGGGGGCCGCCCCGCGCCGCAATATCAGGACGACTACGGCCGGGGTGGTCAGTACCCCGGTGCCGGTGAATACGCCGCTCCGGAATCGCAGCCCGCCTACGGCGACTATCAGCAGGGCGGCGACTACCAGAACGGCTACGACTACCAGCAGGGCGGCGCGGGCTACCAGCAGGGTGGCGCGGCCTACGGGCAGCCGGGCTACGAGCAGGGCGGCTACGACCAGAGCAGCTACGACCAGGGCTACGGCCAGCAGGCCTACGCCGACCAGGGGTACGGCCAGCAGCAGGCGTACGAGCAGGGCGGCTACGAGCAGAGCGGCTACGACCAGGGCTACGGCCAGCAGGGCTACGCCGACCAGGGGTACGGGCAACAGCAGGGTTATCCGGAGCAGAACTACGGTCAGCAGCCGGGCTACGGCCAGACTCCCGGATACGACCAGGGCTACCAGGCTCAGGCCGGCTACGGCCAGCAGGGTTACGCCGACCCCGGCTATGCCGATCAGGGGTACGCCGACCAGGGCGGTTACGGCGCCGAGGATCAGGCGTACGGACAGCAGCCGGCCTACGGACAGCAGGGCGGCTACGCCGCGGCCCCGCAGCCGGCGCGTGGCGGGTCCGGCTACGCGGCCACCCTGCACCTCGACGACGGCAGCGGTCGCACGTACCAGCTACGCGAGGGCAGCAACATCATCGGGCGCGGCCAGGACGCCCATTTCCGGCTTCCCGACACCGGGGTGTCCCGTCGCCACATCGAGGTGCGCTGGGACGGTCAGGTCGCCATGCTCTCGGATCTCGGTTCCACCAACGGGACGCTGGTCAACGGCTCGCCCGTCCAGGATTGGCAGCTCGCCGACGGAGATGTGATCCGGGCCGGGCATTCCGAGATCCTGATCCGAATCGTCTGATCCCGTAAGCTCGCCGGTGCAGGTCACGATGGGGCGCGAAAACCGCTCGCCCGTATCGTGATCGCAACCGGTCATCGGCCCTATTATGCTGCCAACATTCGCTCGGCAGCCGGGCCGTGCTGACCAGCACGCCGGTTGGGGGACGAAACGCCACTACGGGACCGGTCGAACAGGAGGTGGAGCGCCGTGCAGGGACTGATCCTGCAGTTGACCCGTGCGGGGTTCCTCTTGTTGTTGTGGCTGTTCGTGTGGGCGGTGCTTCGCACCTTGCGCAGCGACATCTACGCGGCATCAGGCATTCGGATCCAGCCCCGACCCACCCGAGGTTCGGTGGTGCTGCCATCCTTCAGCCGTGGCCAGAAGGGCGCCAAGTATCTAGTGGTGACTCAGGGTTCACTCGCCGGCACTCGGATCACGCTCGGCACCCAACCGGTGCTCATCGGGCGTGCAGACGACTCCACGCTGGTACTGACCGACGACTACGCCTCGACCCGGCATGCACGGTTATCGCCGCGCGGCGAGGACTGGTACGTCGAAGACTTAGGATCGACCAACGGGACCTACCTCGATCGAGCGAAGGTCACCACTCCCGTCCGAGTTCCACTCGGCACCCCTGTCCGTGTCGGTAAGACTGTGATCGAGCTGCGATCGTGACTCAAGTTCTCCGCTACGCAGCGCGTAGCGACCGTGGTCTCGTCCGGGCAAACAACGAGGACTCCGTCTACGCCGGTGCACGCCTGCTGGCGCTCGCCGACGGCATGGGCGGGCACGCCGCCGGTGAGGTGGCCTCGCAGTTGATGATCGCCGCGCTGGCTCATCTCGACGACGACGAGCCCGGCGACGATCTGCTCGGCAAACTCGACCGGGCGATTCGCGAAGGCAACGCCGCGATCGCCGACCAGGTCGAAGAGGAACCCGAACTCGACGGTATGGGCACCACGCTCACCACCATCCTGTTCGCGGGCAAGAAACTCGGCCTCGCCCATATCGGCGACTCCCGGGCCTACATGCTCCGCAACGGCGAGCTCGCCCAGATCACCCGCGACGACACCTTCGTCCAGTCGCTGGTCGACGAGGGCCGGATCACCCCGGAGCAGGCCCACACCCATCCGCAGCGGTCACTGATCATGCGGGCACTCACCGGAAACGAGATCGAGCCGACGCTCATCGTCCGGGAAGCCCGCGCCGGTGACCGCTATCTGCTGTGCTCGGACGGCCTGTCCGATGTGGTGAGCGACGAGACGATCGCCAACACCCTGCGCGAGGGCAGCACCGACGAGGCGGCCGACCGGCTCATCGAACTGGCTCTGCGCAGCGGCGGCCCCGACAACGTCACCGTCGTCGTCGCCGATGTGATCGATCTCGACTACGGGCAGAGCCACCCCATCGTCGCGGGCGCCGCCTCCGGTGAGGACGAGGACACCCCGCCGCCCAATACCGCCGCCGGGCGCGCCGCCGCCATGCGTCCGCCGCGGGCGGCACCCCGCCGGGCCGCGGTCGCGGCGGAACCGCCCGAGCCGCGCAAGAGCCACAAGGGCCGCTGGATCGCACTGGCCGTCGCGCTCGTCGTGGCCGTCGTGGTCGGACTCGTGGTGGGCTACAAGATGATTCGCAGCAACTACTACGTGGGCGCCGACAACGGCAACGTGGTGATCATGCGCGGTCTGCCCGGCTCGGTTCTCGGCTATTCGATTCAGGATGTGGACCAGCTGGTCTGCGTCGACTCGCGCAACAAGGTCACCCTCATGCGACCGGGCGCCGGATTCCCGAGCGGGTGTAAGCAGCTGGCGGTGGCCGATCTGCAGCAGACCGGCCGCGACAAGGTCAACAACGGCTTGCTGCCGCCGGGTGGATTCGATTCCACGCGTGGGCAACTGGAGAAGCTGGCCGCCACCGACCTGCTGCCCGTCTGCGCGAAGCCGGCGCCGCCGGTCGCTCCGCCGCCCGCCGAGGGCAGCACCGTGGCCCCGGGCAGCCCGGCTCCCGCCACACCCGCACCCTCCCCCGCGCCCAACACCCCGGGTACGTCCGCGCCGAACCCGACCAATGCCCCCGCCCATTCCGAGCAGCCGGCACCCACCACCGCGGCGCCGGCCCCTCAGACTCCGGGGGAGAACTGCAGGAAGGCGGACTGATGTCCGCACCGGCACCGCCGTCCGCTGGAGCGTTCCCCAGTCCACCGGGCGGGTTCGCTCCCGCGCCGCCACCCTCGACCCGCCGCAACGTCGAACTGTTGTTGCTGGGTTTCGCGGTGGTCATCACCACGGTTGCGCTGGTGCTGGTGGAGGCCAGTCAGGATCAGGAAATCACCTGGGATCTGGCCAAGTTGGGTTTCGCCTATCTGGCGCTGTTCGGTGTCGCCCATCTCGCGGTGCGGCGCTTCGCCCCGTTCGCCGATCCGCTGCTGTTACCGATCGCCGCGCTGCTCAACGGACTCGGGCTGGTGCTGATCCATCGCCTGGATCTCGCCGACGAGCAGACCGCGATCCACAACTCGTGGTCGATCCCCTCCCCCGACGCCAATCAACAGGTGCTGTGGACAGCGCTGGGGATCACCCTGTTCATCGCGGTGCTGGTGCTGCTGCGCGACTACCGCACCCTGGCCCGCTACGGCTATACCCTCGGGCTGCTCGGCCTGGTGGCGTTGATGATCCCCGCGCTGCTGCCGGGGAGGTTCTCCGAAACCAACGGCGCCAAGATCTGGATCCGGTTGCCCGGTTTCAGTGTGCAGCCGGGCGAATTCGCGAAGATCCTGCTGATCATCTTCTTCGCCTCGGTACTGGTCGCCAAGCGGGACCTGTTCACCGCGGCCGGGCGCCATGTCCTGGGGATGGAGTTGCCGCGACCGCGCGACCTCGGCCCGATTCTGCTGGTGTGGGCGGCCTGCCTGGTCGTGTTGTTCTTCGAGAAGGACCTCGGCACCTCGCTGCTGATCTTCGCCACCGTGCTGGCGATGCTCTACATCGCGACCGAGCGGGTGGGCTGGCTGATCGTCGGCGCCGGACTGCTGGCGCTCGGATTCTTCCTCGCCTACAACGCCTTCGGCCACGTGCGGGTGCGGGTGTCGACGTGGTTGCACCCGTTCGACGACTACAACAGCACCGGCTACCAGATCTCGCAATCGCTGTTCGGGCTCGCGACCGGCGGCCTGGCCGGGACCGGACTCGGCAGCGGCCGGCCTTCCCAGGTGCCGTTCGCCAAGACCGACTTCATCATCGCCACCATCGGTGAGGAGCTGGGCCTGATCGGGCTCACCGTGGTGCTGATGCTGTTCGCCGTCTTCGTGGTGCGCGGATTGCGCACGGCCCTGGCGGTCCGCGACAGTTTCGGCAAGCTGCTCGCCGCCGGATTGGCGTTCACCATCGCCATTCAGGTATTCGTGGTGGTGGGTGGCGTCACCAAACTGATTCCCCTGACCGGACTCACCACCCCCTTCGTGTCCTACGGCGGCTCCTCGCTGCTCGCGAACTACGCCCTGCTGGCGTTGCTGGTGAAGATCTCCGACGCCGCTCGGGCGCCGGCGCCGGCTCGCCGCCGGGAAGCCGCACCGATCGCCGAAGCACAGACCGAGATGATCCGCGCCGAGACGCCCCGACCCGAGAAGGGAGAGCCGGCATGAACACCCCGCTCCGCCGGGTCGCGATGGCGGTCATGGTGATGATCGTCGCGCTGCTGGTGAACGCGACCTACGTCCAGGTCATCAAGGCCGACAGCCTGCGCAACGATCCCCGCAACTCCCGGGTGCTGCTCGACGAGTACAGCCGCCAGCGCGGTCAGATCTCGGCCGGCGGCACGGTGCTCGCCAGTTCGGTGGCCACCGACGACCGCTACAAATACCTGCGCACCTATCCCACCGATCCCTCCGCCTACGCCCCGGTGACCGGCTTCTACTCGATGCAGTACGGCAGCACCGGGCTGGAGCGTTCCGAGGATTCGGTGCTCAACGGTTCCGACAGCGCGCTGTTCGGGCGCCGCCTGATCGACATGATCTCCGGCCGCGATCCGCGCGGCGGCAACGTGGTGACCACCATCAATCCGATGATGCAGAAGGTCGCCTACGACCAGCTCACCAGCAAGGGTTACACCGGTTCGGTCGTCGCGATCGAACCGAGTACCGGCCGCATCCTGACCATGGTGTCGACACCGAGCTACGACCCCAACCAGCTCTCCACGCACGACGGCGCGCGCGCCACCCAGGCCTGGGAATCGCTGAGCGCGGACCCGAGTCAGCCGATGTTGAATCGTGCGGTGTCGCAGACGTATCCGCCCGGTTCGACCTTCAAGGTCGTCGTCGCGGCGGCCGCACTGTCGATGGGGATCAAGCCGGAGGACGCGTTCACCGCGGCGCCGAACATCACCCTGCCCGGGACGAACACCACGCTGGAGAACTACAACGGCACCCCGTGCGGCGGGGGCGCGACCGCGACCATGCACGACGCGTTCCGGCTCTCGTGCAACACCGCCTTCGCCGAGATCGGCATGAAGGTGGGCGCGGCCAAACTCAAGGACGAGGCCACGGCCTTCGGCATCGGCCCGCATTCGGGCATCCCGATCCCGGTGGCCGACAGCACGGTCGGCCCGATTCCGGACAACGCGGCGCTGGCCCAGACCAGCATCGGACAGCGAGACGTAGCTCTCACCCCACTCGACGATGCGGTGATCGCGGCTACCGTAGCCAATGGCGGTGTGCGGATGGAGCCGCATCTGGTCGACCGGACCCAGGGTCCCGACCTGCGCGATCTGTCCACCACCAAACCGGTGTCGGTCGGGCAGGCGATCAGCGCCCCGGTGGCCAGCCAGCTGACCGGGCTGATGATCGATTCGGAGAAGGCGACGGCCGGGGGCACCCAGCCGCGGCCGTACCAGATCGCTTCCAAGACCGGCACCGCCGAACACGGCAGCGACCCGCGCAACACCCCGCCGCACGCCTGGTACATCGCGTTCGCGCCGGCGCAGAACCCGAAGATCGCGATCGCGGTCATCGTGGAGAACGGCGGCGACCGCGCGCTGGCCGCGACCGGTGGATCGGTGGCGGCGCCGGTGGCGCGGGCGGTGCTGGATGCCGGATTGCAGGGGGGCTGAGGACGATGAGTAAGCGAGGACCAGGACCCCAGGTGGATATGCAACAACGTCGTGATCGGCGAACCTACCGTCGGGGGCGGCCATGCTGAACAACGGTGCCCTGATCGCCGATCGGTATCGGCTGCAACGTCTGATCGCCACGGGCGGTATGGGCCAGGTGTGGGAGGCGTTGGACACCCGCCTGGACCGCCGGGTCGCGGTGAAGGTCCTCAAGGCCGAATTCTCCGCGGATCCGACGTTCCGGCATCGGTTCAAGACCGAGGCCAAGACCACCGCGCAGCTCAACCACCCCGGCATCGCGGGGGTCTACGACTACGGCGAGACCTACGACCCGCAGGGCGGCGAAACCGCCTATCTGGTGATGGAGCTCGTCCAGGGCGAACCGCTCAACGCGGTGCTGAACCGGCTCGGCCGGCTCTCGGTCGGCCAGGGTCTGGACATGCTGGAGCAGACCAGCCGCGCCCTCGAGGTCGCCCATGCCGCGGGCGTGGTCCACCGCGACGTGAAGCCCGGCAATATCCTGGTCACCCCCACCGGCCAGGTGAAGATCACCGACTTCGGCATCGCGAAGGCGGTCGACGCCTCACCGGTGACCAAGACCGGCATGGTGATGGGCACCGCCCAGTACATCGCTCCCGAGCAGGCCACCGGCGAGGATGCCACCTCGGCCAGTGACGTGTACTCGCTCGGCGTCGTCGGCTACGAGGCGCTGTCGGGCCATCGGCCGTTCACCGGTGACGGTGCCCTGACGGTGGCGATGAAGCATGTGCGCGAGGCGCCGCCGCCGATGCCGGCCGATCTGCCGCCGAACGTGCGCGAGCTGATCGACATCACGATGACCAAGGATCCGACGCGGCGCTATCACAGCGGCGGCGAATTCGCCGATGCCGTGGCCGCGGTCCGGGCCGGTCGCCGTCCACCGCCGCCGCGCGGAGGTGCGGTCCCGCAGACCGGCGCCACTCGCGTCCTCCCGCCCGGCCCGACCGCGATCATCCCGCGCGGTGACTACGACGGCGCGACCGCCCGTTATTCGACCGCCGAACCGGCCCGGGTGGGCGCGGCGGCCGGCTCGACGGCCATGATGCCGGGCCCCGGCCCGGCCGGCGACACCGAGAAGCCGGGATTCACCACCGGTCAGAAGGTGATGGCCGGACTCGGCGCGGGCGCGGTTCTGCTCGGCGGCCTGGCCGCCTGGGTGCTGCTCAGCGGTAAGGCCCCGGATTCGACGGTGTCGCCGGTGAAGTCGACCACCTCCGTGGTCGCGCCCCCGCCGCCGACCACGGTGTGGACCACGAACGAAGAGCCCACGACCACCATCCAACCGGCCCCGCCGCCGGTGGTGACGACCACTCCCGAGCCGACGACGACCACCACACCCCCGCCGACCACGACCACCACGGCACCGCCGACGACCACCACCCGGGAGCGGCCGACCCGCACCACGCGTCCCACAACACGCCCGTCCGTCCCCTCGCTCGACCTACCATTGCCGGGGGCCGGCGATTCGCTACCGGGGGCCGGCGGTACGCACGAAGCCGACAGCAGTAGACACCCTGACACCTCCTCACAAGGACTGCCATGACGACCCCGAAGAATCTGTCTTCTCGCTACGAACTGGGCGAGATCATCGGATTCGGTGGTATGTCGGAGGTGCACAAGGCTCGCGACCTGCGGCTGGGGCGCGACGTGGCGATCAAGGTGCTGCGCGCGGATCTCGCCCGCGACCCCACGTTCTATCTGCGCTTCAAGCGCGAGGCGCAGAACGCGGCGGCGCTGAACCATCCGGCGATCGTCGCGGTGTACGACACCGGCGAGGCCGAGATCGACGGCGGCCCGCTGCCCTACATCGTGATGGAGTACGTCGACGGCGAGACGCTGCGCGATATCGTGCGCGGCAAGGGTCCGCTGCCGCCGCGCCGGGCGATGGAGATCATCGCCGATGTCTGTGCCGCACTGGATTTCAGCCACAAGAACGGCATCGTGCATCGCGATATGAAGCCGGCCAACATCATGATCAACCGCCAGGGTGCGGTGAAGGTGATGGACTTCGGTATCGCGCGTGCCATCGCGGACAGCTCGAATCCGATGACCCAGACCGCCGCGGTGATCGGCACCGCGCAGTATCTGTCACCGGAACAGGCGCGCGGCGAACAGGTCGACGCCCGATCCGACGTGTACTCCGTCGGCTGTGTGCTGTACGAAATCCTCACGGGACAGCCGCCTTTCACCGGTGATTCGCCGGTCGCGGTCGCCTACCAGCATGTCCGCGAGGATCCGAAGCTGCCCTCGCTGGTTCATCCGGGCGTACCGCGCGAACTCGATTCGGTCATCCTCAAGGCGATGAGCAAGAATCCGGCCAACCGGTATCAGTCCGCGGCCGAGATGCGCGCCGATCTGATCCGGGTGCTGGGCGGCCAGAAGCCGCAGGCGCCGATGGTGATGACCGAGGAGGACCGCACCACCTTCCTCGGCAGCATGGATCCCGAACCGCGCAGCTACCGCACGGTCGAACGCAACGACGGCGACGACGAGCCGGAACCGGAATCCGACGGTTCGAGGCGCAAGGTGTGGATCGGTATCGGTGCCGCCGCGGTGGTCGCGGTGCTGGTGGCGCTGTTCTGGGTGTTGCTCGGCCCGGGCAGCAGACCCGATCAGGTCGCGATCCCCGATCTGTCCAACCAGCCGGCGGAGCAGGCGCGCAACGATCTTCAGAAGCTGGGTTTCAATGTCGCCGTCCAGCCGAAACCGGACGGCAAGGTAGCCAGCGGCAACGTGGTCGCGACCCAGCCCCTGGGCGGTGCGCGCGTCGACAAGGGGTCCACGGTGACCCTGCAGATTTCGACCGGTCCGCAGCAGGTGCCGGTGCCACAGCTGACGAAACTGACCCAGCAGCAGGCCGAGCAGAATTTGAACGCGGCCGGGCTGCTCCTGGATCCGCAGATCCAGCGCGGCGCCTCCAGTCCGGAGGACAAGGACAAGGTGATCGCCGAATCCCCGGCCGCCGGAACCAAGATCGATGCCGGTTCGAAGGTGACGATCACCCTCGGCAAGGGGCCGGACCAGGTTCGCGTGCCCGATGTGGTGGGCCAGTCGATCGATGTGGCGGAACCGAATCTGGCCGACAGCGCGGGGTTCAAGGTCGTGATCCAGAAGGTCAGCTCGTCGCGGCCCGCCGGTGAGGTGCTGTCCACCGATCCGGCCGGCGGTTCGATGGCCGACAAGGGGTCGACCATCACCGTGCAGGTGTCCAGCGATCAGATCACCATGCCGTCGCTGACCGGGCTCACCCCGTCGCAGGCCGTGGACAAACTGCGCTCGGTGGGCTGGACCGGCGGTGTGGGCCAGATCAGCCAGAGCACCCAGGGCACGTTCGACGCGAGCAATGTCGGCCGGGTGATCGATCAGCAGCCGCGGCCCGGTTCGTCGGTGGCACGCAACGCGACCATCACGATCGTCACGGGAGTGCTCGGCCCGCCCTGACGCGGGCCGGTGATCACAGCGCGAGGTGGCGATTCATCGACATGGCCTCCTCGGCCAGGTCGGGAAGTTCGACCACCTCGACGCCGTGGTCGCGCAGATTCTCCACGCCGACACAGTTCTCCACGAAGGTGCGCGGTTCACGCCACGCGATGACGACGCGCGGAATTCCCGCGGCCAGGATGCGATCGGCACACGGGACGCGGCCGACCGAGGCCCGGGTGGAACACGGTTCGAGCGTGCTGTAGATGGTGGCCTGCGCGAGCCGGGGATCGGCGCCGAGTTTGTTCAGTGCCGATTCCTCGGCGTGCACCTTCGCCTCGGTTTCGCGGGAGTAGCCGTGGGCGAGTTCGACGCCGTCCGGGCCGACGATCACCGCGCCGACCGAGAAGGCGGTGGCACTGGGCGGGCACAGCCGGGCCAGGCCGATCGCGTGATGCATCCAGAACCGGTGCGCCCCGGGCCGGCCGGGGATACGGCTGCCCGACTCGACCGACTCCCACGCATCGGATTCGGTTGTCACTGTGCGTCTTTCATCGTCGCCGAACTCCCATCGGAGGGTGCCGGCCGCGGCAGATACCGCAGGACTGCGATATCTCCGAGGCGAGTGATATCCACCAAAGCCATTCTGCGCCGAGAACCGCCGGGAAAGTCGGCCGGATGCAAAAATTTCGGGGCCGCGCTGTCACCGACCAGCACCGGGGCGACCGCCATCAGCAGTTCGTCGGCCAGATCCGCCGCCAGGAAGGCGGTGTGGATGCGGCCACCGCCCTCGACCATCAGGCGGGCGATCCCGCGCTCGCCCAGATCGTCGAGGAGCGCGCCGAAGTCGACGGAGCTACCGAGGGCGACGACCTCGGCTCGGCCGGTGAGCCGATCGCCCAGCCGCTCCCGCCCGGCCGTGGTCGTATAGACCAGCCGCCGGCCACCCTGGTTCCACAACCGCTGCCCGGGGTCGAGTTCACCGCTCGCGGTGACGACGACACGTACCGGGAATTCGGGTTTTCCCGCCGCGATCCGCGCCTCGCGTCGCCGCTCACTGTTCAGCGACAACCGAGGATCGTCGCGTCGCAGGGTCTCGGCTCCGATCAGAATCGCGTCGGATTCGGCACGCACCTGGTCGACGCGATCGAAATCCTGGGCGTTGGACAGCAGCAATCGTTGCGGACCGGCGTCATCGATATATCCGTCGATGCTGGTGGCCACCGAGAGCACGACGTAGGGCCGGGCCATCAGCGCCGCCGGGGCACGATGACCGCGCCGAGCTCATGCATGCGCAAACTCCTTGTCACGGTGAGGCTTCCGCGTGCCCCGGCGCGGCGGCCCGGTCACACCAGCGCGGCGACCTCGGATTCGAGCGTCTGGACCAGGCCCTCGGCCGGACGCTCGCCGCACACCTCGAGCCAGTTCGCCAGCATCCGGTGCCCACCCTGGGTGAGCACCGATTCGGGGTGGAACTGCACGCCGTGGATGGGCAGGTCACGGTGCCGCACGGCCATCACGATGCCGCTCTCGGTGCGTCCGATCACCTCGATATCACCGGGCAAGGTGTCCTCGAGCACGGTCAGCGAGTGATAGCGGGTGGCGGTGAACGGGTCGGGCAGCCCCGCCAGCACTCCGGCGCCGATGTGGAAGACCGAACTCGTCTTACCGTGCAGCAGCTCGGGGGCGCGGGTCACGGTCGCGCCGAACGCCTCTCCGATCGCCTGATGTCCCAGGCACACGCCGAGCAGCGGAGTCCGGGTCCTGGCGCAGGCGCGGACCAGTTCGATACTCGCGCCGGCACGGTCCGGGGTGCCCGGGCCCGGGCTGATCAACAGGCCGTCGAAATCGGCGGCCACGGCGTCGGTGTCCTGCAGCCGGGAGTCGTCGTTGCGCCAGACGGTCGCCTCGGCACCCAGCTGGCCCAGATATTGGACCAGGTTGAATACGAAGCTGTCGTAATTGTCGACGACCAGAACACGCATGGTTCGAGAGTACGTGGCACCACCATCGATACGCAGCTGAGATAGCCTTTAGGCAGACCTGCACGCCGAATACGAGGACGTCATGCCCAAGTCGAAGGTCCGCAAGAAGACCGACTACACGATCAACCCGACCAGCCGCACCCCGGTGAAGGTGAAGGGCGGTCCGTCGCCGGTCTGGTATGTGGCGATCATGCTCGGCTTCATGCTGGCCGGTCTGGCGTGGTTGCTGGTCTACTACCTGGGCGCCGACCACATCCAGTGGATGAGCGATCTCAACGCCTGGAACTTCCTGATCGGCTTCGGACTGATGGTGATCGGCCTGATCATGACGATGCGGTGGCGTTGATCGTGCTGTCGCACGGGTGGCGCTGATCGTGCTGTCGCACGGGTGACGCTGATCGTGCTGTCGCACGGGTGACGCTGATCGCGCGGCGTTTGCGCTTATTACACGCGTGTGATTCATGCACACCTGTGGATGATTTTGTGGACAACTCGAGGAGCAATTGGGGACCGTGAGCACACCGCCCGAACACCCCGAGTCCGATCGTCCGGAGTCCGCTGGGAAATTCGGTAGTTCGGAGCCGGCGCCCCGGCTCGAGTGGTCCACGCCGGCGCCCGCCCTGGCCGCGGTCACCCTCGGCGGAGTGGCGCTGGCAGTGGCCGCCGCGTTCGCCTCCGACGCACCGAGCCGGCTGTTGATCGGCTTGGCCGCGGCGCTGCTGCTGTGCCTGGCCGGATTGGGCTTCCGGCAGCGCCCGCGCCTGACCGTCGTTCCCGGAAAACCGGCCCAGCTGGTGATTCGGGGCCTGCGCGGGCCGGTCGGCTACGGTCCCGACCAGATTCTGCGGGCCCGAGTCGTCGGGTTCCGGCGCCTGGGCCGCAGCATCCCCAATCTGGAACTCGACGTCGACCACAAGGGCGAGGAGCGGCTGGTCATCTTCGGCCGCTGGGACCTCGGTACCCACCCCCAGGACGTCCTGGATGTGATGAGCGTGCACGGTCTCGTTCCCGCCGAACCCCGCGACAACTGACGGGATCCGCCGCGGACCGAATCAGGCGAGAACCGCCGCACCCGCGCCGATCAGCGCGATCGTCAGCGCCGCGAGGCTTGCCACCGAACCCCATCCGATCCATCGGATCGAATCCCGGGTCCGCGCCCGCAGCCATTCCGGCAGGAACAGGATTCCGGCGGCGGCGAGCGTGCCCGCCACCAGTCCACCGAGATGGCCCCACAGCGAGATACCCGGCAGCGACACGCTGATGAGCAGGTTGATCGCGATCAACACCAGCATCTGCACGGGGCTCTGCCGCAGCCGCAGCAGAATGACGGTCATCGCGCCGAACAGGCCGTAGATGGCGCCGGACGCACCGGCCGTGGCGGAATCGGTCGCCAGCCACATGACGGCCGCCGATCCGCCGAGCAGCGAAACCAGATAGATCGCGAGGAATCGCGCACGTCCCAGCACGAGTTCGGTATCGCGGCCGAGAATGTAGAGGGCGAACATGTTGACCACCAGGTGCAACGGCCCGTAGTGCAGGAATCCGGAACCGAGGACGCGAATCCACTGCCCCTGTGCGACCCACTTCGGTGCGAGCACCCAGTCGTAGAACAGCTGCGACAGATGATTGTCGGTGACACTGTGGGCTTGGCTCGCGGTGACCGCGAAGACCGCGACATTGATCGCGATCAACGCGTAGGTGACATACGGCGTGCGACCTGCGGTGGCGGACGGACCGCTGACGGCCGGCCGGCCGGGACGAATATCGCTGCGCCCCTGCGCGACACACTCCGCACAGTGCTGTCCGACGGCGGCCGGTTGCAGACATTGGGGGCACGCCGGCCGCCCGCACCGCGTGCATGCCAGTCCGGTGGTGCGATCGGGATGGCGGTAGCAGGTCGGTGCGGGCGGTTGCGGATTCACGAAACTCCGATGGGTCAGCTCAGGGTGATGCTCGAGATGACGACCGGCTCCTTCGGCCGGTCGTTGCGGTCGGTCGCGGTGGTCGCGATGGCGTCGACGACCTTGCGCGAATCGGCGTCCACCACTTCGCCGAAGATGGTGTGGCGGCGATTCAGGTGCGGCTGCGCACCGACGGTGATGAAGAACTGCGAACCGTTGGTGCCGGGCCCGGCGTTGGCCATGGCCAGCAGGTAGCCGCGGTCGAAGCGCAGCTCGGGGTGGAATTCGTCGGCGAATTCGTAGCCCGGCCCACCACGGCCGGTACCGGTCGGGTCACCGCCCTGAATCATGAAACCGTCGATCACGCGGTGGAATACGCTGCCGTCGTAGAACGGTCCGGAGGTACCGCCGCCGGCGTTCTTCGTCGTGTAGGCCGCGCTGCCGTCGGCGAGGCCGACGAAGTTGCGCACCGTCTTCGGGGCGTGGTTACCGAAGAGCGAGATCTTGATATCGCCGAGGTTGGTGTGCAGGACGGCCACGGCGGTCTGATTCGGTGAGGTCACGCCGAATATCGTGCCATGTCGGCTGTCCGTACTCGCAGGGCGCGCCTAGCCGGTGTGCGCCGCGTCGTCGGCCGGCTGCACCGACGTCCCGGGTGCGGTCGCTCCGCCCGCGTATCCCAGCCGCGGTGGTTCCGCGGCCGGCTCCGGCAGCTGCGGGCGACGCGAGGCGGCCGCCCATGCGGCGCCGCCCGCGGCCGCGGCAACGCCCGCCGCGATGAGCCGATTACGCAACCGACCGGATTTCCGGGAACTGCCCAACTGCATGCCCCCATGCTGTCACAGCCCCGGGCCGCCCGCAGTAGCGCCAGGTGAGAGCCTCATCGGCTGACGGACCGCTTGAACTGACGCAGTGCCAGTGGCACGAAGATCACCAGAATCGCCACCACCCAGATCAATGTCGTCGCCACCGGATGCTGCAGCGACCACACATCAGGCGTGGGATTCGCCGGACTCGTGTTGCCGAACAGATCGCGCGTCGCCTGCGTCACCGCCGAGACCGGATTCCATTCCGCGACCACGCGCAGCGGCGTGGGCAGCACGTCGCTGGGCACGAAAGTGTTGGCGATGAAGGTCAGCGGGAAGATCACCATGAAACTGGCGTTGTTGAACACTTCCGGCGCCCGCACCAGCAGACCGACCACGGCCATGATCCAGGAAATCGCGTAGGCGAACAGCAGCAGCAGGACATAGGCCAGCACGGCCTCGAGGAAGGAGCCGTGGATGCGCCAGCCGACGAGCAGTCCGGTCACCGACATCACCACCAGGCTCACCACATTGATGGCGACGTCGGCCACGGTGCGTCCGACCAGGACCGCCGAGGGCGCCATCGGCAGCGAGCGGAACCGGTCGATGATTCCACGCTGCATATCCTCGGCCAGGCTGGTGCCGGTGAACGTGGCGCCGAAGACCGAGGTCTGGGCGAAGATGCCGGCGATCAGGAATTCGCGATACGAGGTGCCCTGCACGCTGATCGCCGATCCGAAGATGTAGGCGAACAGCAGGACGAACATGATCGGCGACAGCGTCGAGAAGATCAGCACGTCGGGCACTCGTTTGATCTTGATGACGTTGCGCTTGGCGATGGTCAGGCTGTCACCGGCCACGATGGCCGCGCGTTCGGCCAGCGTCGGTCTGCGGGTATCGATCGCCGCGGTGATCATCTGCTGTGTCCTTCCGTGGCTTGTTCGAGGGTCTGCGCGGCATCGGCCGGGTCGATGGAGTCGGCGGCCTCGTGCCCGGTCAGGGTGAGGAAGACGTCGTCGAGCGAGGGCCGCCGCAGGCCCACGTCCTGGATGCGCACCCGGTGCGCGGACAGCCGCTCGATGGTGTCGACCAGCGCCTGTGAGCCGTCGTCGACGGGGATGGTGAGCCGCCGCAATCCCGGTTCGACGTGGATATCGCCGACGGCGAGCCCGGCCAAGGCCTGCTGCGCGACGGCGAGGACGTCGGCGTGCTCGACGGTGAGCTCGATCCGGTCGCCGCCGACCAGGGCCTTGAGCTCGTCGGCGGTGCCGCGCGCGATGACCGTGCCGTGGTCGATCACCGCGATCGCATCGGCCAGCCGGTCCGCTTCCTCCATGTACTGCGTGGTCAGCAGCAGGGTGGTACCGCCGGCGACCAGTTCCTCGATCACATCCCACAGATCCAGCCGGGCCCGCGGGTCGAGGCCGGTGGTGGGCTCGTCGAGGAACAACACCGGCGGATTCGCCACCAGGGCGCCGGCCAGGTCCAGGCGGCGGCGCATCCCGCCGGAGTATCCCTTCACCGGCCGGTCGGCCGCATCGCTGAGCCGGAAGCGTTCGAGCAGTTCCCGGGCACGCTGTTTACTGCGTTGGATGCCCAGGTGGTAGAGCCGCCCCACCATCTCCAGATTCTCGAAGCCGGTGAGGTATTCGTCCACGGCCGCGTACTGGCCGGAGGCGCCGATGTGCGCGCGTAACCGCTGCGGTTCGCGCAGGACATCGATACCGGCGACGGTGGCGCGGCCGGCATCGGGTGTGAGCAGCGTGGTCAGCACCCGGACGGTCGTGGTCTTCCCGGCGCCGTTGGGGCCGAGCAGTGCGGTCACCGTTCCCTCGGGAACCGCGAGATCGAGCCCGTCGAGGGCGACGAGCCGACCGTATTTCTTGACCAAACCCTCGGCGATGATGGCGTCGGGCATGCTTTTCCCCTGCCGTTCGATGTGGATGTGAGGTTTGCTACTGCCGTGCAGTATTGCCCACACCACCGACAAGTTCATCCGAATAAGCCCCCATCGGGCACCGACTCGACCGGCCGGGAAACGGAGGTGGTCGCATCCCGGGATCCGGCGGTGCTCGGGGGTGCCGGCGGGATGCGACCGATTCGATACTCCCGCGCCCGCCCTCGAAGGTCGCGAGTAGTGCGCTACTCGAGTACGTCCCGCGCGGCTACCTACCGTCGCTCGCGTAAAGCCCCAAAGGTGTGAAAACGCCCACGACCGGGCGGCGCCACACCCGCACAGCTACCGAATTCGACGCCGGCGACGAGGCCCGGCCACCGCCGATCGTTTCACGTGGAACAAGTTTATTCCGCTGCGTCGCAACATATTTCGCGATCGCCACCGTGACGGCTGTCCGGCTCTCGGCAAACCGGACGAGCCGCCCCGCAACACGCCAGAGAAAAAAATTTCGAAACTAGCGCCCCTCATGCAGACACAAACGAGAATCGTCGCGTAGGATCAGTCACGTCGGCCCCTCCCCCCCGGGCCGACCCTACGCGGGCCTCGGCTAACTCCCCCCCTTCGCCGAGGCCCGCTTCCAATTCCCGGACTTTCCGAGCGGCACACGGAACGCTTCCCCCGTTGCGCGACAGCGCATTCAGCCCGGGTTCCGCCGCAGCACATGCGAACCCAGACGGTTGATTCCACGCACTCGCACACTGCGCAGATTCCGCAGCGAGAACTCGGGTTCGTCCGCCAATTGTGTTGCCGCACCGTCGTCCACCAGGACGGTGCCCGGCCGCGCGACACCGGTCAGCCGTGCCGCGGTATTCACCACCGAACCGTAGAGATCACCGAACCGTTGCAACACTTGCCCATAGGCCAGCCCGACCCGCAGTTCAGGGGTGGTTCCGGCACTCGTCGTGGCTTCCTGGATCGCCAATGCGATCCGGCCGGCGGCCACCGCGGATTCGGCCGCGAACATGACCTCGTCGCCGACGTTCTTGATGGTCCAGCCACCGTTCGCGGTGATCGCATCCGTGGTGACGGATTCGAACGACTCGAGCAGATCGTCCAGTTCATCGGCTTCCAGATGCCGGGTCAGCCGGGTGTAGCCGACCATATCCGCGAATCCGACGGCCAACTCCCGCAACGTTTCTCCGGTGCCGTCGCCGGCCAGGGACCGGGTCAGCGCCGCCGCGAGATGCCGCCGCCACGCATATGCCTGCAGTTGCTGCAGCGCCGACACCACCTCGGCGGTCGCCTCCCGGGCCACCTTGTCCTGGTCCACCCCGGGATCGCCCGCCGTGATCGACCGGATCCGGTCGGCGATCTCCTCCGCGACCAGATCGACCTGCCATTCCGCCAATCGCGCCATCGACTGCCCGAGGGTGCGCGCGGCCGCCTGCTGCCGGCGCACATCGGCGCCGGCCAGCGCGTCGAGACTGCGGAAGTTCCGGACCGCGTTCACATCGCCGTCGGTGAATTCCACCGCGGCGTCGTCGTCATGAGCCGGAAAGCCGAGCGAAACCCACAGCCGCCGGGACAGCTCGGCCGGCACACCCGACAGTTCCGCGACCTCGACCCGGTTGTAGCGGCGAGGTCCCTCCAGTAGATAGGGCTCGACGACCGACTGGACCAGCTTCGACAGCTCCGGGGAGGCCATAATTCCGACGATACGGATCCCGCCGGAGCCGGGTCGCCCGCCGATGACTTGTCACAGCCGAGCGACCCGGTCGGTCACACGCGGTCCGGGCCGGGCTGCCAGGTGGCGACCGCCCAGATCACTACGACATTCAACGCGATCACCAGGATCGACCACGCCGGGTAGTACGGCAGCCACAAAAAGTTCGCGAGAATCGACAACGCCGCCAACGTGATTGCCACGATCCGGCCCCACGTGGTGCCGGCCATCAGACCGAGGGCGGCGATGACCAGCAGGATCCCCAGCACGATGTGGATCCATCCCCAGGTCGTGGTGTCGAACTGGTAGACGTAGTCGATCCCCACGACGAACAGGTTGTCGTTGGCGACCGCCGAAATTCCTTCCAGAATCGAGAGCACACCGACGGTGACCAGCAGGATCGCCGCGCCGATCGAGGTTCCGGCGGCGATGCCCTGACGTACCGGATGCTCCTGCGGGGTTGTGGTCATGGCAGAACTCCTTCCCAGCCGAGGGGCTTTCCCCTGAATGTGCCCATCGCGACGCGCCGTGACTTCACCCGTGGCGGGTGAGTATCGGGCGCGGTCGTTCCGCCGGACCGGTTCGCGGCCGGATCTCGAGCTCATCCCGGGCGGATGAGGCGACCACCAGCGGTTGTGCACGAGCCTGGAGGCGAGCAGGCAACCCGGCCGAGGAGGTGAGTTGGTCGTTGTCGATCCGCTATCAGTTCGTCATCGATGGTGAATTGTCCGAGCGGGCCCTGGCGGCATTTCCGGAGTTGAGCCGTAGCGAGCATTCCTCGGCGGGCACGACCACGCTGTTCGGCGCACTCTCCGACGCCACCGCCATGCGGGGTGTGCTCGCGCGGATCGATTCGCTCGGACTGACACTGCTGGGAATGGCACAACTGCCCGACTCCGCCGGCTGAGGTCGCCGCCGGCTACGGTGCCTCGTCCGGATCGGGCGCCCGGTCCTGGATCAGCACGCCGACCCACCGGGTGGTCGGATCGATATCGAGCAGCAGCGCCTTCATCAACAGGGTCAGCGGAATCGCCAGCAGCGCACCGAGCGCCCCCAGGACCCACGACCAGAAGACCAGCGACAGGAACGTCACGGTCACGCTGAGGCCGACCGCATCCCCGACGAATTTGGGCTGGATGATCGACTGGATGACGAAATTGATCACCGAGTAGACGACGATCACCCACACCATCAGCATCGGCCCGCTGTCGAGCAGCGCCAGCAGCGCCGGCGGAATCAAGCCGATGACGAAACCGATATTCGGAATGTAGTTGGTGATGAACGACAGCAGCGCCCACAAAAGCGGAAGCGGCACGCCCATCAGCCACAGCGCACCGCCGTCGAAGATGGCGACGATCAAGCCGAACACCGTGGAAACCACCAGGTACTTCCGGGTGCCGCTGGCGAATACGCCCAGCGCATACGCGATTTCGGGTCGAGCCTTGGCGACCACCGCCAGTTTCCGATCGATCATCATGCCGTCGATCGCCATGAACAGCAGCAATGCCAGCACGAAGAACAGATTGGAGAAGATTCCGAGCGCATTGCTCAGCGCGACGGACAGGACATCGACGACCTTGCCCACATCCAGACCGTTGAGCGCGTTGTGGATCTGCTCGGTGTCCACCCCCAGATCGGCGAGCGTATCCCGCACGCCGTTGAGCATGTCATCGAGTTTGTCGGAGTATTTCGGCAGTTCGGATGCCAATTGCGCGATCGAGAGCACCAGCGCGCCGAGCAGGACGAGCAGGATCAGTACGACCAGGATCAGCGCCGCCACCATCCCGATCCACGGGCGCCAGCCGCGCCGCTGTACCCAGGTCTGCACCGGCTGAACGGCCATGGTCAGCATCAGCGCCAGGAAGGTGGGACCGAGCACACCGGCGAACGCCCTCATTCCCAGGACTGCCACCACCGCGCCGGCGACGGACAGCATCACGATCAGTCCGCGCGGAAGCGGCCATGTTCCCCCGGAAGCGGGTGGCGGAGCCGCTCGCTCGGCCCGCGCGGGCCGATCTCGTCGCAATTGCATCGGAATTACCTCGCCGCCACTGACCGGACTGTCGATTCTCCGACCGACACTACGGCTCCGACCGGCCCGGTAGGTCCTGCGCCACGGCCGAATTCGACGGCCCGAGTCCAATTCGAAATCATGATGGAACACACATTTTGCCCGATTTCAGCAAATGATTAGTGTACGTTTCAGTTTGGAGAAAGCAGGCTTCACCGACATTGCCTTCGGCGAAGGCACAGCTCCGGGAGGCGCTTTGAACGCTTCGCCCAGAACAACGCGATCGCTATCCGATAGCTCAACCATTGCCACCATCCGCAGTGGCCTCCAACTCGGCGTGCCGGAACTCTCCTTCGTACCGCTGTCGCTTCCCGCCGCTCACGCCCGCATCGACGAGGCGGCGACGACCGGCGCCGGACAGGCCGTATTGATCTGCGCCCCCGCGGGAACCGGCAAGACCGTCCTGGCCGCCGACTGGGTGACGCGACTGGCGACCCGGCATTCCGACTGCCGGGTGGGCTGGCTGACCTTCACCGGCCGCCGCGGCGAATCGGCCGATCTGTGGCGTGCGATCGCCGGAGTGCTCGACCTCCCCGTCGGATCACCGGACCGGGACCCCACCGGTCCGCTCGCCGAACCGGCGACACTGGTGGACCGGCTGACCGAGCGAGCCGAACCGACGGTGCTCGTCCTCGACGACGCCCACCTGCTCACCGACCCCTTGGCCCTGGCGGGGCTGGAGTATGTCGTCGAAAACGCACCGCCGACCCTCACGACGATCGTCACCGGCCGGTTCGATCCGCCGCTGCGATGGCACGGGCTCGAGCTGAGTGGCCGGCTCACCCGTCTGACCGCGCGCGAACTCGCGCTCGACGACGAACGCACCGCGGCCCTGCTCGGCCAGCACAACCTCCACCTGAGCGCTGCCGATATCGCCGGGATCCAACGGCTGACCTGCGGCTGGGCCGCACTCGTACGGATCGCCGCGATCTACCTGGCCGCGAATCCGCAGGACCGGCCGACCGCGTTGGCGGCATTGGCCCGCGCGCCCCACGCCATCAGCGACTTCCTCGTCGGCGAGCTACTGGGCGCGCTGCCCGACGACGCGCTGCACTTCCTGCTCGCCACCGCGGTACCCGAGGAGTTCAGTGTCGCGCTGGCCACCGAGCTGGTCGGCGAATCCGCCCCGGCCACACTGGAATATCTGCTGCGCAACAACCTGCCGATCACGTGCGTGGCACGTTACGGCGAACTGTGGCACAGCTATCACCCGATGCTGCGGGCCTACCTGCTCGCCGAGGCCGCGCGCACGCTTGCGAACCGGCTGCCACGCCTTCACCGCAGCTGTTCGGCATGGTTCATCGATGCCCGGATGCCCTCCGCGGCACTGCATCATGTGCTCGCCGTACCGGGGCACCCGCAGCTGTCGCGGTTCATCCGCGAACACGGCCCGAGGTTGGTGTTCGGCGGGGAAGGGCCGTCCTTCTTCGCCCGGCTCGACGACGTCGGCGAACTCGCCGACGATCAATTCGTCCAGCTGCTGCGCATCGCCGAGGCCGTGAGCCGCGGGGACGTGGCGGCGTGCACGGCATATCTGGATCGACTCGAAGCAGAACCCTGTTCGGCCTCCGCCCTGGTACCCGCGTCCTGGCTGATCGCCCTGCGCACCGCGGTGGTCGCGGATGTCGCGGTGTTGACGGGCGCCGAACCCGCTGCGCCCGAGCCGGCGACGCCCACGCCGACCGGTCAGGCCGAACTGGACTGCTACATCGTCGCGCAGGTGGCCAACGCGCATCTGCATCGCGGCGATGTGGCGCGCGCCGAATCGGGACTGTGGCAGGCGCTCGCGCTGGCCGAACACGCCGGACTGGGCCGCTTCGTCGTGCCGGCGGCGACGCGGTTGGCACTGTGCGGCGGTATCGGCGGCCATCTCACGGTGATGTGCAAGCGGGCCGAACACGCCGTGGAACTCGCCGAGAAGTACGGACTGCGAACACATTCCGCGATGACGCATGCCCAAGCGATGATCGCCTACGCGCATTACCTGCAGGGCGATCCGATCGAGGCCCACGGGCAGCTCCCGCCCGCCACGACGAGCGGCCTCTCTCCCGCGCCGACCGCCGACCGGCAGGCGCTGGCGTTGCTCCGGCTGATCGAATTCGATTCCGCCACAGATCGTTTCCTGGCCGCCGATACGCTGCGGATGCAACTGCTCGACATGCTCGCCGAGCCGACACCGCCGCGCTCCGCGGGCAATCTGGTCCTGCACACGGTGTCGGCACTGCTGCGGATCCAATCCCGCGTCGGCGCACAGACTCTGGTCGAGCGAGCGATCGCGGTGCTGGGCCACACACCCGATGTCGTGCTGGCGCAGGCCTGCCTGTCGGAGTACGCGCAGACCTCGTCGACGACACTCGAACTGCTGCAGCCATTGCTGCGCCGGACCGAGGGACTGCCCGCGCTCACCGCCGTCACCGGCTGGCTCTTGTACGCCTCCGCATCCGACCATCTCGACCGTCCGGTCAAGGCCTACGAGGCGCTGGCGCAGGCGCTGAATCACGCCGCCGACGACCGGATCGTGCGACCGTTCCTGGAGGTGCCGGGAATCGTTGCGTTACTGGACGGTTCGGTCGGCCGTTTCGGTCACCACGACCGGCTGGTCGATCTGATCCGGTCCCATCCGTCGGCTCGCGGCGCGGCGCACAACCCTGGACTGACCGAAACCGAGATGTCGGTGTTGCGCCAGCTGCCGTCCGGGATGACGACGCTGAATATCGCCGAGGGCATGGGTGTTTCGATCAATACCGTCAAAACCCACTTACGCGGCATCTATCACAAACTGGGTAGCGGATCCCGGGCCGAGGCCATCGCACGGGCGCGCGAACTCGGTTTGATCTGATCGGAATCGGCCGAGCCGGCCGAAGGGTCGCCGAGAAAATCGCCGATCGCGGGCCAGGTCGAGCCGGCCGCGTCGGGACCCACCATCAGGCCCAGATGTCCGCCGGACACCTCCACGAACCGCACCTCGGCGGCGCCGGTGAGCAGTTCCACACCGCGGCGGGTGGAACCGGCGGGCACCAGCATGTCGGTGCGGCTGCCGATCAGCAGCACCCGGCAGGTCAGTTTCGACAGATCCACGACGAGATCCGAGCGCAGTCGAATCACACCGTCCGCCAATTCGTTTCGCAACACCAGACTGCGATAGATCTGCCACAGCGAACGTCCGGGATAGCCGGGCATGGTCGCCATGAAGCGGTCGACCGCTTCCATGCGGGCCAGCGCCTCGGTGTCGGCGGCATGCCGGGCGATGAACAGCGGACGGGTCAGCTCGCGATCGAAGGCCTGTAACCGGAAGCCGAGCCGGACCAGCTCGCGCGGCGCCCCGCCGAGCAATTTCGTCGCCAGGGCGACGCCGCGTCCACCGGTCAGCTTCCCCGCCATCCGGACCGGCACCAGGAACGGGGTGCGGCGCTGGTCGAACGGTGTGGCCAGGCCGGTGACCGACGCGATCGGCAGATCCGCATGGGCCGCCGCGGCGATCATCGCGAGCGCACCACCCAGCGACCAGCCGATCACGTCCACGGGTCGTCCGTGTTCGGCGGCGACGCGGCGCACCGCGTCCGGCACGATGCCGTGGGTCCAGTGCTCGAGGCCGAGATCCCGGTCGCCGTAATCGAAATCGCCGTAGTCGACCACATACGGCTGCTTGCCGATGGCGAGCAGATAGCGCACGAGGCTCTGGCCGTCCCGCAGGTCGAAGCAGGCCGGCGTGACCGCGAGTGGTGGTACCAGCAGCACCGGATTCCCGGTACCGGGTTCGTCACGGTCGTAGCGCAGCAGTCGATTGTGCGGCTGCTCGCTGATCGGTGTGGACGGCGCCGGCCGGTAGGGCTCGATTCCGTCGCCGAACGACACCGCCCAGATATTGCGCGCCGCGCGCGGCAGATCCGCAACGATCGCGACCACGGGCTGTTCCCTTCCACTCCCGGCCGCGATTCCCGCAGCACGCCGGTCCACACCGGCACCTCGACGAACGATAGCCATTCGATGGTAGGCAGGCAGCGCATCTGCCCGCTACGCGAAGTTACATATAACACGTTCGGTAAGGTCGGCGGGAATCGCGCTCACCGACCGAACCAGCGAGTCAGCGCCGTCGTCACACCCTCGACACCCTCGGTGGCTGCCCACGCGACATATCCGTCCGGACGGACGAGCACCCCGGCCGCCTCGCCGGCACCGGTCCCGTCCGAGGCGTTCAGCGGCTTCGCCGTGACGATCCGTACCCGGTCCTGCCACGGCGCCGCCGCGGCGCGCAGCTCCGCGGAGTCGGCGAAGTCGAACAGCACGCCCTGGCCGAAGGTGAAGTGTTCGGCCACGCGAGTCCCGTCGGAGAGGTCGCGATCGGGAACGATGGTGCCGACCAGTTCGTGGTCGCCGCCCAGGTGGTAACGGTGCAGGACGCCGGAGATCCGTTTGAACACGGTGGTCGCGCCGTCGCCGGTGGACAGCAGTTCGGACATCACCGCCCGCAGTGCCTTACTGCGCCGATCCAGCCGCATGAGCGCGACCTGCGCGCGAGTCCATTCCAGCACCCAGGCGCCGATCGGATACCGCTCGGCGGTGTAGGTGTCCAGGAGCCGCTCGTCCATCCGGCCGTCGACGACCGCGGCCAGCTTCCAGCCGAGACAGACCGCATCGCCGATTCCCAGATTCAGGCCCTGTCCGCCGAACGGCGAATGCACGTGCGCCGCATCGCCGGCGAGCAGCACGCGGCCCTTGCGATAGTCCGGCACCTGACGGGTGTTGTCGGTGAACCGGGTCGCCGAATGCACCGCCGAGACCCGCACGGGTACCCCGGCGACCCGGCGCAGGCTCGCCTCCAGCTCGGCGGCCGTGATCGGCGCGTCACGATCGACGGGCGGTCCGTCGAGTTCGACGGTCAGAAAACGGCCGGTAGTCGGTCCGTAGACATAGATGCCATGGTCGGTGTCGTGCCAACCCGGCCGCAGCCCTTCGGTTTCCGACATCTCCACCACCGCCTGCCGCCCGGTGATCTCCGGCCCGATACCCGGGAAGTCGAAGCCGGCGAGTCTGCGGACGGTGCTGCGTCCGCCGTCGCAACCCACCAGCCACGAAGCACGGATCTCGTCGAAACGGCCGCTCTCTTCGCCACCGTTGCCCTCGCCGGAACGGCAGCGCACCGTCACCGCATCGCCGTGGTCGGTCAGATCGGTCAGATGCACACCCCGGCGCACCACCACGCCGAGTTCCGCCGCGCGCGCACCGAGAATCTCCTCGATGCCCTGCTGGCTCACCAGCACGGCCCGCCCTGCCGGCCCCACGCCGGCGAAGGCCGGATCTTCCGCGTCGATCAGGTCGAACGACAACATGATTCCCGCGAAATGGCCCGCGATCGGCGGCCGGTTCGCGGCGCCCGCCGTCCCACCGGTGAACGCCTTCATCCGCTCGACCGCCGCCTGCTGATGCGACAGCAACTCGGGCAACAGTCCGCGCCGATCGAAGGCCTGTGCCGTCGGCACATTGATCGCTCCGGCCTTGATGGTCCGATCGATCTCCGTCAGGCGCTCCACGACCAGCACGTCGACGCCGGCCAGCCGCAGTTCACATGCCAGCATCAGCCCGACCGGGCCCGCACCGGCGACCACCACATCGAATGTCTCGCTCATGACATCGACCCTGCCGCCGGTCGCTTGCAGCTCCCTTGCACCGCGAATGCGCGGCTCGCGCAAGGCTCAGGTGAGCGCCACCAGTTCGTGCAAGGCGGTGCCGGTGCGCCGGACCGGTTCGGTCCCGCCGAGCACGGTGAGTTCGAAGGTGGATTCGAATCGGAAATAGCCCGGATGACCGATCAACCTGTGCGCCAGCGGTTTCAGCAATCGGGTGCCGACCACCGGAATATCGTCGAGGAGATCGTGGGCGTGAATCACCCGATCGACGGTCAGCCGCAACTCGACCTGATCGGGTACGCGCAGTTCGATCCACTCCGGATAGCCGCGCCCGGCGGTGGCGTCGAACCGCGCCGGCCCCTCCCGCAAGGTCGTCTCGCCGGTCGAGAGGACGATGCGGTCCCGATGAGCCAGCATGAGCGGCGCGATCTCGTGCGCTCCGCGGCGCTGCTGGGTCAGCACGTCGGCGAACAGCAGCGAATAGTCCTCGACATACAGCCGGCCCCAGTGCCAGCGCTCGATGATCTTGCGCATATCGCCGACGCCCCAGTTGTGGTCGGCGTAACCGCGACCGGTCACGGACCGCTCGACGCCGTCGATGGTCACGGTGCCGCTCACCCGGGCTCGCGGCGCGCCGACCACCCAGCCGAAGGAATCACCGCCGCCGAAATGCGTTTCGCCCTGTCCCGGCATCCAGCTGGGCAGTTCGTTGTCGAAGCGCAGGTCGAATTCCAGACCGTCCTCGGCCAGTCGCAGATGGTGTGTCGGCAACCCGCCGGGCCGGAATTCGGTGTAGGCGCGGTTGTTTCCGATCCGCACATCACAGGATCGCGCATCGAACGACGCCTGATTGCGGGGATACTTCCGCGAGACCTGCCGGCGGGTGCCGTCCGGTTCGTAGACCATCAACTCGACCCAGGGACGCGCGTGCGGGAAATCCTCGGGGCGGCGTTTGGTGAGAAATCCGACGACGGTGTGCCCGCTGTCGAGATGCGCGTCGAAATACCAGTGCTCGAAGGCGAGCGAACTCGCCGCGGGGTGGAGTGCGTTGTGCCGCGGCTCGACCGTGGTGAGTTCGCCGTCCCGGCGGCCAGGACCGTTCCATGCCTCGACAATGGCTGTGTCGTTCATCGCCGCAACGCTCCGCTCGCATCGAATTCCGCTTCCCGGCCCTGCATTTGGGCGCGGTACCAGTTCTCCCGGTGCCGGACCATCACCTTCTCGTGCAGCCTCCCGACCGGCGGTATCCGGCGCACGAATTCCATGGCGGTGATCAACGGGAGCCGCAGCACCGGAATCAGCAGCCAGGGAAAGGCCGGGGGCATACGGTATTTGCGCCGTGTGCCGGGCGCCATGTACATCGCCGAATACACCGAGTTGATGCGGTAGTTGTAGGCCGCCCGCAACCGGCTCGCGCCGCGGTGTTCGGGGCGCGGGGCGAAGGCGGCGGGATAGGACTCGATCAGTTCCGCGCCGTGCACACCGGCGTCGTAGGAACGCGAGGCGATCGTCATCGCCAGCACCCGCAGCGAGTCGATCACCGTTTCGGGATGCCACTGCAAACGCACGCCCAGCAGATAACCCATGTACCTCTGAAAGTGCAGCAGCGCACGGATTTCCGACGGCGTGGTCTGATAGCCCAGTGCCCACAGCCCGAGCCCGGGTGTCACACTGCCCGCGATCAGGGTCAGCAATTGATAGGTCTGGCTGATCGGCAGTCCCCACTTGTCGATAGCCCATTCGGGATGGCCGGCCACCCGCGCACGCACCGACACGTGCATCACTCGGACCTTCAGTGCGGTGGCGCGCCCGGTCGACCCCGGCGTCAGCAGCGCATTCGGCTGCGAGACGTCCATCCAGAATCGGCAGGTCTCCAGATACCTACGCAGCGCACTGTTTCCGGCGTACCCGCCCGCCAGCGACAGCGGCGTGGCGACCGCGGATTCGGTGTACATCTCCAGCGTTTCCGCACCCGCGAAGCTGAACAACATGGTGCCCCAGCGCCGCCAGATGGCCGCGCCCTGTTCGACCAGTTCCGGACGCACCCATTCGGGCACGGTGTCGAATTCGGCGAACAGTTCGCGCATCGAATCCGGTGCCTCGGCAACGGCATCGATCCCCTCGGCCAACGCCCGGTCCAGCAGAGCCCGGCCGGCCGCCGAACCGCCGGGACCGTGCATCACCTCGGCGACGAATCGTTCGGCGACCGGATCACCGGCGAACAGGTCCTCGGTGAGGGCGCGCGCCTGGTCGTCGGTCGGAAAGAGTTCGGCGCCGGTCACCTTCCGCACGATCGCTTCCAGCCGCTGGACGGCGGGCTGCCGCTTGGCCTCCCAGTACCGGAAGGCGCTGGGGCATTTCAGGGTTCGTAGCTGGGTCGTCATTCGCATTCACCGCACCGTTCGGAATCGCAGCATCATGTCGTGGTCCTCGTGATCGAGCAGATGGCAGTGCCAGACGAAACCGCGCAGATCCGAATCCTGATGCGCGGCATGCTCCGCCGAATGCGCCGCACCCGGCATCGGCGGGCCGATCCTGGGGAACGACGCGTCGGGATCGAAGCCGAGTTCGTCGGAGGTGGGAAATCGCACCACGATGCGGGTGACGGTGCCGCCGTCGACTCGCACCACATCCTTGCGGCCGCTCTCCCACGGCGCCGGCGGCAGCGCCGGGCCCGCGAGGAAACCCTGCGGGTCGGGAGTCCAGCGGGTGCCGATCGGCGGTTGGGGATGAGCGAGTTGATAATCCACAGTCCGCAGCGGCGTCCTGCTCAGGATGCGGAAATCCACCAGGTGGATGTGGATGGGATGGGGATCGGGTGTGATGTTGACGATGTTCCACACCTCGGTCGTGCCCTGCCGCGGCATGTCGATATCCGGATCCGAATAGCGCAGGTTGTTCAGCGACATGATCGCGGGCGGCATCCGCAGTTCATAGGGCTGGCTGATCGTGAGGGTGCGCGACAGCGCCGGCACCGGCACCGGCGGCAGCACCGCGGGCTGTCGCGGCCCGCCGCGCAGCGTCTGCGGCACCGGTCCACGCAATCCCGCGCGATCCTCGGCGCGGAAGCGGCAGAACACCGGCATCGCGACCTCCCCGAGGATCGCCGCCTGGAACACCGGTTGTTCGTCGTTGCACAGGTCGACCGTCTCCCCCGGCGCGAGATCGGCGAAATCCACCAGCAGATCGATCCGTTCGGCCGGAGCGAGCCGCAGATTACGCACCGGCACCGGCGCATCGAGCAGTCCGTGGTCGTTTCCGATCACCCAGAACCGCATCCGATTGCCGAAGAACAGATTCCACGTACTGAACGAGGCGGCATTGATCGCACGGAATCGATACAGCCCGCGCGCGACCGGCAGCTGCGGCCACACCACCCCGTTCACCACCCCGACGTCGCCGACCGCACCGCCCTCCCACGAACCCGGCGGGACCACCGCGGTCGAACGCAGACTCTGGCGGCCGTCGGGCGTGAACAATTTCTCCTGCAGCACCAGGGGTATTTCGAACTCCCCCGCCGGCAGCCCGAGCGGATTGTCCGTAGCTCCCGTGTCGAATTCGTCGCGCAGCAGCATCATGCCCGTCAATCCGGCGTAGACGTTCGCGCGGGTGATCCCCATCGCGTGATCGTGGTACCAGAGGTGACCGGCCGACTGGCGCAGCGGGAAGTCGTGGTCGAGGTGCTGTCCCGGCATGACCAGGCGTTCGGGATGTCCGTCACTGGCGGGCGGCGTCACTCCGCCGTGCAGATGCAGCGAGGCCGGGACCGTGGTCCGGTAACTCTCCGGCACCCCGTGCAGCGTGGGGTCGATATCGGCCGCGAACGGATGGTCGCCGAGCCGGTTGTGGAATCGGACGGTGAGCGGGCGGCCGGCCTCGTGTTCGACGGTCGGGCCCAGATACGTCCGGTCGTTGTATCCGAATGCGGGCACCGCGGGCATATCGCGGTGAAAGCGATGGCTGGTGGTGGTCGCGACGAGGTCCAGGTGACTCCCGGTGACGACGGGTAGCCGCGGAAGTTCGTCGGCGAAGGGCCGCATCGGTGGCGAATGGAATATCAGCGGACTCTCGAACCCGCCCGGTGCGGGATCGGCGGTGGCCGTCACCGCACGCCCGGCCATCGCGGCCGTCAGACCCGCGCCGAAACCGCGCAGCATCGCGCGGCGGCCGATCGGTCGATACATCCCTCGCACCTTCCGAGGTGACACCGATCGTCACCCGTCGCAGCGACCATACCATTGAGTACAGTGGACGGTACTCGTTTGAATGGTCCGAGGAGGTGCGCCGGATGCGCGTCGAATCCCCAGCCGACCGGCTCCCCTACGATCGGGTCATGGACCTGGGCGACTCGGCGGTAAATGGATGACGACACCGAAGAAGGCCCCGGTCCCGGCCGAGAAGGCGGTGTCCGAGAAGGCAGTGCCGAAGAAGGCGGTGTCCAAAAAGGCCGAGGCACAACATCGCAACCGCCCACGGACGGCGCGGCTGTCGTACGACGACTGGGTGAACGGCGCTTTGGACCTGCTCGGGCGCGAGGGTGTGACCGCGATCCGGATTCCCCGGCTGTGCGAGGAACTGGGCGTCACCAAGGGCAGTTTCTACTGGCATTTCGACGATCTCGAACAACTGATGGCCGCGATGGCCGACCGGTGGGGCGACATGCAGAGCGAAGCCGTGCGCGCCCTCGCCGCCTTGGATTCGATTCCGGTCGAGTCCCGCATCGAACAGATGGCGGCCATGCTGGTGGATCCCAAGCACTGGATGGTCGAGGCATCGGTGCGGGAGTGGTCACGCACCGACGACACCGTGGCGGCGGCGGTCCGGGCGCTGGATCAGCGCATCTTCCGCACCGTGCAGACAGCGATGCTCGATCTGGGTTTCGAGCCGGTTCAGGCGCGGCTGCGCGCCGGCGCGATGGTGTATCTGGGAATCGGGCTGATCCACGGCCGCGACAATCTGCCGACCCCGACACCGGAGGAAGTACAGGCGGTCATCGACCTGCTGGCCCGGCCGTGAGTGGAGACGGGATTTTGTGAGCTGTGAACGTTGTGGAGCTGTGAACGTTGTGGAGCTGTGAACGTTGTGGAGCCTAGGGGAATCGAACCCCTAACCCCTGCCTTGCAAAGGCAGTGCTCTGCCAATTGAGCTAAGGCCCCGGTCGAGCGTGACGGCTCAGCGCGCGGTCACCTCGTGCCACAGATCCGCCTCGCTGCGCTTGCGAACCTTGGTGACAGCGAAGACAACTGCGGCAATGACACCGATCGTCAGAAGGAGTTTCATGCCGTCCACCCTACTGTGCCGCGACGGCCCCGGCAGACAGTGATCGGATCCGCCCGATCGTGAGAAGAAGAAGTGGAGCCTAGGGGAATCGAACCCCTAACCCCTGCCTTGCAAAGGCAGTGCTCTGCCAATTGAGCTAAGGCCCCCTCAGCCGTCGATGACGACCAGGTGTGTGAATGTGGGCCTAGGAGGACTTGAACCTCCGACCTCTTCGTTATCAGCGAAGCGCTCTAACCGCCTGAGCTATAGGCCCGTGGTGTTCGTCTCGACATGTTGTCGTGACTGACTCGGTAGAGACTACACAACCCTCCGATTGCTCTCCAAAACGCCTGGTCAGAGCGCCCGTAAAGCACGAACGGCCGGTCCGGTGAGAACCGGCCGGCCGTGCGTCGCGAGTCGTCAGTCCGGATCGGCCAGCGTCACCTGCACGCCGCCCACCAGATCGGTGCACTGGTTGTAGATGAATACACCCACCGTCGAGAGCGCGGTGAACAGCACCACGTTGATCAGGCCGATGACGGCCGCGTATCCGAAGACGCTGCCGGCGTCGATGATCGTCGTCGCCGAGGAGTTGTTGTCGTTCACCATGTCGGTGAAGGTGCTGTTCAGGCGGTCCCACACACCCATGCCGGACAGCACGATGTAGAGGAATCCGACGGCCAGCATCCACACGAAGAACATGGCGACGCTGATCACCAGCGACACCTTCAACGTCGACCACGGGTCGATATGGCGCACCTGCACGGTCGCCCGCAACGGCTCACCACTGGTGACCGCCTGGGCGACCGCCGCCTGCGCGGCCGGGGAGACGGTCGGCGCCGCGGTCTTCACCGCCATCGGAACCGACTGTGCCGCACCGGGGTCGGCCTGCGGCATCGGATGACGCAGATCCGACAGATCGGGCAGATCCTTGATCAGTTCCGGGCGGGCGATGCTGCGGGTGGGTCCGTCGATGCCGACGGACTTCACCATCGCCGCTTCCTTGCGCGCCGCCTTGGCCGCGAGGTCGGTGGTGGTGCGGGCGTTCTTCACCCCGCCACCGAGTCCGGTCTGCGAATTCGCCCGGCCCTGCACCGGGGCCTGGCCGGGGCGATTCAGATTCGACTGCGGCTCCCGCTGCGGCAGCTGCGACCACCCCTCCTCGAAGCGAGAACCACGACCGTCACCGGCCTCGCCGGCCTCCGGCGCCGAACCGCCGGGCTTCGCGGAATCGCCTTGCGACTCGGGGTTTGCGGGCGAACTACCCGAGCCGTTGTCGGCCGACGACCCCGACCGCGGCGCCGGCCGCGGCGGAATCGGTGACGGTGCGATCCGCTCGGTCACACCGTTGGCGTGGTTTCGCTCGTCGTTCGGCTGATTCGGAGTGGTCAATGCAGAATCCTTCGATCCGTCGTGGCGCCGCTGCTTGTGGAGAAATTACCGCTTCCAGAACCTAACGCTAATCCGAGCCTCAGGCCTCTTCTTCACCGGAAACCTGGTCGGGCTCATCAGCGTTACGAGCGATCGCCAGCAAGGTATCGCCCTCGCCGAGGTTCATCAAACGCACGCCCTTGGTCTGCCGGCCCGCCTTGCGTACCTGATTCGCCGCCGTCCGGATGACACCGCCGCCGGACGTGATGGCATAGAGCTCGTCATCGTCGTCGACGATGAGCGCTCCTACCAGACTGCCACGCTTCGGGTCGTACTGAATCGTCAACACACCTTTACCGCCGCGGCCCTGTGCGGTGTACTCCTCGATCGCGGTGCGCTTGGAGTATCCGCCCGCGGTCGCGACCAGCAGATAGGTGCCGTCGCGAACGACGTTGAGCGACAACAGCTCATCGTCGGCGTTGAACCGCATCCCCTGCACGCCCGAGGTCGCGCGGCCCATGGGACGCAGCACCTCGTCGTTGGCGGTGAACCGGATCGACTGTCCGTGCGCGGACACCAGCAGCAGATCCTCCTCGGCCGAACACAGTGCGGCGCCGACCAATTCGTCACCATCGCGCAGATTCACCGCGACGATGCCGCCGGTGCGGTTGGAGTCGAAGTCGGTCAGTTTCGACTTCTTCACCAGGCCGTTGCGGGTGGCCAGCACCAGATACGGGGCGTCCTCGTAGGTCTTGATCCGGATGACCTGGGCGATCTTCTCCTCCGGCTGGAACGCCAGCAGGTTGGCCACGTGCTGGCCACGCGCGGTGCGGTTGGCCTCGGGCAACTCGTAGGCCTTGGCCCGGTAGACCCGGCCCAGGTTGGTGAAGAACAGCAGCCAGTCGTGGGTCGAGGTCACGAAGAAGTGCTTGACCAGATCGTCCTGCTTGAGGCCCGCGCCCTGCACGCCCTTACCGCCGCGCTTCTGGCTGCGGTACAGATCGGTCTTGGTGCGCTTGGCGTAGCCGGTCGCGGTGATGGTGACCACGACGTCCTCGCGAGCGATCAGATCCTCGTCGGCGACGTCACCGTCGGCCGCGACGATCTTGGTGCGGCGGTCGTCGCCGTACTTCTCGACGATCTCGGCCAGTTCGTCGCGCACGATGGCACGCTGACGTTCCGGCTTCTCCAGGATGTCCTTCAAATCGGCGATCTCGGCCTCGATGCGGGCCAATTCGTCGATGATCTTCTGCCGCTCCAGGGCCGACAGGCGCCGCAGCTGCATATCGAGGATGGCGGTCGCCTGGATCTCGTCGATCTCGAGCAGTTCCATCAGGCCGGTGCGCGCGGTGTCGGTATTGGCCGAACGCCGGATCAGGGCGATGACCTCGTCCAGCATGTCCAGCGCCTTGACCAGGCCGCGCAGGATGTGCGCCCGCTCCTCGGCCTTGCGCAACAGGTAGCGGGTGCGCCGGACGATGACGTCCAACTGGTGATCGACGTAGAGCCGGATCATCTGGTCCAGCCGCAGCGTGCGCGGCACACCGTCGACGATCGACAGCATGTTGGCGCCGAAGCTGGTCTGCAGCTGGGTGTGCTTGTAGAGGTTGTTCAGCACCACCTTGGCCACGGCATCGCGCTTGACCGTGACCACGATCCGCATACCCGCGCGGTCGGAGGATTCGTCGTGGATATCGGAGATACCCGCGATCTTGCCGTCCTTGACCTGCTCGGCGATCGAGTTGATGAAGTTGTCGGTGTTGACCTGGTACGGCAGCTCGGTGATGACGATCGTGGTGCGACCGCGATTGTCCTCCTCGATCTCCACCACACCGCGCATCCGGATGGAACCGCGTCCGGTGGTGTAGGCGTCGTGGATGCCCTGGCTGCCGACGATCAGGCCGTAGGTCGGGAAGTCCGGCCCCTTGACGCGCTCCATACACGCGGCGAGGGTGGACTCCTCGTCGGCGTCGTAGTTGTCCAGCGCCCAGTAGATGGCGTCGGCCAACTCGTTCAGGTTGTGCGGCGGGATATTGGTCGCCATACCGACGGCGATGCCGTTGGACCCGTTCATCAACAGGTTCGGCACCCGGCTGGGGAGAACCACGGGCTCCTGGGAGCGGCCGTCGTAGTTCGGCGTGAAATCGACCGTCTCGTGGTCGATTTCACGGAGCAGCTCCATCGCCAGCGGGGTGAGCCGGCACTCGGTGTACCGCATGGCGGCCGCGCCGTCGTTACCGCGGGAGCCGAAGTTGCCCTGCCCGTCGACCAGCGGATACCGCAGCGACCACGGCTGCGCCATGCGCACCAGGGTGTCGTAGATCGAGGCGTCGCCGTGCGGGTGGTAGTTACCCATGGTCTCGGCGACCGGACGCGCGGATTTCACGTAACCGCGGTCGGGCCGGTAGCCGTTGTCGTACATCGCGTAGAGCACGCGCCGGTGCACCGGCTTGAGGCCGTCGCGCACATCGGGCAGCGCACGGCCCACGATCACGCTCATCGCGTAATCGATGTAGCTGCTCTGCATTTCGTTCTGGATGTCGACCGGCTCGATCCGGTCGCCCGCACCACCTTCGGGCGGCAGGGTGGTCTCAGTCATGAATTCTCCTTAACAGGCCTGGGCGGTGTGACGGGCGCGCGGGCGGACCGCGCAGCACCGGTTACACATCGAGGAAGCGGACGTCCTTGGCGTTGCGGGTGATGAAGCTGCGACGCGCCTCGACGTCTTCACCCATCAGCACGGAGAACAACTCGTCGGCCGCGGCCGCGTCGTCCAACGTCACCTGACGAAGCACCCGCACCGAAGGATCCATGGTGGTTTCCCACAGCTCCTTGGCGTTCATCTCGCCGAGACCCTTGTAGCGCTGGACGCCGTCGTCCTTGTTGATCTTCTTACCAGCGGCCAGGCCGGCCTCCAGCAGACCGTCGCGCTCGCGGTCCGAGTAGGCGAATTCCGGATCCGAGCGCTGCCACTTCAGCTTGTACAGCGGCGGCTGGGCGAGGTACACGTGCCCGTGTTCGACCAGCGGGCGCATGAAGCGGAACAGCAGGGTGAGCAGCAGGGTCGAGATGTGCTGGCCGTCGACGTCGGCGTCGGCCATCAGCACGATCTTGTGATACCGCAGCTTCGAGATGTCGAACTCGTCGTGGATACCGGTGCCGAAGGCGGTGATGATCGACTGGACCTCGTTGTTCTTGAGGACCCGGTCGATACGCGCCTTCTCGACGTTGATGATCTTTCCGCGCAGCGGCAGGATCGCCTGGTACATCGAGTCGCGACCGGATTTCGCCGAGCCACCGGCGGAGTCGCCCTCGACGATGTAGATCTCGGACTTGCTCGGATCCTTGGACCGGCAGTCGGCCAGCTTGCCCGGCAGCCCGCCCAGATCGGTGGCGCTCTTGCGCCGCACCAGCTCACGAGCCTTGCGGGCGGCGACGCGGGCCTGCGCGGAGGACACCGCCTTCTGCACGATCGTCTTGGCATCGGCCGGATTGGCCTCGAACCAGTGCGCGAGATGTTCGTTGCAGGTGCGCTGGACGAACGACTTCACCTCGGTGTTGCCGAGCTTCGTCTTGGTCTGGCCCTCGAACTGCGGCTCGCTGACCTTGACGCTCACGATGGCGGCCAGACCCTCGCGGATGTCGTCGCCGGTGAGGTTGCCGTCCTTCTCCTTGAGGAGCTTCTTGTCCTTGGCGTACTTGTTGACCACGGTGGTCAGCGCCGCGCGGAAGCCCTCTTCGTGGGTACCACCCTCGTGGGTGTTGATGGTGTTGGCGAAGGTGTGGACGGATTCGGAGTACCCCGAATTCCACTGCATCGCGACCTCGAGCTCGTGGCCGGTGCCCTTGCTGGTGAACGAGACGACGGTGTTGTGGATCGCCTGCTTGGTGCGGTTGATGTGCTTGACGAAATCCTCGAGCCCGCCCGGGTAGTGGTAGGTGCGAGTCTTGACCTTCGGCTCCGGCGGCGCGGCGCTGCCCTCGTCGTGCTTGGGCGCCTCGGCGGTCTCGCTGACCACCTCGTCGGTGACCTCGGCCTCGCTGACCCGCTGGTCGGTGAGGGTGATGGTCAGGCCCTTGTTCAGGAACGCCATCTCCTGCAACCGGCGCGAGATCGTCTCGAAGTTGTAGGTCGTGGTCTCGAAGACGTCCGGATCCGCCCAGAAGCGCTGCGTGGTGCCGGTCCGGTCGGTGGGCTCGCCCTTGACGAGCTTGCCGGGCTTGGCGTCCTTGTACTCCTGGCTCCAATGGAAGCCATCGCGGTCGATCTCGGTGACCATCCGGCTGGACAGCGCGTTCACCACGGAGATACCGACACCGTGCAGACCACCGGACACGGCGTAGGCGTCCGAGTCGAACTTGCCGCCGGCGTGCAGCTGGGTCATGACGACCTCGATCGTGGGCACACCGGTGGCGTGCATCGCCACCGGGATACCGCGGCCGTCGTCGACGACCTCGACGCCGCCGTCGGCCAGCAGCGTCACGTCGACCCGGCTGGCGTAGCCGGCCATCGCCTCGTCGACGGAGTTGTCCACAACCTCCCAGATCAGGTGGTGCAGACCGCGCTCACCGGTGGAACCGATGTACATACCGGGGCGTTTGCGGACCGCCTCGAGTCCTTCGAGAACGGTGATGTTGGAGGCACCGTAGTCCTTGTTGCCCGCTTTCGCCTTGGACGAGCCGCTTGCGTTGGAGTCGTTGGCAGCCACTGCTCGGTAGCTCTCCTTACTTGCTGATCCCTCGATGCGACGTCGGACAACACACACAGACCGAGCCCCGTATGGCCTCTGCTCGAGATGTTCGAACTGCTCGAGAATTACGGGTCCTCGCGCGTGCTGCACGGAACGCGCCGAAGGTATCGCCGCTAGTTACTCTTCCATCCTACTGGTACCCCCGGCACAGGATGCACCTATGACACCCCTGAGAGCGTCGTGAGTGCGTGAAATCGGTCGCCACCGGGTCCGGTTATAGGCGAACCCGCTCCCGTGAGCCTCAGCGGACAGCGACGGGCACTCGGATCCCGCGCCGGAAAGTTACGCCGATGTGGTTCCGCACGAGACGATGCTGCGCACCGGTTCCACGTGAAACTCACGGACCCGGATCAGCCGTAGGTGTCGCGCGGACCGCGCCCCTTGATATGCCGCTCGCCCTTGCGCCAGCTGGGTGCGGCGGGACCGCTGATCTTCAGCGAGGTGACCACGCCCTGACCGACCGCGGCGTTGATCTTCGCCAATATCTGCGCCTGCAGCATCCGCAACTGGGTGGCCCAAGCGGTGGATTCGGCCTGGATACTCAGCACGCCGTCGGTGAGCGATACCGGGTCGGCATGCGCCGCGATATCGTCGCCGACCACGGCCGACCACCGGCCGAAAACCATTCCCTCGGCGACCTTTCCCGACCATCCGCGACTCTTGGCCAGCGATCCGGCCAGTGCGGAGAGCAGTTGCGGATCGCGCTCGTCGGGCCGCGCACCGGACCAGCCGGAGCGGCGGCGCAAGGCTCGTACCCCGCCCTTACGCGGTGAGGCTCGCCCCTGGCCGACCGCCTTACCGCTGGCACGGGCCGCGGCGCGCGCCTCCTCCAGGGCACGGCGTGCCAGGTCCACACCGCGCAGTTCCGGTTCGGGAACGGCGGACGGCGGGGAGCCGTCTTCGCGCCCGGGTTCTGCGGCCACCTTCGACTCCTTTCCCGTCCGATCACTGCATTGCGGCAAGGCTAGCCGCTGGGTCCGACAACTCGCGCCCCTTGCACCCAGGGCGATTCGGCACAGATGCGCCGATCACCGTCACCCGATGTGCCGGCCTTCGGTGGGCTCGTCCGAGAGGGGCTCATCCGCGCGCGACGGTGGCTCGACGATGCGCGAGGTCCGCCCGTCCGCGACGCCGTCGGTCTCGACCCGGACCGGATTCGCCTCGAGTTCCGGCGGCACGTCCTCGGGCACCGCTGCGGTGATCAGCACCTGTTCGGCGCCGGCGGCCACCGCCGCCAACGCGGTGCGACGGCGGCGATCCAATTCCGCGAAGACGTCGTCGAGCAGCAGGACCGGATCCGTCCCCGCGCTGCGCAGCAGTTCGAAGGCGCCCAGTCGCAGGGCCAAGGCGAACGACCACGATTCCCCGTGGCTGGCAAAACCTTTCGCGGGCGCCGAACCGAGCATCAGATCCAGATCGTCGCGATGCGGGCCGACCAGGCAGACACCGCGCTCGAGTTCCTTGCCGCGCGCGGAAGCCAACTCGCCCAACATATTCGCCTCCAGCGCCTCGACATCCCCGGGCTGTGGAGAACGCTGTGGATCCAGGAATTCCTCGGGCAGCGCGGAACTGCGGTAGCGGATGGCCGCGGTCCGCGATTCCGGTGCGATGGACCGATATGCCTGCTCGAGATAGGGGTGCAGTTCGTGGACCAGCCGCAGGCGCTGGGCCAGTAGTTCAGCACCGTGTGCGGCCAGATGTCCGTCCCAGACGTCGAGGGTGCTCAGTTCGGCCGGCGCACCGGCGCGCGAACGAGCCTGCCGCCCAGCCGTTTTCAACAGCGCCGAGCGCTGCCGCAGCACGCGGTCGTAGTCCGAGCGGACCGCGGCCAGGCGCGGCAGCCGGGCGGTGGCCAGTTCGTCCAGGAAACGGCGGCGCTCGGAGGGATCGCCGCGGACCAGCGCCAGATCCTCCGGCGCGAACAACACGGTCTGCAGGATGCCGAGAATCTCGCGCGTGCGGCGCACCGGCGACCGGTTGATCTGCGCGCGATTGGCGGCGCCCTGGTTCAACTCCACATCGATGCGCAGTTCGCGGCCACCGTTGACGACGGTCGCGCCGATCCGAGATCGCTGCTGCCCCAACCTGATCAGCGGGGCATCACCGGCAACCCGGTGGGAACCGAGTGTGGACAGATATCCGACTGCCTCGACGAGATTGGTCTTACCGTTGCCGTTCGCCCCCAGGAAAACGGTTCTGCCTGTGGGTAATTCGAGGTCGGCGTGCTCCCAGGAGCGGAAATCACGCAGTGTGAGCGTCCGGATGTGCATAGCTGAAACCGCCGTCACCAGGCACTTTGTGACGGACGGGTCGAAATGCACACGCGCCCGGGGTTTTTCACAGGTTTATCAACATCTCCACAGGTCGGGGTGAACGAATGCCGCCTCGCCGGTCGTATCGCGGCCGGCGAGGCGGGAACCATGGGGATCGGATCGATCAGCCGGGCAAACGAACCGGCATCAACAGGTAGATGTAGTCGCTCGACAGCGCCGCGAACGCGCCGGAGTCCGACAGTTCCGGTTCGTCGTCGGTGGTCGGGCACATCACCGCCGGGCGGCTGGGAGTGGTGAAACCGAAGGTCACCCGGTCCGAATGCAGCGCCGACAGACCGTCGTTGAGGTAGCCGGGGTTGAAAGCGATGGTCAGCGGTTCACCGCGGAACTCGGCCTCCAGCCATTCCTCGGCGCGACCGGCGTCGTCGCCACCGGCGGAGAGCTGCAGACCCTGATCGGAGAACTCGAGCCGCACCTGGGCGCCACGCTCGGCCACCAGGGCTACGCGCTTGATGGCTTCGATCAGCGCGCTCACCTGGAGGGTCGCAATCGAGGTGTGCTCCTTGGGGAGCAATTGGCGGAACTTGGGGAATTCCGCGTCGAGCAACCGGGTGGTGGTCCGGCGGCCACCGTTGACGATCCCCAGCAGTCCGTCGGTTCCGGTGCCGAAGGCCAGCTGGACGGGCGCATCGGAGGCGCCGAGCGTCTTCGCCGATTCCGACAGGGTGCGCGCCGGGACCAGGACCGCGGTCTCCACATCCGGGCGACCGGGCTGCCACTCCAGATGCCGCACCGCGAGGCGGAAGCGGTCGGTGGCCGCCAGAACCACCTGGGAGCCGTCGATTTCGACGCGGATACCGGTGAGCATCGGCAGCGTGTCGTCGCGACCGGCGGCGACCGCAACCTGGCCCACGGCCTCGGAGAACAGATCCACACCCAGTTCGCCGGTCTGCGGGGGCAGTTCGGGCAACTGGGGATAGTCCTCGACCGGCATGGTCGGCAGCGAGAACTTGGCGCTGCCACAGGCGATCAGCACGCGGGTGCCGTCGACCGAGACGTCGACCGGCTTGTTGGACAGTGCCTTGGTGATGTCGGCCAGCAGGCGACCGGAGACCAGCACCTGTCCCGGGCCGGCCACCTCGGCGGCGACGCGCATCTGCGCGGAGACCTCGTAGTCGAATCCGGAGACCGTGAGGCCGTCCTCGTCGGCCACCAGCAGCACACCGCCCAGGACGGGCACGGGCGGGCGAGACGGCAGGCTACGGGCCACCCAGGCGACGGATTCCGCGAAATCCTCGCGAGCGACCCGAAACTTCATACTTGCAAGCTCCATCGCTCGGTATGTCCTCTCCCAGTCTCGATCGGTCGTGATCTGTTCGACGCCGTGGTCAGCGTGGTTCATACAACAGCGTGGTTCGCGCGGCAATGCGGTCGGAACGGCTCGCCCGTACGCACCGCAGTGTGGCACAGGCGACCGACATCAAACCGTACCCGCGCAAGCGGGCGATGACTACGTCACCCCCTCACCCGGTGCGTCGTCGCCGGAGGGCCGGATCCGTTCTGCTCCCTGCTTCGTTCGGATGTGGACCGCCGCGAATCGATCCGTCGGTCCCCGAGCCGAGTTTCCACACACCCTGTTTTCAAGAAGAAATCTAAAGAAGAAGAACTGAAGTAGTAGTAGGCACTGTGGATTCTGTGGACGCGGGCCGTTCGCCCAGTTCAGGAGGCGTGGCGGCGTGGGGATGTCCGGCGGGTGACTCGAGGATGAACAGTGGGCCGCTGTGGAGGCCGGAAAACTGTTCAACCTCCATCCTCGAGCCATCCTCGAGTTCTTCCATGACTCGAGACCTGTTGTACACACGTGTGTGCCGATCGGTGCACTACCGGGGGATTCCTCGAGGACCTGACAGGGAGTCCTCGAGGAATCCACATGCCGATTCGGCCGTCTTCGCAGTTCGGACCCCGTGGACGAATTCGGCTGTGGGAACTGTGGACCGAGGGCTGTGAGCGAATGCGTGCACAGGCTCACGCGTCGACTGTGCGCAACCTCGAGGACAAACGTGGGATTCCTCGAGGACTCCACAAGGACTCCTCGAGGAATCCACAACACGAAAAAGCCGATCCACCCAGGTCAACCGGGTGGATCGGCTTGTGCAGAAATTCAGCGCGAGCGCTGTTTGATTCGGGCTGTGAGTTCTTGAACCTGGTCGTAGACCCGGCGGCGCTCGGTCATCTCCTTGCGCACTTTCTTCTCCGCGTACATGACCGTCGTGTGGTCGCGACCGAAGGCCTGGCCGATCTTCGGCAGGGAAAGATCGGTCAATTCCCGGCACAGGTACATCGCGATCTGACGAGCCTGAGCCAGCGGCCGGGCCTTACCGGGACCGGTCAGTTCCTCCAGCGTGGTGTTGAAGTACTCCGCAGTCACGGCCATGATCGTCGACGCCGTGATCTCGATGGTCGTGGTGTCCGGCATCAGATCGCGCAGCACGACCTCGGCCAGCGACAGATCCAGCGGCTGGCCGTTGAGGGAGGCGAAGGCCGTCACCCGGATCAGCGCACCCTCGAGTTCACGGATATTGCGCTCGACCCGGCTGGCGATCAGTTCCAGCACGTCGTGCGGCACATCGAGGCGATCCATCCGCGCCTTCTTGCGCAGGATCGCGATCCGGGTCTCCAGCTCCGGCGGCTGCACATCGGTGATCAGACCCCATTCGAACCGGGTGCGCAGGCGTTCCTCCAGCGTCGCCAGCTGTTTCGGCGGGCGGTCGGAGGAGACCACGATCTGCTTGTTCGCGTTGTGCAGGGTGTTGAAGGTGTGGAAGAACTCCTCCTGGATACCTTCCTTACCCTCGATGAACTGGATGTCGTCCACCAGCAGGATGTCGGTCTCGCGGTAGCGGCGTTTGAACGCCACCTTCCGGTCGTCGCGCAGGCTGTTGATGAAGTCGTTGGTGAATTCCTCGGTCGAGACGTATTTGACGCGCATCCCGGGAAACAGCCGCTGGGCATAGTGCCCGGCCGCGTGCAGCAGATGTGTCTTCCCCAGACCGGATGCCCCCCAGACGAACAGCGGGTTGTACGCGCGGGCAGGCGCCTCGGCGATCGCCACCGCCGCCGCGTGCGCGAACCGGTTCGAGGCTCCGATGACGAAGGTCTCGAAGGTGTACTTAGCGTTCAAACTGGCCGAGGACGACGCGGGGGCCGGCGCCGGTGGTTCCGGCGACTTCGCGAAATACGTCGGCCAGGAATTGCGTGCGCTCACCACCGGTTCGTCGGAGTCCTCGGCCACGCCCGGGCGCTGTCCGACCTCCGGTTCCGGCGCGAACAGCGACTCCTGTCCGGGATGTCCGCCCGTCCGGGGCAGCTCCTGGTCGTGCCGCAGTGGCTCGGGCTCCCGGCGCAGCGCCTCCTGTGGATGGTGCAGTTCGTGGTCGCGGCGCAGTGAGTCCGTCTCACGCCGCAGCGAATCCGGACCGTGCAGTCCGTCCCGGCCGGACAGCGTGTCGGCGTCCCGGCGCAGGGCGTCGGGATCGCGCCGGAGTGCGTCCGGATCGTGGCGGAAGGCGTCGGGGTCCCGGCGCAGATCGTCGGGATCGCGCCGCAGACTGTCCGGATGCCGGACCAGCGCTTCGTCGTGCAGATGCGCTTCCGGGTCCCGGCGCAGCGGCGAGGATGGTCCGAGGCTGTCCGGCAATTCCCCGGCCATCGGCGCGGACGGATACTCACCCTGGGGATAGGCGGTCCGGGCCTGGTAGTCGGCTGGGGAAAGATAGCGTGGGGTGGGGAAATCGTCGGTGTCGGGATACTGCGGCGGCGCCGGGAACCCGACCGGTTCGCGGGGCTTGTCGCGCATCCGCTCGGGGCGTGAGGTGAGGCGAGCATGGCGGGCGCCGGCACCGGGACGATCCGGCGGCGGGTTGGCCGGCGCGGCGATCCGGACGCCGAGACCCTCCACCTGCGGGCCCAGCCGACGGGCCAGCGAGCGCAGGATCGGTTCGCGCAGATCGCGTTCGATGGCCTCCTGGGCCAGGGAAGAAGGCACCGAGAGCAGGGCAAAGCCTTGTGCGACCGTGAGCGGCTTGACCAGGCCGAGCCACGCCTTCTGGGCGTTGGTCACCGGCGGGATGGCTCCGTCGGTGGAGCCGGCGGTGAGCTCGGCGACCACTTCGGGCCAGACCGCGGTCAACACGTTCTGCTCGTCGTCCACGTATTATTTCCTCCCCGGAGCAACTCGACAGGAGCTCCAACGGTCGGCGACCACTGACATGCCTGGCCGTCAGCCATACGAATATGCCACTCCAGGGGTCTTTCCACACAATTATCCACAGATGTGGAGAACTGGGATGATACGTGGTTCGCTGCAACAACCCCCCGGTCAGCGCCTGGACCTGCGCTTCTGCAGCTATCTTCTAGCTATGAATCGTAGTGGGTCTCCCGTGGCTGTGACAAGGGTGGTTCACGAGTGCGCCGTCCCAACGGCGCGTCGCGGCAGCACGGTGAGTCGCCCGGGGTGAACGGCTGTCGCGGGCCGGATTCAGTGGCGGGCGTCTCATGAGGGACCCCGAGTTTGACCCTCTCCTGGCTGATCAGTACCCTCGTACAGTCACCCGTTGACGCGGTGTTGGCTGCCTGCTGCCTGGTCGAATCGTCGATCCAGCGGGACCACCACGCAATGGGCGTTGTGCCGATGAAGACCAGTTTTCATCGCGACCACATACGTTTCACCGAACAAGCTTCGGGCGCCGCCTGGCGCCCACCAACTCGAGGAGTGTTGACCGTGGCCAAGGGCAAGCGGACGTTCCAGCCGAACAACCGTCGTCGTGCGCGGGTCCACGGCTTCCGCCTCCGGATGCGCACCCGTGCCGGGCGCGCGATCGTGTCGGCGCGCCGTCGCAAGGGCCGCGCTTCTCTGACGGCCTGATCGCACGGCATCGGCATCGCCGCCATGCCTGACTCGTCGATCGTCTCGCTGCTTCCGTTCACCCGTTACGTGCTCGGACACTCGGGTGTTGCCTGAGCCGTACCGGCTGCATCATCGTGCCGACTTCTCCCGGACGGTGCGACGTGGCCGACGAGTCGGGAGACGGGACATCGTCGTGCATGTGGTGGTGCCGTCGGCATCGGCGGACATGAGATCCGACGATGCCGCGAGGTCCGACGATGCGGCGGCCCGATCGCTCGCACGCTTCGGTGGTCCTCGTTTCGGATTGATCGTCAGCAAGGCGGTGGGCACCGCGGTGGTACGACACCGCGTCGCCCGCCGCCTGCGTCATATCTGCGCCGGGGTCGTCGCCGACCTTCCGGCGGAGGCCGATGTCGTGATCCGCGCCCTCCCCGGTGCCGCGACCGCGACTTCGGCGGAGCTGGATCAGCAATTGCGTTCCGCGCTGCGGAAAATGTCTTTCGATCTCTCCGCCGCGCGCGTGGCTTCGAGTGATGCGTCATGAACCGCCTGCGCGTGTTGACGCGGCTTCCGGCGAATCTCGTGATCTTTCTGATCGAGCTGTACCGGACCTACGTCTCCCCCACCCGCATGCCGGTGTGCCGATTCACCCCGACCTGTAGTGAGTACGCGGTGACGGCTCTGCGTACTCGCGGGCTGTTCGTCGGTCTCGGATTGACGGCCGTGCGTCTGGCCAAATGTGCGCCCTGGCACCCTGGTGGGTGGGACCCGGTTCCGGAACGGAAACGGGCTGCTGCCGAAGCGGCTCACGAGACGAGCCGGGCCCATGACGAGGCGGCCGAACACAAGTCTTGTAAAGGGTCGCCGCGCGCGGTGACCGGCGACACGACCGACGGGAGTACATAGAGCCGTGCTCGACTTCATCTATTACCCGGTGTCCTGGATCCTTTGGTTCTGGCACCGGATCTTCGGGTTCGTCTTCGGACTCGGAGATTTCGACAAGGGCGCCAGCAATGGGTTCGCCTGGGCGCTGGCAGTGGTGTTCCTGGTGTTCACCCTGCGCTTGGTGCTGTACAAGCCCTTCGTCAAACAGGTGCGCACCACGCGGCAGATGCAGGAACTGCAGCCGCAGATCAAGGAACTGCAGCGCAAGTACAAGAACGACCGCCAGAAGATGGCCGTCGAGATGCAGAAGCTGCAGAAGGAACACGGCTTCAACCCGCTGATGGGCTGTCTGCCCGTGCTGGCTCAGGTGCCGGTGTTCATCGGTCTGTACCACGTGCTGCGGTCGTTCAACCGCACCGGTAGCGGTATCGGCCAGCTGCACATGACGCCCGAGCAGAACGCGATGACGCCGAACTACGTGTTCAGCGCGCACGATGTGCAGTCGTTCCTGAGCGCCCGTATCTTCGGTGCGCCGATCTCCGCCGCGATCACCTCCCCCAAGGCGACCCTGGACGCCTACGCGGATTTCGGCGGCATCCCGCACGTGTGGAACATGGTCGTCGTGGCGGTTCCGCTGATGATCGTCGCCGGCCTCGCGACCCACTTCAACGCCCGCGCCTCGGTGGCACGTCAGAGCGCGGAGGCGGCGGCGAATCCGCAAGCCGCCCTGATGAACAAGTTGGCGCTGTGGGTCTTCCCGCTCGGTGTCGTCGTCGGTGGCCCCTTCCTCCCCATCGCGATCCTGCTCTACTGGGTGTCCAACAACATCTGGACCTACGGGCAGCAGCATCTGGTCTTCGGGCGCATCGACAAGGAAGAGCAGCAGAAGAAGGAAGAGGCGATCGAGCGGAAGGCGCAGAACGCGCCGAAGCCCGGCGCCAAGCCGACCGCCAAGAAGAAATCCGGTGCCGCCGAAACGCCGGCCGTCGAGGCGGACAAGCCCGCGGCCGTAACCAACGGCACCGCCGCCTCCACGACTTCGGACTCCACGAGTTCGAGTTCTTCGGCCAAGGCCGGTTCGACCTCCGGCAAGTCGGGCTCGTCGGGTAAGTCACCCGGGCCGGGTAATCGCAAGCGATCCGGCAACAGAGGTCGAGCGAATCAGAAGCGACGTCGCTAGCGGATCCGATACGACGGATGATTCAGATTGAAGGAAACGACATATGACTGTTGAGACCGATGGAGGGGACGCCACTGTGGCCCTCGGTGTGCAGGATGATGCGGCGGCGGTGGACGACCGCGACGAGGTGACCGAACCGGATCCGACCGATGCCGAAGAGGCGTTGATCGAAGAGGGTGAGATCGCGGGCGACTATCTGGAGCAGCTGCTGGACGTTCTCGACTTCGACGGCGATATCGATCTGGATGTCGAGGGCGACCGCGCGGTCGTGAGCATCGACGGCGGGCGGGATCTGTCGAAGCTCGTCGGTCGGCGCGGTGAGGTTCTGGACGCGCTGCAGGAGTTGACCCGACTGGCCGTGCAGCAGGCGACCGGTGTGCGCAGCCGCCTGATGCTCGACGTGGCCGGGTGGCGGGCCAAGCGTCGCGAGGAGCTGAGCGCGCTCGGCACCGATGCGGCGCGGCGCGTGGCGGAGTCGGGTAAGCCCGAATCGCTGACTGCGATGACTCCGTTCGAACGCAAGATCGTTCACGATGCCGTGGCGGCCGTGGACGGTGTCGCGAGTGAGAGTGAAGGTGTCGAGCCCAACCGGCACGTGGTCGTGATCCCGGCCTGAGAATGTCGCATGGGTAAGGTAGGGCCCCCGGTTCATCGGACCGGGGGCCCTACTCTTTGTGTTGATGGATTTCGACGGTCCGGAAGGATGTTTCACGTGGAACGAGGCGCGGGTGCCACACCTCAGCACTCCCCCGGCAGTGACTCTGTCGATCTGACGCCGCCCGCGGTGGCGGCCGAGGTATTCGGCGATCGCCTCCCGCTGGCCGAGCAGTACTGCGCCGCGCTGGCGACCGCGGGCGTCGAACGCGGTCTGATCGGACCGCGAGAGGTGCCGCGACTCTGGGATCGACACATCCTCAACTGTGCGGTGTTGGGTGAGTTGATTCCCCTCGGCGCCTCTGTTGTCGATATAGGCAGCGGCGCCGGGCTTCCCGGAATTCCTCTCGGCATCGCGCGTCCGGATCTGCGCATCACACTCGTCGAGCCGTTGCTACGGCGCACCAAGTTCCTGGCGGAGTTCGTCGAATCGGCGGGACTCGAGATCACCGTGGTCCGCGGTCGTGCCGAACAGCCGGACGTCCGGAAGGAAGCGGGCGGCGCGGATTACGTGACTTCTCGTGCGGTCGCTCCCCTCGGGAAACTGGCGAAGTGGTCCCTGCCGCTGATCCACGAGCACGGCCATATGTTGGCGCTCAAGGGGTCCAGCGTCGCCGAGGAGCTCGAGCGCGATCGGATGGAATTGGCGCGGGCCGGCGCCGGCCACGCGGCGATCCTCGAATGCGGCGTCGGCATCGTGACGCCGCCGACCGTGGTGCTCAGCGTGGAGCGTGTTCCGCGCGCGGAGAAGCGGGCGAACAAGGAAGCGAATCGACGCGCCCGACGCGCACAGTAACTTTCGTTGTTTCATGTGAAACAACGCCCAGCGAAGCCGCATTCGGCGCTCGCGACGAGTCATTCCGCGCGTGTCGCATAGTGATTGCCGCGGTTCAACTTCCGTATTCTGGCCGGTGCTGGCAAGCTAGTTGTCGTCGAGCGTGAGCGCGCGGTTTCGCGGTTCCCGGCAGCTCCGCGTTCTGCTTGTTCGAGCCATGCGGCGCCGGTGCTGCCTGGGCACGTGTCTGAAGTTCTCGGGGTTAGGAGCCTGTATGTCGAACCGTCCGGCGAATGTTTCACGGGAAACAACATCCCGGGTGCCCGGAATGCTGGACAGCGGCGGCCTCGAGGGAGATGAATTCGCCAAGACAGCATTCGGAAATATCTCCGCCGCCGAAACCCCTATCGCGGCCGAGGCGCATCGCGCCAGCCAGGTCCTGCACCCCGGCTCGCTCAGCATCCCCAAGCCGCGGGAACAACGCATCATCACCATCGCCAATCAGAAGGGCGGCGTCGGCAAGACGACGACGGCCGTGAATCTCGCTGCCGCACTGGCGCTGCAGGGAATGACAGTGCTCGTCATCGATCTCGACCCCCAGGGCAATGCCAGCACGGCGCTCGGCGTCGAGCACCACTCCGGTGTGCCGTCGAGCTACGAACTGCTGATCGGTGAGATCTCGGTGCAGGACGCGATTCAGCGCAGCCCGCACAACGAACGCCTGCTGTGCATTCCCGCGACGATCGATCTCGCAGGCGCCGAAATCGAATTGGTCTCCATGGTCGCCCGTGAGGGCCGATTGAAAGCCGCCATCCAAGAGGCCAACCTGGCGGGCTACGACATCGACTACGTCATGATCGACTGCCCGCCTTCTCTCGGTCTGCTGACCGTCAACGCGATGGTGGCGGCCAAGGAAGTGATGATCCCGATCCAGTGTGAGTACTACGCGCTGGAGGGCGTCGGCCAGCTGCTGCGCAATATCGGTCTGGTGCAGGCACATCTGAATCCGGAGCTGCACGTCTCGACCGTCGTCCTCACCATGTACGACGGCCGGACCAAACTCGCCGACCAGGTTGCCGAAGAGGTTCGCGGCCACTTCGGTGACGCGGTGCTGCGCTCGGTTATTCCGCGCAGCGTCAAGGTTTCCGAGGCGCCGGGCTACGGCATGACCGTGCTCGATTACGATCCTGGTTCCCGCGGCGCGATGAGTTATCTCGACGCGGGGCGGGAGATCGCGGCCCGCTCGGCCGTCATCCAGAGCCGAGCGACGCCGGGCCAAGAAGGCGCTGCGGTCGGTACGGCTGGTGCAGCACAGGAAAGGGGTCGGTAGGCCGATGAGTCAGGCGAAGAAGGGTGGCTTGGGGCGCGGACTGGCCGCGTTGATTCCGACCGGTCCTGCCGATGTGCAGGGACTCGGAAGTGCGGCAGCCAATGCGGTGATCGGACTCGATCCGATCGGCCCGCATCCCGCGTCGGCCTATCTGCATCGGGTTCCCGATGCGGCCGAGGAATCGGGTGCCGGTGCGGTATATCGGGAGATTCCGCCGGATCAGATCGAGCGCAATCCGAAGCAGCCGCGGCAGGTCTTCGAAGAGGATGCGCTCGCCGAACTCGTCCATTCGGTGCGGGAATTCGGCCTGATGCAGCCGATCGTGGTGCGGGTGCTGGAGTCCTCCTCCCCCACTCCGCGCTATCAGCTGGTGATGGGTGAACGGCGATGGCGAGCCTGCCAGGAAGCCGGCCTGGAGACCATCCCGGCGATCGTGCGCGAGACCACCGACGACGCCATGCTGCGCGATGCGTTGCTGGAGAACATCCACCGGGTGCAGCTGAATCCGCTCGAAGAGGCGGCGGCCTATCAGCAGCTGTTGGAGGAATTCGGCGTCACCCACGAGGAACTGGCGAACCGAATCGGCCGATCCCGACCGGTCGTCACGAATATGATTCGCCTGTTGAAGTTGCCGATTCCGGTGCAGCGACGGGTCGCGGCCGGCGTGCTCTCCGCCGGACATGCTCGTGCCCTGCTCGGATTGGAAGCGGGTGCCGAGGCGCAGGAGCGATTGGCCGAACGCATCGTCGCCGAGGGGTTGTCGGTTCGTGCGACCGAGGAGGCCGTCACTCTCGCGAACCGCTACCCCGAAGACGAAGTGAAGCCGACGCCCAAGCGGAGGCAGATTTACGCACCGGGGTTGGACAAGGTCGCCGAGCGACTGGCCAATTCGTTCGACACCAGGGTGACGGTGAGTATGGGCAAGAAGAAGGGCAAGATCGTCGTCGAGTTCGGTTCGGTCGACGATCTGGAGCGCATTGTCGGGCTGATGGAGCAACAACAGCTCTGACGAGACAGACCCCTGGGGTTCGGCGAGAAACGTCACTGTGACACCGCTGTTTTTCGCGCCGATCCGAATGTGCCGCGATCGATAAGGGATGGGAAATGAGGCGTTCGCTTTGATCGCATATTCTTGCTGGCGAGAAGATGTTGATGCGGCGTGAGCATAGATGAATCGGAAAGCTGGAGGCTGAGCAGAGCGGTGTCGACCAGCGTGACCGCACTAACCCTCGGCGGACTGGACAAACTTCCGGCACACGCGCGTCGATGCGTGTTCTGGGAGATCGACCCGGCCGTGGCGGCAGATTCCCGTGAATTCAGCGACCCCGTCTTCGAAAAAGAGGCGTGGTTGTCGACGGTGATGCTCGAATGGGGATCCTGCGGACAGATCGCTGTGGTCGACGGTCAGCCGGCCGGATGTGCGCTGTATTCGCCGCCGAGTGTGGTGCCGCGCGCGGCATTGTTCCCCACCTCCCCCGTGAGCCCGGATGCGGTCCTGCTGACCACGCTGCGGGCCGAACCGCCGCACAATGACGGAGATATCGCCCATCGGTTGATTCAGGCCGTCGTCGGCGATCTGATGCGCCGAGGTGTGCGAGCGATCGAGGCCTTCGGAATTCGCACCGATCCGGCCGCGACCGCGCTGCCGGCCCGCGGAGTGCGGTCCATGTTCTTCATGGAGCGCATCGACTCGCCGGGGCACGGGATCGCCTCCGCCCCGCGACAGAAGGCCAACAGCGCCTGTTCGCCCGAAAGCTGCATGATCGACGCGGACTTCCTCGAGGACGTCGGATTCTCGGTGGTGGCACAACACCATCGATTTCCGCGCCTGCGGCTGGAACTCGACAGCGATCATCTGTGGAAGGAAGACGTCGAGCGCGCTCTGGACCAGCTGCTGGCCGCCGCCGCCATGCAGGCCCAGCCGGGCGTTCCCTGCCACTGACACGAAAAAGGGCCACCGACACGAAAAAGGAAGGCGCCCCCGGGATCGAATTCCAGGGGGCGCCTTCCTCTGGTATCCGGGACCTACATTCGATCGGCCGCGGCCAATTCCTCGGCCAACAGCTCGGCGAAGGTATAAGTGCCGGTGGGCTGATCGTCCTGGCCGAGCAGATACAGCCGCTTGACCGAGATCAGAATGGCCTCCGCGATCACATCGCGCATCCGGGGATTGGTCAATACCGAGGCGTCGTAATCGTTTGTCAGGTATCCGATATCGACCTGGACGGTCGGCATCTTCGTCAGTCGCAGCAGGTCCCAGGTGCGGGCGTGGGTGCGGCAGTCCTGCAACGAGGTTCGCGCCACGATCTCACGCTGGATGAATCCCGCCAGCACCTGGCCGATCATCGACACCGAACCGTGCGAATTCCCGAAGTGGAAACTGGCCACACCGCCCGCGGACGAACTGAGATTTGCCGCACAGCGCAGCGAGATCATCAGATCCGCGTCGAAGGTGTTCGAGGTCTCGGCGCGTTCGGCGTCGGTCGGGTTGGCGCCCCACGGGCGGGACAGGAACGTCTCCATGCCGGTGGCGGCCATCCGGCCCTCCAGGCGGCTCGCCAGATCCCAGAGGATCTCCGATTCGTACACGTCGCCGAATTCCGTCGGCACGGCCAAACCCTTGTCCTCGCCGCCCATTCCGGGGTCGATGACGATGCGCTTCCCGGTCAGCTGCGGGCCGGCCCGGTGGACGACCTCCTCCTCGGCGATGCGATGCGGATTGCCACCGGTGACCCGCGCGCCGAGCAGTTCCAGCGAACGCAGTGTGTCCGGACCGCAGATGCCGTCGGCGGACAGGCCGATCTCACGCTGGAAGGCGGTGAGCGCATCGTGGGTGTGCGGGCCGAAATAGCCGTCGATGCGATGAACGTAGAAGCCCAGATCCTGCAGGCGGCGTTGCAGAGTGGCGACGTCGTCGCCGTACAGCGGCGCCGAGAGCTGATAGATCAGGGTGCGAGCGCCGAGGCGATAGGAGGCCTCCTTCAGCGCGCGATAGGTGGCGGGCCCGACGACCCCGTCGACCAACAGGCCGCGCTGCTGCTGGAAAGCGCGTACGGCCGAATCGAGTTCACGATCGAAGACGGCGTCGGAGTCCTTCCAGTACTCCCCCTGCCCACCGGACCGGTCGGTCCCGTGCGGGTGTGGATGGAATCCGAGACTTGCCAGGGTGCTCCGGACCTCAGCGACGGCTGGACCAGTATCGCCGTGACGAAGTCGGTGCATGCGTGAGAGCCCTTTCCTTCCGCCAACCCGGGTACCCACTTATGCGATGGCACACACCCTCGCACGACCGGAGCGTCGGTCGATTGTCTCAGACCCGAGCCGTATTTCGGCAATTCTCCGGGTGCCGAAATAGTACACAGCCATCGGGTCCCGGAGTGCCTCCTGGTGAAACCGCATCGGGGCCCCGGACCGGGCACGCTCGCGACGTACCCTGACCCGGGGCCTCGACCGGGAGAACTCAGATGATGCCTTCGAGTTCGCGCAACAGCGCGGCCTTACCCTTGGCACCCACGATGCGCTTGGCCTCCTTACCGCCGGAGAACAGGATCATCGTCGGCAATGCCATCACACCGTAGTCGCGGGAGCTGGTGGGGTTGGCGTCGGCGTCGACCTTCGCCACGGTGAGCTTGTCGCCGTGCGCCGCGGCGATCTCCTCCAGCACCGGTGCGACCATCTTGCACGGGCCACACCAGGAGGCCCAGAAGTCGACGAGCACCGGCTTGTCGCTGCCGAGCACATCCTGTTCGAAGGTGGCGTCGGTGACGGTCTTGGTGGCTGTTTCGGACATGGCGGAACTCCTAGCGGTGTGCGGTGACGCGATATTCGAGAGGCTTCGGGGCGGATCAGCCGGCGGTCACTTCCACCGGATTGCCGGCGTGATCGAGTGTGTTGCTGGTGATGTCGCCCTTCTCGGCGAGCCAGCGTTCGGCGTCGATCGCCGAACGGCAACCGGTACCGGCGGCGGTAATGGCCTGGCGGTAGGTGTGATCGACCAGATCGCCGGCCGCGAAGACGCCGTCCACCGAGGTCGCGGTACCGGGCTCGCGAACCTTCACGTAGCCCTCGGCATCGAGATCGACCTGACCACGGACCAATTCGCTGCGCGGGTCGTGGCCGATCGCCACGAACAGGCCGGTGGCCGCCAGTTCGGAGGTTTCACCGGTCTTGGTGTCGCGCAGGGTGAGACTCGTCACGGCCGTGTCGCCGTGCACCTGGACCACCTCGGAGTTCAGGCGGAAGCGAATCTTCTCGTTCGCCTTCGCCCGCTCGAGCATGATGCGGGAGGCGCGGAATTCCTCGCGGCGATGCACGATGGTCACGCTGGAGGCGAATTTGGTGAGGAAGGTCGCCTCCTCCATCGCGGAATCGCCACCGCCGACCACGACGATGTCCTGGCCCTTGAAGAAGAAGCCGTCACAGGTCGCGCATGCGCTGACACCGCGGCCGAGCAGCTCCTGCTCACCCGGTACACCCAGGTAGCGGGCCGCCGAGCCCATGGCCAGGATGATCGCGTAGGCCTGGTAGACCTCGCCACCGACCGTGACCGACTTGATCGGGCCGGAAAGATCGATCGCCTCGACATCCTCGGTACGGATATCCGCGCCGAAGCGCTTGGCCTGCTCACGCATCTCTTCCATGAGATCGGGGCCCATGATGCCGTCGCGGAAGCCGGGGAAGTTCTCCACCTCGGTCGTCGTCATCAGCGCGCCACCGAACTGGGTGCCCTCGAACAGCAGCGGTTCGAGCTCGGCCCGGGCAGCGTAGACCGCGGCGGTGTAGCCGGCGGGGCCGGAGCCGACAATGATCAGATCGCGTACAGGCGTGCTCATGATGCCCTTCCGAAGTGTGTTCAACAGGCGTGTCGGTCAACAACAGGGTAAACGTAGATGTTCCCGCCGCCGACCGGCCGTACTCGAGACCGCGCCCGGAAACATCGCCGTCGACGAGGCGTTCGCGCACCTCGAGCACCGTCAGCCGATGTCGCGCATCTCGAGGATCTGCGGATCCGCTGCGCTGCAGCCGGTCCGGACGACCAATGCGGTGATCTTGGGCGGACGCGGGCCGGTGAGCAGGATCAGCACGGCCGATTCACCGCGATATGTGACATTCGTAGAGCCGAGCACCGTGCGGTCCGGAACCGCGGCTTTCACGCAACCGGCCATGGCCCCCGGCCCCGAGAGCGCGCCGGTGACGTCGTTGCGGCCCATGGCACTCAGCACGGCCGCGGAGGACAGCTCGTCATCGAGGGCGACGGTGGCGCTGTGCTGGGCCGGCAGGGCTTTCGGGCGCACCGGGCGATCGGTCACCGCGTCCACAGCGACCAGGGTTCCGGCGATGACGGCCACTGCCGCCGCGGCCGCGGTGAACCAGCGCCATCGCTTCGCGCGGTGACCGTCCAGCGAAATCGGTTCGCCCGGGCCCGCCGCGCCGGGAACAACGGCGTCCTGCTCGAGCGGTTCCCCGGGCAGCGGTTCCTCGGGCATCGGTTCCCCGGGCAGCGCATCCCGCGGTACCGCGTCCAGAGCCGGCATCGGACGGGTCGAGGGCGGCTCGCCGCCCGATCCGTCGCCGTAGAGATGGTGGACAGTGGCGACCGGCTGCGGCTGCTCGCCGCGCGACAACTCGTCCAGCAGCGCGTCCAACCGGGCCGCTACCCGGGTCGGGATCGGATGCAGAATGTGGTCGTCCAGGCTCAGCGCGCGTAACTCGGCGCTCACGCCGTCGAGCGAGTGCAGAAAACGAACGGCGTCGGGGTCCCGGCGAACTTGCGGCCACAGCAGCTCGGCCTGTTCGGGAGGGACGTTGTCGGCGTGCAGATCGGCCAGCAGATCGGTGGAGAACGGAGGGCGCGGCACCGGACGGGCTGCCATCACACCTCCTGTGTCCGCTTCGTCGCCCCACACCCCGGAACGGCGTCGCCGCGCGGCGAATTCGCCCTTGTCGTCCATCGCCTCTCCGGGTCCGGCCTCATGATGTAGCGCCTGTCATCGCAGCGATGCGGCGGCAGGCACAACGAATAATTGTCCGTCTATTAGTAATGACGCTTCTCGGCTACGTCCGGTTCCCCGGATTTCGCAGGAATTCCAATTCCTGTTCCAGCCGTTTACGGCCACGGGCGCAGCGACTTTTGATCGTCCCCTCGGCGACGCCCAGCAACTGCGCCGCTTCCGCTACGGTATACCCTTCCATGTCGATCGCAACCAGCGCTGCTCGCTGATCGGGCGGCAGCGTGAACAGTGCCGCGGCGACCACCATCCTCACCTCGCGCTGCGCGATGTCGTCGCGTTCCACCGCCGGTTCGGCCACGGACTCGTCCGACAGCGACGTCGCGGGCCGGGACTTGTTGCGCCGCATACGATCCAGGCACGCGTTGACCACGATGCGATGCAACCAGCTGCGTACCTCCGCATCCCCGCGGAAGGTGGCGGCATTGCGGTGCGCGGACAGCAGCGCGTCCTGCAGCGAATCGGCGGCATCCTCCGGAGTGCGGCAGGTGCGCAGCGCCAATTGCCAGAGCCGGTGGTAATGGCGGCGGAACAGAATGCCGAAAGCATCGCGGTCGCCGGCGACATGGGCGGAAAGTAATTCGAAATCGGTGGTTTCGTCCGGATCGATCGAGCGACGACGGACAGCAGACGACTCCGGTGTCCCCCCACTGGCGATCGCTTCGAACGACACACAAACCCCTTGGACAGCGCTCACGGCGGCACGAAGTCCTACACCGGACAGGCCGCTAATTCCGCATCATCCAGGACCGAGACACCAGATCCCAGGAAGCTCCCCTGCTGAGAGCGCGCTGTGAATCATAACGTTCATTACGAATCGGTAGCAACCAGAGCGAGGCGATATCACGGGACCGGGACGGTCGCCGGCCGCGACGGCACGAATCAGGAGGCGGCCTCGAAGCGAATGTCGCCGAGCGATGTCTGGAACTGGCCGCCGGTGTTGGCCAGTTGGGTGATCCAGATCAGGACGTAGCGAGCCTGTTGATCGGACTGCACGGGGATCGTGGTGGTGCCGTCGGCCAGGGTGGCCTGGCCGACGAGCTGAGTCTGATCCAGGGTGGGGACCGCGGTGGGCGAGGTCCGCACCTCGACCACCGTGCCCGGTGACGCGGAATCGATGACGACCTTGCTCACCTTGCTGGGACCGGGCAGCGTCGCGAGCACGCCGATCCCCTTCTTCAGAGCCGGAAACTGCTGGAAGTACTGATCGGTGTGCCAGGTGGTTGTCGGATTTCCGTCGAGCAGCGCCGACACGTTGCCGGGACTGTCCGGGGTGCCCTCCGGGGAGTACACCGAGACGCCCGTGGCCTGCAGCGGAAGTCCGGCAGCCGTGGTCGGCGCGGGTCCCGCGGACTGCGCCGCCGGGGCGGTCGGTGCGACGCTGGCCGTGGTCAGGCCCAGTTTGCGCTGCTGTTCGTTGAGCGGTTCGTCGGCCGAGCCCGGCGCGAAGATGCTCAGCAGCCACCAGATGATCACGCCGACCACCAGCGCCGCGAGCACACCCAGACCGACCAGGATCCACAGCATTCGCTGCGACCGCTCCCGCTCGGCGGCGAGCAGTTCCGGATCGGCGAGGGTCTCGTCCGGATTCGCCACCGCACGCTGGCCCAGACGCAGGACCGGGATGAAGTCGGTCTTCTGGTCGACGACCGAGGCCTGCTCGAGCACGTGCTGCACGGTCGCCGCCGTCCGCACGCCCTTGTCGGCCTCGAGCGAGCGGACCGCCACCGCGGAAATCTCGAACGGCACCTCGGGACGAATCTGACGCGGTTCCACCGGAGAGCCGTCGCTGCCGAAATCGGCCAGCTTCAGCCCGCCGACGGTCGCCGCGGCACCGGTGACGCCGCCGGTGCGGATCGGCCAGCGCGCGGTGATCAGCGCGTACAGCATCGCGCCGAGGCCACGCACATCCGATTGCGCGTCGGAATCGGCCAAGGTGCCCGGGAAGGCCAGCACCGCATCGCCGGAGGCGCTGATGCGCACCCGGTCCGGATGATCGATCGACAGCGAACCGCCGCCGCGATGGGCCAGTTCGGCAGCCGCGGCGAGGGCCCGGATGGCCCGTGCCGCACCGATCGGCGAGGGCTGGGTCTCGGCCATCTCCCGCAGCGAGCGGCCGGGAGTCCACTCCGCGACCACGATGCCGCCCGAACTACCGCGCACCACATCGAGCACGCGGGCCAGGCCGGACGAGTTGATCCGGCCCAGGCGCAGCGTGCGCGAGAGGATGGCCTGCGGGCCGTCGTGGCCGGGATTGTCTGCGGCCTTCTGATCGGCATCGACGAAGGTGAGCGCGACCTCGCGGTCCAATTTCACATCCAAGGCCTGCCAGAACCGCAGTCCGCGTGCGCCACCGTGGTCGGCGAGCAGCCGATAGCGGCCACCCGCCACGGAGGCGCCCGGAATCAGTTTCGGACCGCGCGGTACCCGCCGGGACGGCGGTTCCACCCGCATCGGGGGCATCTCCGGCGAACCGACCGGCAGCATGCCGGTGTCGTAGGCCGGATCCCGCGGCGGCACCGCTCCGGGCGGCACCGCTTCCGCACCGTTGCCGCCGACCGCGTCCGCGGTGTTCGGCGCGTCGGGGACATTCCCGTCCACACCGGCTTCGGCGTCGGGCGCCGCACCGGCGTTCGACGCTTTCGTATGGTCGGATGCGGAGTCCCGAGTGCGGTCGGCCGGCGGAACACTCCCGGGCGGGACGTCGTCGGTGCGCACTGCGCCTGCCGCGTCGGCAGCCTCGGCGGAAGGCTGACCCTCCGCCGCGTCGTCGCTCACCCTCGCTCCTCCTTCGCCCTGAACTGTCGAAGTCCGTTGCGCCGGTGCAGCACCGGCATTTGCGTTTCTCTGCCGAACAGGGTACGGGAACTCGCCCTGGCCGGTGCGGTCAACCGCACCAGGACGGATTACCGGCAACACCATGGTCTGGGCGTCGGTGTACGGGTCGTAGCTGTAGTAATACGGAGCGGCCAGTTCCGGACGCGGCAGCACCATCGTGTCGTGCATATCGACCGCGGTGTCGTCCAGGCCGAGGTCGGGCGCCGGCGGGGTGAAGCCGAGGCGCCGCGACACCGCGACCGTGAGCGCGACGATCTCCGGAACACCCGCCAGGCGCATCAGGCCGAAGGCGACGCCGAACATGACGATCGCGTCCAGGCCGACCCGCAGTACCGACGCGAGGCCGCCGTCGAGCCGGGACAGGCCCAGCACCTGATCGATGATCAGTGTCACCGCCGCGCCGGCCACCGAGGCCAGCACCACGCGGGTGACGGTCCGGCCGACATTGGCCATCCGCAGATCGCCGAGACTGCGATGCAGCAGCCAGCCGCCGATCACCGCGCCGGTCACGAAGCCCAGACCGTTGGCCACACCCAAGGCGATGACGACGTGATCGTCACTGAAGAAGACCGGCGTGAGCAGCGACAACACGATCTTGACGCCGGTGATGCCGAGGATGATCCAGGTCGGTGTCCAGGCCTGCTCCCGCGCGTAGAACACCCGCAGGTGAATCAGCACCAGCGCATAGGGAATCAGCGTGAACGCCGACCAGGAGACCGCCTCGCCCAAGCGGCCGGCATCCGAACTGCCGAAATGGCCGTACCCGTACAGCGCCTGGCCGATCTGCGGACCCGCGATGGTGAGGAAGGTGACCACCGGGACCAGCGAAATCATGGTCAGACGGGTGGCGACGCCGAGGTCGTCGACCACCGCCGGATTGTCGTCGGCGGCGGCATTGCGGCTCAGGCGCGGCATGATCGCGGTCAGCAGCGTCACGCCGAGCACGCCGTAGGGCAGCTGCAGCAGCAGCCAGGCGTTCTGATAGATGGTCGGGCCCGCGACGTCGGCATGCGAGGAGACCCGGGTGGCGATGGTCCAGCCGATCTGGCTGATGAACACGTACAGGATGATGGCCGCGCCCATCCCGGCGAACTGCTTGAGCCGGGCGTCCACCCCCCACAGCGGGCGCAGATCGATGCCGAGCCGCCGGATGGCCGGCAGCAGGCTCACCATCTGAACGATGACACCGACGGTCACACCGACGCCGAGGACCAGCAGCTTCGGATCGCTCATCCGGACCGGATCGAGGCTGATCTCTCCCGGCGTGACCGCGTACAGGGTCAGAATCGCCAGTACGACCACGTTGTTCAGTACCGGCGCCCAGGCACCCGGTTTGAACACCTGATGGGTGTTCAGGATCGCCATGAGCAGGCCCGACATCCCGTAGAAGAGGATGGCCGGCAGCAGCAGGAAGGCGAGCGCCGTGGTCAGCGCGGTATTCACCTTGCCGTCGTGGGACAGGAAGATATGGGTGGTCATCACCGGGGCGGCGGCGACGGCCAGGACGGTGCCGATGGCCAACACCGTGAACGCCGCGGTGACCAGGCGGCGGACGAATGCCGCGCCGCGGTCGGGGTCCTCCTTCTCCGCGCGGACCAGGGTCGGCACCACGATGGCGGTGAGCACCGCGCCGAGCAGCAGCTCGGAGATCATGGTCGGGATCGTGCTGGAGACCGTGAACGCACTGGCGATGGCCGGGCCGAGCACGGTGACGAGCAACAGCTGCTTGACGAAGCCGGTGATGCGGCTGACCAACGTGGCGACCGCGATGGAGCCGGAGTCGCGGACCAATCGCGAAGTCGACGAGTCTTCCGGTTCCTGCTCGAGGACGGCCTGCTGGGCGGTGCGCGGACCTGCCGAATCGCTGCGCGCACGTGTCGGCCGTGCCGAATCCGGGCGCGCAGCAGCCGGACGCTCCCCTGCCGGCCGGCGGCGCGGCTCCGCCTCGGACGGCGGGATGTGGCGCGGCATCGCCCGCTCCGCGCGGGGTGCGCGAGGTACCTGGTCGACCGGACCGCTCGGCGGGCCCGGCGGATAGGACCGCCGCGGATCCGGACGCTGCGCATCCCGGCGCGGGAGTTCCCGGTTCTGGGCCTCGCGGTACTGGGGGTCCCAGTACCGAGGATCCTGATTCGGGGGCTCGACCGGCGGGCGCGGGCCGCGCTGCGGCGGACGGGGCCGTCCCGGCGGCGCGCCGTCCTGCGGCGGGCGAGCACCCCGATGATCCGTCGGGGGGACTTGACGGAACGGCTCGCTCGGTGGCGCATTCGGCGGTAGTGGCTGGCGTGGCGCGTTCGGCGGCGTCTGGCGCAGCGGCGCGCTCGGCGGGCTCTGCCGGCGCGGCGGATTCTGCGGTCCCGGATTCCGGGGCCCGTCGGGTGAATTCGGCGGGCCCGGACGGGGCGATGCCCCCGGTGGAATCTGGCGCGGGCCGGCACCCGGGGTCTGACGGATGGGTGCGCTGGGCGGTGTTTGCCGGCGCGGCGGCGGAGTGGGTCGTGCCCCGTTCGGGCCGGGTTTCCGGCCCACGGGGGGTACCTGCGGAATCGGGCCACTCAGCGGCCGCCGCGGATCGGCCGGATCGGGCCGGGCGTCGTTCGGCTGTAAGCGGTGCGGCGGCGTCCCGTTGGGTACGACACCGTTGGCGCCCGAGGGCGGCATCGAGGGATCGGGACTCAGCCGACGCGGTCCACGCTCCCACGGCGCGGCGGGCGCGCGTCGCGGAAACTGCTCGTCGTCGGCCTGATCGGGCACGACGGGGCCGTCGTACTCGGTCACCGGACCTCCGGTCTGCTCGGCATTCGGGCCGGCCCGTGAATCACCCGGTCGGAACGGCGAGCCGCTGCGCGATTGTCGCTCACTGTGCCTCGTGACCTGCGGGACACCCGCACCCGGTCGGCACATAAGCCGCTGCGCGATTGTCGCTCACTGTGCCTCCTCTTCCTGCAGTACTCGTTTGCGGGCGCGCAGGTATCGGTTGAGCCTGCGTCGTTTTCCCGGGTCCAAACCCTTGTCGGCCGGATCGGGCTGTCCCCGGAAGCGGCGCCACAGGCGGCGACCGGCGAGCAGGAAGAGCAGTGCACCGGCACATGCGGTAATTATCGCCAACGCTTGACCGTAAGCGTTCGAACGTACCGAAACCGAGGTGGCATTGCCGAGAGGCACTCCGGCCGGTGTGGTAAGGGATATCGGAATCACCAGGTTACGGCTGTCGCTCACCTTGGTCGGAATCTGGAACGACCGGGTACCCTCCGCCGGAAGCTGCTGCTCACCGATATCGGTGATATTCGTCTCGGCGGGCGCCCCGATCTTGAACCGGATCCGGATCGCGACCGGCAGATCGTTGCGCGCGACCAGCAGCAGCGGACTCTGCTCCGAGGCCAGCGTGTACACGCCGCCCGGCGGCAGCACGCTCACCGAGGAGAACAGCCCGTCCATGGTCCGGGTGGTCTGTTCGAGTCGTCGTTGCGCGGCGGTGTCGGCCTGCGCATCGGTACCGGTGCGGTCCGAGAGCGTCAGCACCCGGATGAGATCGTCGCGCAACGGGGTGAGGAACGTCCGTGGTGTCGGCTCCTGCTGGGGGATCTCCACCAGGGCGCTCATCAGATCGTCGATCCGATGTTCCTGCTGTCCGACCGGCGCGACGAACTGGTCGGGCACCGCCTGTGCCGCTGCGTCACCGGAGTAGTCCAGGTCGTACGGGCGCGGATCGACCGGCTGCGCGAGCAGGTCGGTGAAGGAACGCGGTGTCGCCAGACCGCTGCGGAACATGAGCTCCAGGTGCGAGAGCAGCGCTCCGGCCTCGTCGCGGTCGGCGCCCCACTGTTGCGGCGGCATGAGGAGGGTGGCGCGGGGACGGGTCTCGGTCGTATTCAGCACCGGCCAGCTCAGCGCGCCCAGTGCGTCCTGCAGTCGGGCGGTGCGGGAGTCGTTGGTGACCGCGTACCGGACGCGGTCGGGCGTGAACGCCGGAGTCGGCGGATTCGACCCGACCGCGGCCAGCGCGGTCGCCGACCACATGTCGAAGGTCGCGACCTTCAATCCGGAATCGGGCGCCGGCGGCGCGGCGTCGGGTTTGACAGGGGCGGCGGCCGGCAGGCGCACCATCTCCGGTACCACCGGCGCGATGTCCGCGGCGACGGAGGCGGTACTGCGCACCGTCGCCTCGCCGCGCCCGGAACCCGTTGCGGTGCTGAGGGAACCGCCCTCGGCGACCACATTCCCGGAGAGGACGGCGGTGGTGAAACCGCGCTCGGTCAGCATGGTCGCGGCATCGGCTCCGATGGCTCCGGAAGCGGGCAGACTCACCCCGCGCACGGATTTGACCGACAGCAGCGAATCGACGATATCCGCGGGCGCGGTGATAGCGCGGGCGACCAGATCGGCATCATGCACGCCGGCCAGCGCGGTCGGGTCGACCTGCGCGAACGGCAGCGCCACCGTGCACATCGTCGGCGCCAGCGCACGCAGCCGGTCGAGCCACGCGCGCGCGGCCTGCGGACCGGTGCCGTCGCGTGTGGGCCCGTCCGGATCCGACGGAGAGGCCAGCACTCGATATCCCTCGGTCATCTTCGACACGGTGAGCAGCAGATCCGGGTCCACGGCCAGGCACAGCGATCCGGCCAGTCCGGGACCCGCGCGGCCGGAATCGTGCGAGGGGTCGGGTCGCAGCGTCGACTCCAGGGCCGAGACCAGCTGATCCAAGCGGCCGCCCGCGGCCAGTTCCCCGGCCAGTTCGTCGTCGGTGAGCAGCGCCTTGCCGTCCACCGAGCCGGGGATGCCGGCGACCATGCGGGGCCGGTCGGCCAGCGGCCACAACATGGTGGTCGCCACCGGCGGCTGCGGTGCGGCCGGAACGGGTTGTGACCCCTCCGCCGCGGCATCGGCGCCGTTCGGCAGGGCGGGCAGGCCGAGGACCGGCAGCAGGAACCGCGCATCGTCGAGGTGCGCCTGAGTGCCGTAGGCCGGTTCGCCGTTCACATTCAGCAGCAGCGGATACACGCCCGGTTCGGTGATGCCGAGCGAGTCCGTGACCGGCGGATTGGCGGCCGCGTTGGACATGCCCTCGCGCACCCCGATCCGCAGGGTGAACTGTTTGCGCTGTCCGGGCCCCAACTGGTCGGCGACGTCCTGGAACTGCGCGCTGACCGGGAAGTCCGATTGATCCTGGCGCAGCGTGGAGCGCAGTTCGCCGGGTTCGGCGATGGCCGCCCCGCGCTGTACTCGCACACTGACGTCGTCCACCACGCGATCGCCGATATTGGTCACCGTGCCGGTCAGCGCGAGGACGGAATCGCTGGTGGTGGTGATCGTGCTCGGCGACACCGAATCGAGTGTGAGTTTGAGGAATTTCGGCGCTGCGGTCGAACCTCCCGACCCGGACGGCTGCGCATGGCTCGACCCGGCCGACGGCACGCTCAATACGGCGAGCGCCAGCGAGACGAGCAGGAGCACCCAGCGGTGCCCACTGCGACTCGCACGCGTCATTGTCTGCCGCTCTCCATCCGATCTATCAGCCGATTCGCGACCTCGGCCAGACGCCGCTCGTCGGCGTAGGCGAGCCGGGAATCGAGTTCGCTCAACGGCACCCAGGCCACCTTGGTGACCTCGACGTCGGCATCGGAGAGCTCACCCCCCAACGACCGCATCAAGTAATGGTGCACGGTCTTGTGTACCCGACGGCCTTCGGTGACGAACCAGTAGTCGATGCTTCCCAGTTCCGCGACCACCCGGCCGTTGATGCCGGTCTCCTCGGCGACCTCCCGGACGGCGGTCTGCTCGGCCGTCTCCCCCTCTTCGATATGCCCCTTCGGCAGCGACCACAGCAATCGGCCGCGGCGGTCGGTGCGGCCGATGAGCGCGGCGCAGCGCTGTTCGGCGGGCCCGTCGAGGCCGTCGACGACCAGGCCGCCCGCCGAGGTTTCCCGGACGGTGCGCATACGAGGTTTCGCCGCATTACCGGCCGAACCGCGGCGCCGGGGCTGGCGGCGTCGACTGTTCGCGCGATCGGCCGGAGACACCGGGTCAGTCTAGCCGCGCCGGATCGATGCACTGAACGTGTTCGATGCCGAGTTCATGCCGCAGCGCGGCGGGGCATCCGTCCGGTCCGGGCGGGTGCGCACCAACTAAGCTGCGTTTCCGTGGTTTCGCCGAAGTCCGTTGACGCAGAAGTGGAGGACGGCACACAAGTGAAAGGAAGGGCCGTGTCCGACCCCGACGATGATCGCCGGACGCGATTGCTTGCCGCGGCGGCGATCACCCTGGGCCGGCTCTCGGATGTCCTGACTCCGCTGGGCGGCCTGTTCGCCGCGCGCGGCCACGAGCTGTACCTGGTCGGCGGCAGCGTGCGCGACGCCGTGCTGGGCCGGCTCGGCACCGATCTGGACTTCACCACCGACGCCCGGCCCGAGGTCGTACTGGAGATCGTGCGCGGTTGGGCCGACCATCTCTGGGACACCGGCGGTTTGGCGTTCGGCACGGTGAGCGCGTCGAAATCGGGCCGGCAGCTGGAGATCACCACCTTCCGCAGCGACAGCTACGACCGCGTCTCGCGTAACCCCGAGGTCACCTTCGGTGACAGCCTCGAGGGTGATCTGGTCCGCCGCGACTTCACGGTCAACGCGATGGCCGTACGTATCGGCCCGGCCGGTGATCTGGAATTCGTGGATCCGCTCGACGGCATGGCGGCCCTGCTCGCCGGTGTGCTGGATACTCCTGCGGCGCCGGAGGATTCGTTCAACGACGATCCGCTGCGCATGCTGCGCGCGGCCCGCTTCGTCTCCCAGCTCGGCTTCGAGGTGGCGCCACGGGTGCGGGTGGCGATCGCTCTGATGGCCGACGAGATCCGCCGCATCACCGCCGAAAGGGTGCGTACCGAACTGGACAAGCTGATCGGCGGTGAATATCCCACCGACGGTATAGACATCATGTGCGAGACCGGGCTGGCCGAACGGGTACTGCCCGAGGTTCCGGCGATGAAGCTGGAGATCGACGAACACCATCAGCACAAGGACGTCTATCAGCATTCGCTGACGGTGCTGCGCCAGGCCATCGATCAGGAGTCGGGCGATCCGGATCTGGTGCTGCGCTGGGCCGCGTTGCTGCACGACATCGGCAAACCGCCGACCAAGCGCAACGAACCCGGCGGCGGTGTCAGCTTCCACCACCACGAGGTCGTCGGCGCGAAAATGGTGCGAAAGCGCATGCGCGCCTTGAAATATCCGAAGCAGTTCACCGAGGACGTGGCGCGGCTGGTGTATCTGCACCTGCGTTTCCACGGCTACGGCAAGGGCCAGTGGACCGATTCGGCGGTGCGCCGCTACGTCACCGATGCCGACGACCTGCTGCCGCGGCTGCACAAACTGGTGCGCGCGGACTGCACCACCCGCAACAAGCGCCGCGCCGCACTGCTGCGCTCGACCTACGACGATCTGGAAGCCCGGATCGAACGCCTGCAGCAGGAGGAGGATCTGCAGCGGGTACGTCCGGACCTGGACGGCAACGCGATCATGGAACTCCTCGGCCTGGAGCCGGGACCGCAGGTCGGCCGCGCCTGGCGCTACCTGAAGGAACTGCGGCTGGATCGCGGTCCGCTGACTCGCGACGAGGCCGAGGCCGCCCTGCTGGAATGGTGGAACGCAGGCGGACAGTAGCGCCGCGGAACCGGACTCGGCGGTCCGGAGGTCTCAGAACACGATCAGCGTGGTTCCGGCGACGATCGCCGCCCGCATCTGCCCGAGGTCGAACGAGCCGGTGACCTGCGGCAGTTCGAGCCGGAAATGCACCCTGTCGCCCTGCCGGTCGGCACGCACGATGCGCACGTCGTTGGGCAGGTCCGCCAGCGTGACCGGCGCCACCGACACCCAGCGCCGCGGCACCCGGACGCCGGACCAGGCAGCCTGGTGGACCGCGATCGTAACGAGGTTGTCGCTGATGGCGGCGTCGACCAGCGCCTGGAATTTACGGGTGCGATGGCGCGCGCTGATCAATCCGCTCGGATGCACCTCGAACCGCCAGTTCAGCCGCTTCTCGTTGAGCCATTCGACCAGCGCCGCGGTGGTCACGGTGCCGGTGACGTCGAGTCCGGCGGTGCGCACCTTCGTCGGGACACCCGGAATCAGCCGCACTCCGTGCGCGATCACCGTCATCTCCTCGATCGGATGTCCGTTCCAGCGCAGCTCGGTCAGCACCGTCTTGGTCTGGAAGTGGGCGCCGCGGCGGCGCACCTTGAGGGTCTGCAGAATCGCGGTCAGATCGTGGCCGAGCAGGGTGGCGGTGACCTCCCGGCCGCCGAAGCGGCTCAAAATCCCCTCGCTGAGCAGCGTCATCAGCACATCCGGCATGAGTGCGGTGACAGTTCCCGCCCCGAGATCCGCCACCGGGTCGAGCCATGCGGTGGTGAAAGCCGTCCACTGATCCAGCAACTCCGGGTCGAACAGCCGCCGGCCCAGGTCCACTGCTCGCAACGGCGACCAGGATTTGGGATCGAAATAGGTGGCCATGATTGCTTCGAGAGTACTGGCCGCCGGTGAATACGCGAGGTGGTGTCGATGACATTTCCTCGCGCGGCCTACTCGCGCGGGCCTACGGATCGGCGGGTTCCGGTGCGGTCGGATCGTTCAGCGTCGCGTGCATCAGGTAGACGTTGTAGCTGTCCCAGGCCGACATCGTGAAGTAGAGGTCCTTACCGGTCGACCAGGGGTGGATGAAACCGCCGTAGGCCTTCGGGTAGTCGTTCGTATCGGCCAGCACGGTGCCGTCGGTCCAGGCTCCCTGCGGTTCGGTCGCGGTGCGCAGCACGATCGCGTGCCGAGCCGGGTCCAGGTACACCATCTGCCATTGCTTGCTCGACTCGTCGTAGCGCACCGACAACTCGCCCGCGATGCCGGGAAGCAGCGGCGTGGCGCGATTCTCCTGCGCGGGGGCCCAGGTGCCGTCGACCCAGTACTGATACGCGGACTTGTTCAGCACGTCCTTCTTCGGCACCCGCGCCAGGCCGATCATGCCGATGCGGCCGTTGGGCGTGCCGAACATGTAGACGTAGTCGCCGTGCGGCACCATCGTCGCGACCTGGAAGCGATCGATGCCGAACATGTTGTCCCACTTGGCGTACTGATCCTTGACCCAGGTACTGCCGCCGTCGTCGGAGTAGGCCAGACCACCGTTGTTGGTCCACCACATCCCCGGGACCCTGCTCCAGTGATTGACCGACATGTAGCTCATGTACTGCCGGTCGCCGAGGGCGAATCCGGAGGTGGGGATCACCGTGGTCTCGAAGTTCTTGATCTTGCGGCTGTTCAGCAGTTCGGCGGCGTGGCAGCGGCTGTCCTGCACCATGTCGTCGATGATCAGGCCCTTGGACAGGTCCCGTTCGGAGCTGAACCCGAGCACATTCGATCGCCAGTCCGGTCCGCCGGCCTGGCCGTACTCCCAGCCCTTGCCGAACGTGTCGCCGAATACCACCGCGACCTTGCCCGGTCCGGTCTCCCACATGATGCCGAGATCGGTCCCGTCGACCTGCCAGCGCATATCGGTGCGGTTGACCGAGCCGTGGCCGGTCACCTGATTGACCAGCTTCACGTTCTCGACCGTGCGCGGCGCGGGTGCCACCGCGACCGCGCCCGGGTCGGTCGACGGCCGCACCGGCGTCGGCGGGGTCTCCGGCGCCGGCGGTTCGCCGCCGGGGATGGGGATCGGAATCGGTTCGGGTTCGGGATTGATATTGATGTTCGGCAGATTGAACGGGCCGGAATTCGATCCCGAGCCGGTGCCGGACCCGGACCCGGAACCTGTGCCCGAGCCACTGTTCGAGCCGGGTGCCGAACCGGAGCCGGATGCCGATCCGGAGTCGGGGGCGGATTCGCCCGGCGCGGAAGGATCTTCGGTCGGCGGTGGTTTCGGCGTATCGCGAATGTCCGGGCACGGGTTGTGGCACGGGTCCGCCGGCAGTGGTTGCGGGACGATCCGGGTGTTGTCCGGCCGCGGGCCGGGCACGGGTACGGGCACGATCTCCGGCACCGGCACCGGGATGTCGATCCTGGGCGGAAGAATCGGCGGCGCAGGCGCATTCGGATCGGGCTGACGCGCGAGCGGATCGAATCCCGTTTCGCCGCAGGCATTCTTCGGTGGTGGCGCCCACGGGGCGAGTTCGGCCGACGCGGGGACGGGTGCGAGCGTGCCGAACACCAGCAATCCGGTGACCGCGGGCGTGAAAATCGCCGAGGCACAGCGCTTTCCGATGTGGGTGGAGCCGCGCGCCGCCGCCGCTCCGCCGGCAGCAGCTCTCCCCGTCGCGTTGTTCCCGAACACCGCACTCCTCGACTACCACTCGCACCGCTGGTGACATGCACTGTCAGTCACCGCATCAGCTGGGACCGAGCACAGCGGCTAACAATCTAACCGATCAGCCGGGATGCGTCTGCGAACGTCCGGAGGAATCGCGTGGCGTGCGCCGGCGGCTGTTGACCGCGATCGCCGCGATCCCCAGCGCGTACAGTCCGGCGCCGGCCGCCACCACACCGAGCGAACGGCCGTCGGCGGGAATGACCAGGGCGGTCACGGCGACGGCGACGACGAACGTGATGTTGAAAATCGTGTCCTGCAGGGCGAATACCTGTCCGCGCCGAGCGTCGTCGACATCGATCTGCAGGGTCGCGTCGCCGGTCAGTTTCACCATCTGCCCGGCCATGCCGAGCAGGAACGCGCCGGCCAGCAGCAGTTGGTGGGCCCGATGTTCGGCCGCGCCGGTGGCGACGGTGATCGGCGGGACCAGTGTCGCCTGCACCAGCAGCGCCGCCGACAGTCCGGCGACCACCGTGCGCGGGCGCCCGAGCCGCGGAATCAGCAGCGGCGTCAGCACCGCGGCGGCGAGCATGCCCGCGGCGACCGCGGTGATCGCGACGCCGAAGCCGACCAGTCCCGAACTCGCCGACATGCCGGATTCGTTGGGGCGACGCAGGACCAGCACCATGAGCAGGGTGTTGGCGCCGAAAACGATGCGGTGGGTGCCGACGCCGATCATCGCGGTGGTGCAATCCCGCGATTCGGCGACCGCACGGGCGCCGGTGCGCAGACCGGTCAACACGGCGCGCACGGACTCGGCGGTCGCGCCGCGCCCGGACGCACCGATTCGATGTTCGGGTCCGAGCTGATGGCGCGTGAAGCCGATCGCGGCCACCGCCGAGATCGCCGACCCGCAGGCACTGGCCGCCACCGCCACCGCACCCGCGACGTCCCCCGCGCCCACCGCCCCGATGATCGCCACCGCGACCGCGGCACCCGCCCCGGCGCATCCCGATGCCACCGTGGCCAGGACCGAATTCATCGGCACCAGCCAGCGCTGTTCCAGCACCCGAGGCAGCGACGCCGAGATCCCGGCCAGGACGAATCGGCTGATCCCGACCACCGCGAGCGCCAGCAGCAACAGCGGCGTATCGCGGATTCCGGCCCACAGCCCGACCGCGGTCACCACTATCAACACCGCCCGCAGCACATTGGCGATCAGCAGCACCATCCGCCGGTCCCAGCGGTCCAGCATCGCTCCGGCATACGGTCCGATCACCGAATACGGCAGCAGCAGTACCGCGAACCCGCCCGCGATGGCCAGCGGATCGGTGGCACGTTCGGGATTGAACAGAATCGCACCCGACAGCGCTGCTTGAAACATTCCGTCGCCGAACTGTCCGGAGAACCGGATCAGCGCCAGCCGCGGCATTCCGGGCCGGCGGACGGCGGCGGCCACCGCGGCCCGCCGCGCGGCGTCGGGTCGCATTTCGGTTCACCTCCGGATCAATGTGCGGGGCCGGTGCGCAGCCACGGTAGAATCTACCCGGCGGCCTCGACAGCAGCTCGAGAGGAGGACCCCCGTTGTCCACACTCACGACACCACACATCGATGTTCATCGCGCCGGCGATCGCATGAAAACCCGTGTGGCATGGCTGGATTCGAAGCATTCGTTCTCGTTCGGCGAGCATTACGATCCGGAGAACACCCATCACGGGCTGCTGCTGGTGAACAACGAGGACATCGTGTTGCCGGGCGAGGGATTCGACACTCATCCGCATCGCGATATGGAAATTGTCACCTGGGTTCTGAACGGATCTCTGGTGCATCAGGATTCGCTCGGACATGCTGGTGTCATCTATCCCGGATTGGCGCAGCGAATGAGCGCGGGAACCGGAATTCTGCATTCGGAAAAGAATGATTCGTGGCGGCTTCCGCCCGAACAGGGCGGCACGTCGCCGCATTCCGAAGCGGTTCATTTCGTGCAGATGTGGGTAGTACCGGACGAGCCGGGAATTACTCCCGGATATCAGCAACTGGAAATCGACGACGAACTGGACCGCGGCGGCCTGATCACGGTCGCCACGGGTATGCCGCGCTATCGCGATCGCACCGCGATCGCGATCAGCAGCAGCCATTCCGCCCTGCACGTCGGGCGTATGCCCGGTGCGGCGGGAGCGGCTGCGGGGCAGGCGATCACCCTGCCCGAGGCGCCCTACCTGCATGTCTTCGTCGCCCGCGGCGAGGTCGAGATGGAGGGCGTCGGAACCCTCTACGAGGGCGACGCGGTGCGGATGACCCGAAGCGGTGGGCAGCGCATCGTCGCCGAGGTTCCGGCGGAAGTCCTGGTGTGGGAAATGCACGCACGTCTCGGCGGTCAATAGAGTCGGCAGACGCGGCCGTCGAGGGCCCGTGCGTCAGAGGAGAGGACAGCGATGACCGAGAATCCACCGCCCGGGAACTACCCCCCGCCGGAACCGTATCCGCAGTCGGGTGGCGAACCCGGACGTCCGGGCGAATATCCCCAGCAACCGGGCCAGTACGCACAACAACCCGGCCAGTACGGCCAGCAGCCCGGACAGTATCCGGGTGGATACCCCCCGCCGCCTCCGGGCGGCTATCCCGGTCCGCCGGGACAGGGCACCTGGGAGCAGCCCAGGGGCAAGGGGCTGGCCATCACGGCGCTGGTCCTCGGCATCATCGCCGTGCTGACCTGCTGGACGGTGGTGGGCGGCATCCTGTTCGGCCTGGTCGCCCTGATCTTCGGCATCATCGCGACGGTCAAGGCGCGGCGCGGCACCGCGGCCGGGGGCGGGATGGCGATGGCCGGTCTGGTCCTGGGCCTGCTCGGCCTGATCGCCGGGATCGTGATCGCCGCCATCGGGGTCAACTTCTTCGTCAACAACGGCGGCAAGGATTTCCTCGACTGTGTGAACAAGGCCAACGGCGATCAGTCGAAGATCGACCAGTGCCAGCGTGATTGGAATCAGACGCTGGAGAACAAGTACAGCGTGACCCTGAGTCCGCGGCCGACCTCCTGATCGCCGCGGGTCAGTACGGGTCCGGCCGGCACTGGCGGGTTGCGGTGAGCACCTCGGCCAGTTCCGGCCGGTAATCGCTGTGCGGCGAATCGATCCACACCCGGTATCCGGTGCGCTCGTCGGCCGGTGAGGGCAGCACGATGGTGGTACCCGGTGCGACCAGGGCGGCGCAGCGATGGAACATATCGGACGCGATCGCGGCGTCGGTGGCCGATTCGTCGACATGTCCGGTCAAGAAGGTCCAGCGCGCCGAGCGCGGATGTCCGATGATCGGCCCGCGATGTCCGCGCACGGTGAGATATTCGCGAATCGGTGCTCCGAGGGCGGCCGGCACGGTGATCGCGCCGACCGGGCCTATTTCCAACAGGATGCGACCTCGGACCGGTTCGACGATGCCGTAGAGCCCGTTCTCTTTCCGGTAGCGACGGCAGCGGACCAGCGCTTCCTGGGTGACTGCGCGCGGCGCGGTGGTGATGGTGGTGATATTCGGTTCGATCGCGCCGGCCATCGGGTCGCGCGTGCTCATGGCGAACCTCGTCTCGTCGTCGAGTGCAGTGCCACCGATACGCAGACCGTATCCCCGTACAGTTGAAATGACAATAGTCAGAGGCGTGTCGCGGTGGCCGGCGTAGCATCTGCCCGCATGGCCCCTACCTCGCCAGTGGTCGCCCGGTGGGAATTGGTCCGTCGCCTGCGCGAACTCCGCGAACAACGCGGCTTCGACTCGGCCGGCTTCGCCCGCGCGGTGGGGTTCACCCCCGCCAATTGGTCGCATGTCGAGAAGGGCCGCCGGGTGCTGACCGCCAACACCATCGGTCCGGTGCTGGACCTGCTCGCGGTCGGCGAACAGGAACGCGCGGAACTGCTCGCCCTGCTGGCGGCCGGGAGAGAGCGCGGCTGGTGGACGCGATCGGCCCTGATCGGCCCGGAACTGCAGCGCTACTACGGGATGGAATACGGCGCGGACAGTATTCGCAGCTACGACAGCCTCGTGATCCCCGGCATGCTGCAGACGGAGGCCTATGCGCGGGCGCTGATCGCCGCCGATGTGATGATCCGGCCGGCGCAGGTCGAACAGCTGGTCGCGGTGCGGATGCGCCGCCGCAAGCGGTTGCACGGGCACGATCCCGTCGCCCTCACCGCCGTGGTCGGCGAGGCGACCCTGTTGCAGCAGGTGGGCGGCCAGGCAGTGCTGTGTGCGCAGCTGGAGTATCTGGCCGGGCTGTTGCGCACAAGGCCGAACGTGGACATCCGGGTCATCCCGTTCGCGGCACCCGACGGCGCAATCCTCGGCGGGGCGAGTTTTCATCTGCTGGACTTCGCCTCCGAGTATCTGCCGACCTTCGGCTGGGCCGAGAGCGCGGTCTTCGGCGGGCCGGTCGACAATCCCGACCAGGTGCACGATCTGGCGTTCGCATTCGTGCGAGCTCTCGATCAATCCCTCACGCGCACAGAATCATTGGCGCTGATCGAGAAATACGCAGCCGTGTAAACTCCCGCCCATGCCCACCCCCGCGAGGTATCGGCCGGAGGTCACGCCCTGGTTCACCTCCACGCGCACCAACAACGGCAACCAGTGCGTCGAGGTCCGTTTCGACGGTGACGCGGTGCAGATCCGCGACAGCAAATACCGCCGCGATCCCGCGAACAGACCGGAGCTCGAGCCGGTGATCACCGTCGGGGCGCTCGCCTGGATGGCGTTCCTCCGCATGCTCCTGCACGGTGGCATCGAGGGTGACCTGCACATACGCCCGGCCCCGGACGGCGGCACGGTACTTGTCCACGACACCACCGAGCTGTCGTTCACCCCCGGCGAGTGGCAGGCGTTCTCGGCCGGCGCCCATGACGGTGAATTCGACCGCATCCCGGTGGCGACCGCCGCACCGGGCTGAATGCGGCGGCGGCGCGACGCCGTCGTCGGCATACTGGAGGTCGTGACTTTCGACGTGACGACTCCCTCGGGCATCGATCTGACCTATCGCGACGACGCTGTGCGGGTACAGGACGACCTGTTCGCGCACGTCAACGGCAAATGGCTGGACACCTACGACATTCCCGCCGATCGCGCGGTCGACGGAGCGTTCCGCACCCTCTACGACCAGGCCGAACTGGACGTCAAGAAGATCATCCAGGACTTGGCGGCCGGAACCGTGGCCGCGGTGCCGGACGAGGAGGAGGCGCGCAAGATCGCCGACCTCTACAACAGCTTCATGGACGAGGAGGCGGTGGAGGCCGCCGCGCTCACCCCGATCGCCGCGGAACTGGCGGCGGTGCGTGAGGTGAACGACCGCGGCGAACTCGCTGCACTGCTGGGCCGGCTGCAGCGCACCGGTGTGGGCGGGGCGGTCGGCGCCTACGTCGATACCGACGACAAGAATTCGCAGCGTTATCTGGTCAACCTGACCCAGTCCGGGCTCGGCCTGCCGGACGAATCGTATTACCGCAACGACGATTACGCCGAGATCCGCACCAAATACGTCGAGCACATCCGGCGCATGTTCCAGCTGGCCGCGCTCGAGTACGACCCGCAGCGCGTCTTCGAGCTGGAACGCAAACTGGCCGCGGGGCATTGGGATGTGGTGCGCCGCCGCGACGCCGAATTGAGTTACAACCTCACCACTTTCGCCGACCTGGCCGCCGCGAATCCGGAATTCGACTGGACCGCGTGGACCGAGGAACTGGCGGCGGGGGTTTCGGCCTCCGGAACCGAGTTGTTCGCCGAAGTCATCGTGCGCCAGCCCGATTACGCGCGTACCTTCGCGCAGCTGTGGGCCGCGGAGCCGCTCGAGGACTGGCAGGCGTGGGCGAGCTGGCGGGTGCTGCGGGCACGCGCCCCGTATCTGACCGCCGCGATCGTCGAGGAGAGCTTCGACTTCTACGGCCGCACCCTCACCGGCGCCCAGGAGAATCGCGAGCGCTGGAAGCGCGGTGTCTCGCTGGTGCAGGATCTTCTCGGCGAAGCGGTCGCGAAAATCTATGTCGCCGAACACTTCCCGCCCGAGGCCAAACAGCGGATGCAGGAGCTGGTGGCGAATCTGATCGAGGCCTACCGCCGCAACATCAGCGAACTGGAGTGGATGAGCCCGGAGACTCGTGAGGCCGCGCTCGCCAAGCTGGAGCGGTTCACCCCCAAGATCGGCTACCCCGACACCTGGCGCGACTATTCCGCGGTCCGCGTCGATCCCGCCGATCCGGTCGGCAACTACCGCAGTGGCTACGCCGCCGACCACGACCGCGATATGAACAAGCTCGGCGGCCCGGTCGATCGCGGCGAGTGGTTCATGACGCCGCAGACGGTGAACGCCTACTACAACCCGGGCATGAACGAGATCGTGTTCCCGGCGGCGATTCTGCAACCGCCGTTCTTCGACATGAACGCCGACGACGCCGCCAACTACGGCGGCATCGGCGCGGTGATCGGGCACGAGATCGGCCACGGCTTCGACGATCAGGGCAGCAAATACGACGGCGACGGCAATATGGTCGACTGGTGGACCGAAACCGATCGTTCCGAATTCGGTAAGCGCACCAAGGCGCTGATCGACCAGTACAACCAGTTCGAACCGAAGGCGCTGCCCGGCCACACCGTCAACGGCGAATTCACCATCGGCGAGAACATCGGCGACCTGGGTGGGCTCTCGATCGCGTTGGAGGCCTACAAGATCTCACTCGGCGGCGCGGAGCCGCCGGTGATCGACGGACTGACCGGGCTGCAGCGCGTGTTCTTCGGCTGGGCGCAGGTGTGGCGGACGAAGGCCCGCGACGAGGAGGCGATCCGCCGGCTGGCCGTCGACCCGCATTCTCCGCCGGAGTTCCGGTGCAACGGTGTGGTTCGCAATCTGGACGGATTCCACGAGGCGTTCGGTGTCGAACCGGGTGACGCGTTGTACCTGGAACCCACCGAGCGTGTGCGGATCTGGTAGCTACCGCGGTAGTTTCGGTTCGATCTGCCGCTCGTAGATGGTCTGCAGCCGATCGGTGATATCGGCGAAGGCCGACGTCACGTCCCGGTTCTGCAATCCGATCTGTTCCAGCCCGGTGCCGATGATCTGATCGGCACCGGGCAGGAACACCCGGGCATAGTCCTGCGAACGGGTCAGCGGCAGCTGGTCGACAGCGGTCGCGAAATTGCGGTTGGCGGCGAGGAATTGCTGTTCCGACGGATCGTGGACCGCCGACTTGCGCACCGGGATGTAGCCCGTCGCCTGCGAAAAATAGGCCGTGTTCACCGGATTGGTGATGAACTCGATGAAGCGCAGTGCGTTGGTCTTGCGCTGATCGGAGATGCGCGACGGAATCGCCAGTCCCGCACCGCCGGTGGTACATCCCGGCCCGTTCGGATGCGGCAGGAATGCGGTGGCGAAGTCGAGTTTGCCCGCCGCGTTGGCGACGATGCCCTTGATGTCGCCGGTGGAGGTGATGGCCGAGCCCACCACGCCGGTGCCGAAATCCACGGCCAGCTGTGGGCGGATGGCGGCGTAGTGTTTGCGATTGATCATGTCGCGCAGGAAGTTTCCCGCCTCGACCGTGCGGGGATCGGAGAACTTCAGTGTCCACCGATCCGAGTAGGCGCCGCCGAAAGTCCAGTTCGGTCCCTGAAATGTCCAGGCCAGATAGTTCTTGGCATCACCCCAGCCGTGCGCCCACTTCCCCGCGCCGATGGCACGTTGCAGTTCGGGGCCCCATTCGTCGAATTCCTGCCAGCTCTGCGGGCCACGGTCGGGCAGACCGGCGCGGGCCCACAGGCCGCGGTTGTAACAGAAGATCTGAGTCGAGCGCGCATACGGCAGCGCCCACAGCTTTGCCGCGAACCGGTAGTCGTCGACGAAGCTGTCGACGTAGTCCGCCAGTGGCACTGCGGCGGCCGCGATGTGCTCGTCGAGCGGTTCGATGGCCTTGTTCAACGCGTAGTTGAACCACCAGACGTCCGAGAGCACAACGACATCCGGCAGGGCGCCGCCCGTCAGCGCGGCATTGAACTTCTGCGCCACCTCTTCGTAGTTGCGCCCGGCGTCCACCAGCTTCACCGTCAGATCGGGATGCTGCGCGTGGAACCGGTTGATCAGCTCGGTTTCCTGATTCTTCGAGGTGCCCGGATGATTCGACCAGAAGATGATCGTGTTCGGATCGCCGCCGACACCGGTGCTGCCACCCATCCCCGCACACGCCGACAGGGCCAGCCCGGCGGCCGCCGAGGTGGCGGTGAGAAATCCGCGACGGGTCAGTGTGCGCGGTCGGGTCACGGCACTCTCCTCGAGCGAATCATCCTTTGACGGCACCGGTGGTGAGGCCCTTGATCATGTGCCGCTGCAGCAGCACGAACACCACCAGAATCGGCAGCATGGTCAGCAGGGTTCCGGCCATCACCGGCCCCCAGTTGGTGACGCTGGGATTTTCGGTGTTCTGCAGCAGCGTCAATCCGACGGGCAGGGTCGCGACGCCGGAGTCGTCGGCCATCAGGAACGGCCACAGATATTCGTTCCATTCGTTGACGAGCGTGACCACCGCGAACGCCACCATCGTCGGGCCGGACATCGGCAGTACCACTCGCACCAGCAGTTGCCACCAGTTCGCACCGTCGATGCGCGCCGCCTCGATCACCGAAACCGGCAGGGACAGAAAGTGGTTACGCATCAGGAAGGTGCCGAACGCCACTCCGCACAGCGGCACGATGATGCCCGGCAGCGTATTGCGCCAACCCACCTGGGCGATCAGCGCGTAGTTGGAGATCACGGTGATCTGGTTGGGCACCATCAGCGCGGCGATGATCGCCAGAAAGATCAGCGTCTTCCCAGGAAAGCGCAGGAAGACGAGACCGTAGGCGCTGAAGACGCCGAGCGCGAATTTGACCGCGGAGACGACGGCGGTGACGATCAGCGAATTGCGGAGGAAGGTCCAGAACGGCAGCGTGGTCGTGGCCTCGCGATAGTTCTCCGGATGCCGGCTGCGTGGCCACCACACGGCCGGCTGGGTGTAGATATCGGGCCGCGCCTTGAACGAGGTGATCAGGATCCAGAACAGCGGCACCCCGACGACGATCAGCACACACACCATCGCCGCGTAGCCGAAAACGTTGGCCAGCAGGCGTTTCCGCTGCCGGCTACGGGCGGCCGGCGCTACCGTCGTGCTCGTCATTCGTCTCGATCCATCACTCGCACCTGGACCAGCGTGATGATCAGCAGCACCACGAACATGATCGTCGCGACCGTGGCACCGTATCCGGCGCGGAAGTTGCGGAAGCTTTCCTGGTAGACCTGATAGACCATGGTCGTCGTACCGGTGCCCAGCGGCCCGCCGCGGGTCATCACGTTGATGATGTCGAATACCTGCAGCGAATTCAGCATGACCGTGATCGACAGGAAGAACGTGGTGGGCCGCAACTGCGGCAGCAGGACGCGGGTGAAGGTGGTCCATCGCCCGGCGCCGTCGATCGCGGCCGCTTCCAACAGGTCGCGCTGCACACCCTGCAGCGCGGCCAGGTAGATGACGAAGGTGTAGCCCAGGTTCTTCCAGATGTAGGTCACCGTCACCATGAACAGCGCCCAGTGCGGTTCCTGATAGAAATCCGGCACATTCGTGATGCCGATGCGGTGCAGCAGATCCTGCACCAGGCCGAAGCCCGGATCGAAGATGAACTGGAACGCCACCCCGATGGCCGCGCCGGAGATCACGAACGGGGCGAAGATCACCGAGCGAACCACGTTGCGGCCGAACAATTTCCGATCGAGCAGCAGGGCCAGCGCGAGACCGAGCACCATACTGCCGCCGACCGCGAAGACGGTGAAGATCACGGTATTGCCGACGATCTGCCAGGTGTCCGCCCGCGTCCACCACTCGCGGTAGTTGCGCACTCCGACGAAGTGCGCGAAGGGTTCGGCGAGATTCCAGTCGGTGAACGAGAGCCGGATGTTGTCGATCAGCGGCCGGTAGACGAACAGCCCGAGCAGCACCAGATTCGGCACCACCAGCACGAAGAACAGCCCGTAATCCCCCCACGGCCGCCGCCGCCCCCGGTTCTGCGGCAATACTCGCTCCGGCCGGCTCCGCACCACCGCAGTCTGTCTGCCCCCAGCGAACGCCCGGAGAACCCCAGGCACCGAACCCCTGAACTCTCGACCGGGCGTCGGATGATCATTCTCGGACACCCCGGGCATGAGCAGATCCTAGAAGTCCGACACCGCGACGGCCGCCATTTCCGCCAAACCCCGAGCTCGCCGTCACCACCCGGACACGGCAATGCCCGGCAAGGCACTCACGGCCCGCGAAACACGCGGAGAGGCGGAGAGGCGGAGGAGTCTAGCTCCAGTCGCCCATACCGTCACCGGCGCTGAGGTTTCCGGTGGAGTTCGTCACCACTACGGGATCGCCCTTCTGCGCGTTCTCGAAGAACCACTGGGCGTCCTCGGTGCTGACGTTCAGGCAGCCGTGGCTGGAGTCGGACACACCCTGCTGGGCGAGCGACCACGGGGCGGCGTGGACGAAGATGCCGCTGTTGGACAGCCGGGTCGCGTACTCGACCTCGAGCTTGTAGCCCTGCGGATCGGTGATCGGGACCCCGTAGGTCGAGGAGTCCATGATCATCTTCCGGTTCTTCTCCCCGACGTAGTAGGTGCCGTTGGGGGTTTCATGATCCTTCTTGCCCATCGAGGTCGGCATGGTCTTGATGACCTCGCCGTTGCGGGTGACGGTGATCGTGTGGGTCGCGTCGTCGGCGGTGGCGACGACCGCGTCGCCCACCTTGTAGGCGACCTTGGTGCCGCCGGCCTCGACGGTGATGTCGGAGTTGGCGGGCCAGAACTCCTCCGGCCGCCACCGCACCTGCTTGTCACCGCGCCAGTAGAAGTGGCCGTGGGTGGCATTGCTGGAGGTGATCCGGATGGCCTTCTCGGCCGCGGCGTGGTCGCCGACCGGATCCTTGAAGTTGATGATGATGGGCTGGGCGACGCCGACCACGTCGCCATCGCCGGGGCTGATGCTCGGCGCGGCGAAGTTCGCCTGCGGCAGCGGCGGCGGGTTCTTCACCGGCGCGGCACCGGGTTCGGGCTGCGGCGCCTGCACGACGGCCGGAGCGCCGGGAACATCGGGCCCACCGGGCCACAGCGGCGCTGCCGAGGCGGGCGCCATGGCGATGGCACCGGCGGCGGTCACCGCCAGGGAGGTTGCCGCGAGGGCTAACAGGCCGGTCCGTTTGGACAGGCTGGTCTCGTCCCGAACGGGCTTCCGACAGGTTGTGGTGCGCACAGCCGTTACGTCCTCTCCCACCTAGATCGCGCGCCACGGCGCACAGGAATATTCGCGCGCCTGTGCGCGAACGGTCTATCAGGCCCCGGCCCGGCATCCATTACTACATCTCTCGCGGGCATCGGCCAATTGCGTTCCGCCAGTTATGAAGTCCGCACCACACCTGTGTGATCAGTCACCATGGGCGAGTGGCGCAGTGGTGACAGGGTGAAAGTCCCGTTCGCATCGGCGAGTCGGGTTCGAGGTCCGGGCGGGGGGATGAGAGCCGAGTCGATACCCAGCAAACCTCATTGTGAGGCAAATCACTTCAGTGGTGGCGGATTCCCTCCACCGTGAAGCGGATCCCGCGATGCGGACCGGTCGCGATGTTGTGCGGCACCGAGCGCGGAATTCGGCCATGACGATAGCGCGGGAGCAGTGACAACTCGACGCGACTCACGATGGTGGCGAGCGCGATTCGCAACTCGTAGTCGGCCAGGGTGGCGCCGAGACAGCGGCGATGGCCGCCGCCGTAGGGCAGGTATTCGAACGGTCCGTAGCGGCGGTCCAGGAACCGCTCCGGCCGGAACCGCTCGGGCTCGTCCCAGGTGCCGGGATCGGAGTGCACGAGCGGGATCGCGACACCCATCGTGTCCCCCTCGGCCAACTCCACCCCGCATACCGTGTGTGGTCCGGTGAGCCGCCGCAGCACGATCGGCACCGGCGGATGCAGTCGCAAAGTCTCCTGGCACACCGCATTCAGATACGGCAGACCGGCCAGCTCCTCGGGATCGGCGTCGGGTCCCGCGGCACTCACTTCGGCGCGCAACCGAGCCAGCGCGCCGGGGTCGCGGTGCAACCGGAACAGCGCCCACACCAGACTCGTGGCCGTGGTCTCGTGACCGGCCACCAACAGCGTGCGCAGTTGTTCGCGCAGATCGGCATCGCTCACCCCGCCGCCGTCCTCGTAGCGAGCGGTCGACAGCACGCCGAGCGCACCGTCACCGGGCGTGCCTGTCTCCCGCCGCGCGGCGATATCGGCGTCCAGCAATGCGTCCAGCCGGGTGCGCGCCCGCGCGAACCGGTCCCACGGCGACAAGCCGAATGCGCTGTGCCGCAACGCGGGAACCAGCATCAGCGGTCCGGTGAAGGCGGTGAGGAAGTCGCCGACCGCGGCGGTGTAGATGTCGCGGCGGCGCGGATCGTCGGCGCCGAAGATCAGCGTGAGGATCACCCGCAACGTCAGCGCCCGCGCCGCCACCCGCGCATCGATCACCGTTCCCGGCAGCCATGCGGGACCGGCGCCGGCGCCGGCGATTTCGTCGCGGGTGCTGTCCCGAATTACCGTGCCGTACTGCGCAATTCGGGCGCGATGAAATGCGGGCGTCAGTACCGTGCGATCACTGCGATGACGCTGATCACGAGCGAGTATCAATGAGGCCGAACCGATAAGCGGTTCAATGGGATTCGGTTGCGGCGGATGCAGAATTCCGATCGGCGAGCGGAGAAATTCCTTCGTGCCACCCGGTGTCCCCGTGAACAATACCGCGCCGAATCCCGGGAAGCGGACCAGAAACGGATCGCCGTCGCGCGCGCGGCGCAGCCGGAAGTACCGATCGAAATCGATTCCGGCCGCCAGCGCGTGCGCCGCGACCCACCGCGGTTGCCGGGGTACGGCCCGTTCGCCGGAAATCTGCGGAGTGCGATGCCGGCCTGCTGTTGCTGCGCGCATACCCAGCACACGAAGCAGCCACGGCCCGGGTTCGATGCCGTCCGCGCCCCCCGTCAGCCGAGTGCCGCGCGGGCCTCTGCGGCCAATCGAGCCAGCCGCCCGTCGCCGATCGTGTTCAGCGAATTACCCAGGCGATTGGTGACGAAGGCGACCGACATGCCCGATTCCGGATCGGCGAACGCACCGGAACCCCCCACGCCGTAGTGGCCGAACGCCCGGCGCAGCGGGCGCCGCGAGGCGATCGGCGGCCGGTGATATCCCAGTGTGAACGGCACGGGTACGCCGATGACGTAGTCGCGATGTTCGCTGCGCTGCACATGATTGATGTTCTCGATGGTTTCCGGGCGCAGCAGCGGTTCGCTCCAGGTTCGGTCCGGCAGCAGCACCCGGCCCTCGTTCGCCAGGGCGCCGTACATCCGGGCCAGGGCACGAGCGGAGAACACCCCGTTGAAGCCGGGCATCACCGCGTCGTGCACGCGCGGATCGCCCACCAGTACATCGAAGCCGGCCGGCATCCCGGCCTCGGCGATCGCACCGACCGTGCGGCTGCGGGAGATCACCTTCGAGGCGGTATCCCAGCGCAGCCCGGGAATACGCAACCGCGGGAAGGTGCGGGCGATGCGGTACCGCTCGGACTCGGGGACCCGGTACCAGAACTCCTCGGTCTGCAGCGGTTCGGCGATTTCGCGTCGCAACACCTCGGTGAACGGCTCGCCGGTCGCCCGCTGCACGATTTCGGCGACCAGCCAGCCGAAGGTCACCGCGTGATATCCCGACCCCTGTAACCGCCGCGGATCCGGTTCGGCGGCCGCCAGCGCCGCGATCATCGCGTCGTAGTCGAGAATGCCGTCGGGATCGGTCGCCAGGCCGCGCACCTTGTGCAGTCCCGCGCGATGGGAGAGCACCTCGCGAACGGTGATGTCCTGTTTGCCGTTCGCGGCGAATTCCGGCCAGTATTCGGCCACCGGAGCGTCGTAATCGACCAGTCCGCGTTCGGCGATCCGATGCAGCACCGTGGTGACCACACCCTTACCGGTGGAGAAACTCAAGGCCACCGTGTCGGATTGCCAGCGCTGATCCGGCGCCGACCAGCCCGCCCACACATCGACGACGGGCCGCCCGTGCAGGAAGACCGCGAACGCGCCGCCGCCCCGGTTGGGCCGGGGGAACAGCCGGAAGAAATGGTGCACGACCGGCACGAATCGTGGGTCGATGACCATCTGCGGTGCGTCGTCGGTATCGGCGGCCCCCGCCACCTGCGCCGCTTCCACCTCGGCTGCCTGCCGCGAATGTGCCGAATCCACCTGTGCCGACCTCCTGCCGCCGCATCGTCGCGGCGTCGTTACGTCCACCTGCCAGGGTAGGTGAGCTCCTGAACCGTGCTCAGTGCGCGGCCGGGACCTGCCACAACCCGAACGGCGTCGCGAGACAGATCGCGCCGGTGCGCGAATCCCAGGCCAGCGCCGCCGAGCCGAGGCAGACCGCGCTGCGCTCACCTGAAACCACCTGCGCCTGTGAACCGTTCATCGCGAAGGAGAGCCCGATCCGGCCGGGAACGGGCTCCGGAGCGAGGGAGGTGAAGGCGAAGGCGTCGGGCCCCATCCCGACCGCGACCGGCAGTCCGGCCGCGCCCTCGCTGGCCCCGATTCCGCCGCCGGCGCCCAAGCCGAGGGCGATCGCACCCGTGGTTGCCTGGGCATAGCCGACACCGTCGATTCCCGCCGACCGGGCATGACCGGAATCGTCGCCCGTCGCACGGCATGCCGTGGTACCGGCGATGATCGTGATATCGCGGTTACGGTCGGCATCACAGTGCACGGTGGTTGCCGAGGCGGTGCCGGTGGCCCCGCACACTACGGCCCCGGCCGCGACGGCCCAACCTGTGATCGCGCTCGTCACCTTCACGGAGTGCTCCTTTCGGGCCGGCAAACCTCACCATAACCGGACCCCGCGGCGGCCGACCCGATCCGCGCCACGCGGCCGGCCCCGCCCCGGACACGGAAAACGGGCGGCGACTCGGATGTCATACCCGAATCGCCGCCCGTTACAAGGGTTGTCGTGCCGCCGATCAGATCGGCGCGTAGCCCGCCCCCACGCCACCGCGTCCATTCATGTCGTTGACGATCGCCGACATGTTGGTACCCACCTCGGGGCCGAAGCAGGCCACCGCCAGGTAGGCGTTCACCATGCCGACCAGGGTGGTGCCGATCACGACGGGGGCGCCGGAGTCGCCCTCGACGACACACATCTCGGCCCACGTCTCGTCGGTCTGGAAGACGTCGCCGAAGGCCAGGCCGCACGTGTTACCGGTGGTCCGGCCTTCCTTGCAGACGATGGCGGGGAACTGGGCCGGTGCCCCGACGTTGGTGATCGTCACGTTGCCGATCCGATTGACCGGAGTGACGTGGCCCGGATCGAATTGGATGACCGCATAGTCCAGGTCGTGATTGGAGTAGACGAAATGTCCGATCACGCCGGCGCCGCGGTCCTGCTCGGACCACACCTCCGAACCCGCCTCGCCGCAGTGACCGGCGGTCAGGCCGACCAGGCGGCCTCCGGCGTCGTGGCCGATGGTCGTGATGGTGCACTCGAACTGGTTGTCGATGATGATTCCGGAGCCGCCGCCGATAACCGGCGATCCGGGACCGGCTTGCGCGACCCCCGCGCCCGTCCCGAGCAGCGCCGCGCCCAGAGCAACGGCGAAGGCGGCATGAGCCGCCCTGACGAGTTTGTTGAACATTTCCCTCCAGACGTCGGAAGTCCGCACGATATCAGCCTTGTCGTACTACATCCTTGCAGTTCTCGGGCCCGAGTGCGCCCGGTATGGCCATGCAGTTTGCTGGATCGATGCCGTGGCCGCGCGACGACGCGTACGAGGCCGACGAGATGCGACACCTGCTCACGACGACCGCTGTTTCGCGGGCACTCGCTATAGGCTTTCGTCAGTATTCGGGGCAAATCTTAATAACGAGAATTTCAATCCGATAAAAGGGGTATCGGATCTCGAGTTGGACATTCGATCAGGAAACTAGAACCTGTTCTAGGAAATGGTCGTGTTCATTGTGATCGATACCAGTCCGGTGGGCCCGATCACAGGCCGGGAACCAACGTGATCTGGGTCTATGACCGCAGCCACACTTTGTGCTGTGTTTTTCCTAACTCCGTAGTAAGGTGCCTCAAGCGAAACAGTCGTCGGGGCGGGTAACCGGCGTCGAGAGGGGTAGCCAGTGCAAGTCACCAACGGTCCGGACGGGTCGGGGGCAATTAGTTCACCATCGAGAATGAGTGCCGCGGCGGACTGGACGAAGGCGTACTGGCAGGATCACCCCAAGCGGTCCCTCGAGACCTTCGGACGACAGATCACGATGGGCTTCTCCGCGGTCGCGGAACTGTTCGTCGCCATCTTCCGCCGGCGCTTCCCGTTCGGTGAATTCGTCCGGCAGTGCGCATTCATGGCCAGCGTGGCCGCCGCGCCCACCTTGCTGGTCGCAATTCCGATCGGCGTCATCGTCTCCATTCAGGTGGGTTCGGTCGCGCAGCAGGTCGGCGCCACCTCGTTCATCGGCGCGGCCAACGGGCTGGGCATCATTCAGCAGGGCGCGCCGCTGGTCACGTCCCTGATGATCGCCGGCGCCGTCGGCTCGGCGATCTGCGCGGACCTCGGTTCCCGCACCATCCGCGAGGAAATCGACGCCATGAAGGTCATGGGCGTCGACCCGATGCGCCGGCTCGTGGCTCCCCGGCTCGGCGCCGCCATGCTGGTATCGGTGCTGCTGTGCGGCTTCGTGATCTTCGTCGGCTTCCTGACCGGCTACATCTTCAACATCTTCGCCCAGAACGGCACCCCCGGCTCCTATATCGGCACGTTCGCGTCGTTCGCGGTGACCAGCGATTTGCTGGTGGCGTTGATCAAATCCCTGATCTTCGGCCTGCTGGCCGCGATCATCGCGTGTGATTCGGGCTTGAACACCCGCGGCGGCCCGGGTGGTGTCGCGAACTCGGTCAACACCGCCGTGGTGTTGTCCGCGCTGATGCTGTTCGGCACGAATCTGATCATCACGCAGATCTACAACGCCCTGTTCCCCCCACAGATGGTTTGAGCCGGTGTCGTCAACTTATGTTCCGCCGCTACTGCGGCCTCTGCAGCGGATCCGCAGCTCCGCCGGCGCTCCGCGAGACTGGCTCGCACGGGTCGGTCACCAGGTCTTCTTCTTCCTGCGCTCGATCGGCTCGATGCCGTTGGCGCTCAAGCACTATCCGAAGGAAGTCTGGCGGCTGCTCTCCGACGTCACCTGGGGTAACGGCAGTCTGATCGTCGGTGGTGGCACCATCGGCGTGGTCCTGATCCTCAGTGCCTTCGGCGGTATGACCGTCGCCATCCAGGGCTACACCTCGCTGAACCTGCTCGGCTTGAGCCCGCTGACCGGTGCGATCTCCGCCTTCGCGACCACCCGTGAGCTCGGGCCCATGCTCGCCACCCTCGCCTTCGCAGCACAGGCCGGCTGCCGCTTCACCGCCCAGCTGGGTTCGATGCGCATCGCCGAGGAGATCGACGCGCTGGAGTCGCAGGCGATCCGGCCGCTGCCCTATCTGGTCAGCACCCGGATGATCGCCGCGATGATCGCGATCGTGCCCCTGTACTGCCTGGCGCTGCCGGTCGCCTACCTGTCGTGTTCCATCACGGTCGGATTCATCGGCGGCACGGCTTCGGGCACCTTCCAGCACTACTTCTATCAATTCCTGGTACCGCACGACGTGCTGTGGTCGTTGCTGAAAGCCATTCTCTTCGTGGCGATCACGACCTTCATCCAGTGCTACTACGGCTTCTTCGCCTCGGGCGGTCCCGAGGGCGTCGGTGTGGCCGCGGGCCGGGCGATCAAGCTCTGCATCATCGCGGTCGTCTTCGCCGACCTGTTCATGACGCTGGCGATCTGGGGCGTGAACCCGGGCATCAGGATCTCGGGATAGGGGGCGAGAAATGATCATCGATCCGAGTGGCCGCGGACCGACGATGCGGCAGCTGCTCATCGCGGGCGTCTGCGGAATCGTCGTCATCGCCGCGGCGCTGACCCTGTTGATGGCCCGCTACAAGGGCTACATCCTGAACCCCAAGGTGGAGGTCACCGCCAACCTGACCACCACCGGTGACGGACTGCCCGCCCAGGCCGACGTGAAGTTCCGCGGCGTGCTGGTCGGCGCGGTCGAGGAAGTGTCGGTGGCCGCCAAGGGCGAGCTGCAGCAGGTGCACATCAATATGAAGCCGGACTACATCTCCGATATCCCGGCCAATGTCACCGCCCGCGTCGTCCCCAGCAACCTGTTCGCCGTCACCTCGGTCGAACTGGTCTACAACGGTCCCGACAACGCCTCGCTGAAGGCCGGTTCGCAGATCGCCGAGGACCACAGCCAGGGCACCATCGCGCTGCAGGACACGCTCACCACGGTCCGCACGATCCTGAACAAGATCGACCCCATGCAGCTGGGCCGGGTGCTGAGCACCCTGTCCTATGCGCTGGACGGCAGCGGCCGGGTCCCGGGTTCCACCGTGGAGCGCCTCGACAACTGGTTCACCCAGGTCCGAGCCGCGGTGCCGAATCCGGAGGGCACGCTGAACGATTTCTCCGCCTCGTTCCACGCGCTCAACCAGTCCGCGCCGGATCTGATGACGACGCTGTCGGAATCGGTCAAGACGGCGCAGACCATCGCCGACAAGCGCAGCGAACTGGCCGGCCTCATCACCGGCACCTCGGCGACCATCGACAAGGTCAACAACCTGTTCGCCCGCAACCCCGACGTCGGCAAGCAGCTGACCTCGGGCACCGGCGACATGTTCGGCGCGCTCACCGAGGACCCCGACGCGATCCCGCAGGCCATCGCGAACCTGAACACGTCGGTCCGCAAGCTGAGCACGACCTTCCACTGGGGTCCGCAGCAGCAGATGATCTGGAACGCGGGGCTGACCTTCACGCCGTACAAGCCGTACGACCGCTCCGACTGCCCGCGCTACGGCGATATGGCGGCGCCGAGCTGTGGCACCGCCCCGGTGGTCGCCGATATCGGCCCGCCGACGCCGGCCCTGAAGCCGCGCACGCTGGACGCGTCGCAGGGACTGCCGAAGCTGCCGCCGATGCCGGGCCTGCCCGCCATCCCGGGCGTCACCACCGGTGACACCGCGCAGACGGCCGCGCCGCAGCAGGCGCCCAAGCCGGGCAACCCGTTCGCCGGAACTCCGCTGGAAGGTCTGTTCCCGCAGCTGCCCGGCCTGCCGGGTGCGCCCGCGGCCCCCGCGCCGCAGCCGGCTCCGGCCGCTGCTCCGGCCGCGGACGGGCAGAAGCCCTCCGCGGGGCCGATCGCCTACTACACCGGACGTGACGCGATGAGCGCGCTGCTCGGCCGGGATCCGACGACTGCCGAATATCTGCTGCTGAGCTCGATCCTGAGGGGTGGAACCTTGCAAGTTTCCGAAAGCGGTGCCAGCTGATGAGAGGAATTCGCAAACCGCTGATCGGGTTCGGTATCTTCGCCATCGTCTCGGTCCTGGTGACCGTGGTCATCTGGAATACGCTGGCGCGCACCGTGAACGGCTCCACCCACAGCTACTCGGCGATCTTCACCGATGTGCTGGGCCTGCGTGAGGGCGACGACGTCCGGATGGCCGGCGTGCGCGTCGGCAAGGTCACCAAGATCGAGGTCGAGGGACAGCACCAGGCCAAGGTGTCGTTCATCGTGCAGACCGATCAGACCGTGTACGGCAACACCAAAGCCCTTGTCCGATACCAGAACCTGATCGGCCAGCGCTATGTGGCGCTGGCGCCGGGCAACAAGGGCGACAATTCGGCGCTGCGCAACAACGCGACCATCCCGGTCGACCGCACCGAGCCCTCGTTCGATATCTCCGGTCTGCTCAACGGTTTTCAGCCGCTGTTCGAAACCCTGCAGCCCCAGCAGGTCAACGACCTGACCAACACCTTCATCCAGGCGTTGCAGGGCGACGGTGTCTCGCTGAGCTCGTTCATCACCCAGGCCGCCGCAGTGGCCGGTGACTTCCAGCGACGTGACGTCATCCTGGCCGACGTGATCACCAAACTGTCGGGCGTGATGTCGGGACTGGCGAAACGAGGTGACGAATTGGAGACTCTGGTGACCCAGACCCGCGCGCTGATCGGCGGGCTCTACGAGCAGGGACAGTCCCTGCAGGCGTCGACCGTCCAGATCGCGAGTGCCACCAGCTCCCTGGTGAACATGGTCGACCAGGTCCAGCCGAAGATCACGGCCGCGCAGAACTCGTCCACCGACGCGCTGACCATGCTGATCAACAACGGCGCCAAACTGGATCAGGCCGCGATCGACCTGCCGGGCATTCTGGCCGATGTCGGTAAGTTCACCTCCGACGGCGCCTATGCCAACGCCTACCTGTGCACGCTGGACATCTCGCTGTACGGGGTGCTGTTGCCGCGCGGTCTGGTCAGCCAGATCGGTGGACCCAACCACTCGGCGGTGTGCCGCCCATGACGACATTCGGTACGCGAATCAAGAATCGCTTCCAGGGCAACCGCTTCTTCTGGCTCGGCGTCATCGGCGCCGTCCTCATCGTGGTGCTGCTGGTGGTCTCGAGCGGTTACAAGAAGCTGGGCGTCGGCACCAAGGACGTGCAGGCGGAGTTCGTGCAGACCGCCGGCGTCCAGACCGGTGACAAGGTGAACGTCGCCGGTGTGCCGGTGGGCACGGTCGCCGGGGCGAAGCTCGAGGGTGACCACGTGCTGATCACCCTGCACGTGAACAACGACGTGAAGCTCGGCCCCGATGCCCGCGCCTCCATCAAGATGGCCACGCTGCTGGGCGCGCGCTTTGTCGATCTCGACCCGGGCAACGGGAAAGGCTTGCCGGGCAACCGGATTCACAAGTCCAACACCAAGGTTCCCTACGACCTGGCCGATGTGGTGCAGATCGGCACCCCGAAGTTCGAGGCGCTCGACACCGAGAAGCTGGCCGAATCGCTGAAGGTGCTGGGCGACCAGATCGACGGTTCGCCGCAGCTGACCGCGCAGGCGCTCGACAGCGTCGGCGCGCTCGCCAAGACCATCAACGATCGGCGCGACCAGGTCGACGGTCTGCTGAAGGATCTGGACAAGGTCACCCGGATCCTCGGCGACAACCGCAACAGCGTGCTGCTGGTGATCACCCAGGGTGAGGCCATTGCCGGCCGGGTGATGGAACGCCAGGAGCTGCTCAAGCAACTGCTGAACAACACCGCGACCCTGACCAAGCAGCTGCAGCAGATCGGCGCGGAGAACAACAACCAGCTCGGCCCGACCATCGAGCAGCTGAACACGATGGCCCAGGGTCTGCAGAAGAACAAGGACAACCTGGACAAACTGTTGACGATCATGCCCGCGTCGCTGCGGCAGTTCAACAACGTGTTCGGCAACGGCCCCTACGGTGAGGTCGGTGTGCCGTGGCTGTTCCCGGACAACTGGTTGTGCTTCGCGCGAGTGATCGAGGGGTGCCAGGGATGATGCTGAACAAATGGCTGGCCCGCGCTACCAGAACGGTCGCGATCGGTGCCGTGGTGCTGGTGGCCGGCAGCTGTGGTTCGGTGCAGAACGCAGTCGGCGGTTCGACTCACATCACCGCCGACTTCCGCAATATCGCCGGCGTATTCGAGGGCAATCCGATCACCGTGCTGGGCCTCGAGGTCGGCAAGGTCGACAAGATCATCCCCAAGGGTGAGTACGTCGAGGTGCACATGACGGTGAACCACGATGTGGACGTCCCGAAGAATGTGACGGCGGCGATCGTGTCGCCCTCGATCGTGACCAACCGGCACATCGAACTCACCCCGCGCTACACCGGCGGGCCGAAGCTGGCGGACAACACGCACCTCACGGTGCAGCAGACCCGCACCCCGGTCGAACTGGACACGATGATCAAAACCATCGACCAGTTCACCGCCGCGTTGAAGCCGGCGCCCGGCCAGACCCAGGGCCCGCTGTCGGGCACGCTGCTCTACGACATGGTCAACGGCCAGGGTGAACGGATCCGCGACACGCTCAACGCGCTGTCGGGGGCGTTGAAGGTCGGCGTCGACAACAAGGACGCCATCTCGACCATCATCATCAAGCTCAACGAGCTGACCGCGATGCTGGCCGACAACGACCAGTCGGTGCGCGACTTCAGCAACAAGGTCACCCAGATGTCGTCGCTGCTGGCCGAGCAGGCGCCCGGTCTGCAGGCCACGCTGGACCAGCTCAACGACTTCCTGGCCAACACCAGCGGCGTCTTCAGCCAGTACCAGAGCCAGCTGTCGGAGAGCCTCACCGGGCTCACCAAGGTCACCGACCAGCTGCGGCAGAACGCGGCCGGTGTGATCGAGACCGTCGACGTGGCGCCGCTGCTGCTGCAGAACCTGGACCGTTCGATGGACCGCAACCGCGGCTTCGTCCGCCTGCACGCGGTGCTCGGCACCGCACTGTCCGGTGAGGTCGTCAGCCTGTTCTGTGAACGCATTCAGATGAAGGCCGACGGCTGCCGGACCGGCAAGATCGAGGATTTCGGACCCGACCTCGGGTTGTCCGCCGCACTGTTGGGACTGACGAAATGACGGCATCGACGCGCCTGCGGCGCACCTGGCTGGCCCTCGGCGTCTCGGCGGCCGTCGCGGCCTCCGGCTGCGGTCTGACCGTGGAGAGTCTGCCGCTGCCCAAACCGGGGCAGTCCGGTGAGACCTATACCCTGCACGCGATTTTCGCCAACGCGCTCAACCTGCCCGATCAGGCCAAGGTCAAGATCGGTGGGTCCGATGTCGGTGTGGTCACCCACATCTCGACCAAGAACTACCAGGCCATCGTCGACATGAACGTGCGCAAGGACATCACCCTGCCGCGCGAGTCCACCGCCGAACTGCGCCAGGCCACTCCGCTGGGCGATGTGTTCGTGGCGTTGTCGAAGCCGAAGTCCGACGAGACCACGCCGATGCTGAAGGACGGCGACACCATCGGCATCGACCACACCTCGGCCGGCGCCACCGTCGAGGAACTGCTGCTCTCGGTCTCGATGCTGTTCAACGGCGGCGGCGTGGCCGCGCTGACCAAGCTGACCTCGGAACTGGATTCGGTGGTCGGCGGCCGGCCCGAGCAGCTCGCGAGCCTGATCAAGCAGATGACGAGTGTGGTCACCACGCTGCACGCCAACAGCGATCGCATCGACAGCACGCTCAACGGCTTCGACGCGCTGACCAACACCATCGAGGCCAACCACGACCAGTTGGGTCAGGTGGCGGATTCGCTGCCGCAGATGATCGGCGCCATCGCGGAGAACAACAAGCAGATCGGCGATCTGCTCGGCAAGATCTCCACCACCAGCGCGGCGCTCGGCGACTACGCCGAGACCAGCCATGATCAGCTGGCGAGCCTGCTCGAGAATGTGCACAAGCTGATGGACGCGCTCTCGCGTGCCGGCAACGACCTCGGCCCGGCGCTGGACGCCCTGCACGAGATCCGGCCGAAGGTCGACGCCTCGTTCAAGGGCAACACCCTCGCCGTCGCCGCGACGCTGACCCAGCTCGACGTCGGCCTGCTCACCGACCCGCCGCACAGCAAGTTCTGGGATCTGCGCGATCTGCAGGACATGGCGGGCAGTTTGATCCAGGTGCTGCAGATCGTCTACGGCCGAGTGACAGGGGGCCACCGATGAGCTGGCTGCTGCGACACAAACTGCTGCTGTCCACGATCGGACTGGTGATCGCGTTCGTCGTGGGCGCGACGTACCTGGCGGTGGACGTCATGCGGATCAATCCGCTGCGCAGTACCTACACGGTGACGGTCGCACTCGACCGCTCCGGCGGTCTGCAACCGGGTAACGACGTGACCCTGCGCGGATTCCGCGTCGGGAAGGTGAACTCGATCAAGCTGGCGGATCGGGGCGCCTCGATCGCGGCCGAGGCCCAGATCGACACCCGGTACAAGATCCCGAAGGCCACCCAGGTCGTCGTGCACGCCCTTTCGGCCGCCGGTGAGCAGTACATCGACTTCCAGCCCGAAACCGACAAGGGTCCGTACCTCACCGACGGCTCGGTGATCCCGTTCGATCCGCAGAAGGTGCAGACCCCGACCCCGGTGTCGGCGGTGCTGGAGAACGCCAGCGGGTTCTTCGATCAGATCGACCCGGACCGGTTCAGCACGATCCTCACCGAATTCGACACCGCGCTCAGCGGCGGACCGGATCAGCTGCGCGACATGGTCGATGCGCTGAGCCTGGTGACGGCCGGTCTGGACAATCTGCTGCCGCAGACCACCAATCTGCTCACCAGCCTGCGCACCATCGCGGCTACCACGTCGAACGCGCAGCCGGATCTGAGCACCCTGACCCAGAACTCGTCGACGTTGTTCATCCAGTTCAACAACGCCAACGACGAACTCCGCAAGGTGCTGGACCAGGCCCCGGCGCAGATGAAGTCGCTGGGCGCGACGCTGGACGAGACCACCGATCCGATCACCAGCCTGGCGACCAACTTCGTGGCCGTCACCAAGGCGGCGCAGCTGCGGCTGCCGGCGCTGCGGGCGCTGTTCCCGTCGCTGGTCGTCGGTAGTTCGGCCATGGGGGTGCCGGCCCACGACGGAGAGTTCTATACGATCCTCGATATCTGGCCGCGCCCGTTCTGCCAGTACTCGCACGCGCCGGTCGCACCGAGTGTCGTGACCGACGGTTCGTTCCCGAAGTACAACTATTGCACCAACGCACCTCCGGACCAGCAGATTCGTGGTTCGGCCAACGCGCCGCGGCCCGACGTTCCGAACAACGGAGCGCAGATGCCGTCGGGTGCCGATCCGAACGCTCGGACCCCGAAGCCGGTGCGGTAAGTAGAGTGGCCCGAAACATACGGCGTGGTTTCCACATGCCGGGAAGGTGACAGATCGATTCATGTCCGATGACGACACCGCCAAGGACAAGGCGAACAACGATGCCGCGTCGACCGAGAAGGTCGACTCGGCGCAAGACAGCACCGCCGCGGACGCAACGGTCAAGTTCGAATCGGACTCGTCGGTTGCCGCCGATAAGGGTGCCGATACCGCGAAGGCGGGCGATGCGGACAAGACGGTGAAGCTCGAGACCCCAGGGCCGGCCGCGGCCGATGCGGCGACCGTCAAGTCGGCGGCCCCTGCCCCGGCCAGTGCGCCCTCCTCCGGGAAGAGCACTCCGTGGGTGCCGATCGTGGCGGCCTTCGCCGCGGGCGTGCTGCTGGTGGCCGCGGTCACCGCGGTGGTGGTCTTCTATCTGAAGGCCGACAACCGCGAGGATCAGCTCGCCGCGCGCGATGATTCGACCAAGGCGGCGTGCGATTTCGGCAAGGCCGTGGCCAGCTACGACTCGAAGGATCTCGACGCCTACTTCAAGAGCGTCAACGATCTTTCGACGGGTGAGTGGGGCAAGTTCTTCAGCGGCGCCTCGGACACGCTGAAGCAGGCCATGGTCAGCGTGCAGGCCAAGTCGAAGCTGGACGAGATCCACTGCGCGTGGGAGTCCGGCAACGACAGCCAGGCCAACGTGGTGCTGGTGATCACGCAGGAGCAGACCAACCAGGCCGTTCCGCAGCCGGACAAGCTGACCATCCCGGGCGTGGCCCAGATGGAGAAGCACGACGGCAAGTGGCTGGTCGCGAAGTTCGACTCGCCGGTCACCAAGGGTATGGGCCCCTCCGGCCCGGCCCCGGGTGCGCCGCAGGCGGCTCCGGGTACCAGCCCGCAGGCCAACGGTGGGGCGCAGCCCGCACCGGCTCCGCAGCCGGGTAACTGAACCCGGTTACAGGACAACACTTTCCGGCCCCGTGACGGTTTCCGTCGCGGGGCCGGAACGCGTTCGTCCCGGTGATCCGGCTGTGAGCACGCCACCGAGGTGGTAGCAACCGGGCGCCTCCGGCGGTGGGCCGACCCACCACCGCCGGAAGCCATTCGGTTGGTCTGACGCGTGCCCGGTCAGAAAAGGGTGAGGGCGTCCGCGGTTTCGGCTGTCGCGCGTCCGCGTTTCGGCACCGGCTTGTCGGTGACGACGACCGTCAGCGGCGTCGTCGCGGCGGTGTCGGACATCGTCTCGGCGGGTGCGGTGGCGGGGCGAACCGCGGAAGGCAGCGGCGGGAGATCGACGATGCCGTTCGGGGTCGCATCGGCCCGGCCCGCGGCGGCGCGGGCGGCCTCCCCGGCAAGTTTGTCGGCCTGTTCGTTGTAGTAGTTGCCGACATGCCCGCGCACCCAGCGGAAACGCACCGGACCCGGCCGGGTGGCGATCGCGTGATCCATCCACTGGACGAGTTCCACATTCTTCACCGCGCTGCCGGTGGCGGTGCGCCAGCCGTTGAGGCGCCAGCTGGGTAGCCATTCCGACGCGCATTTGATCGCGTACAGCGAATCGCTCTCGATGAACAGCGGTTCGGGGCCCGGATGCGCGCGAATCGCCTCCAGTACCGCGCGTAGCTCGGCCACCTGGTTGGTGCCGGAGGCCGCGCCGGCGCTGGCCGAAGTGCCCTGATGATTGACCCACGCCCAGCCGATGGCGCCGCCAGGATTGCGCAGGCAGGATCCGTCGGTGCTCACGATGATCATGACCGGTACCCTACGCAATCCGGCCGACAAGATCCGTGCCGTGGAATTCCTCGATCTCCCTGCGCAATTGCGTCTCGCTACGACGGACCGCCGCCTTGGCCAGCGCATCGATGGCCTTGGCGGCCGGGCGGGCCGGCCAGCCGTGCGCCGGCGGGTACTCGGCCTCCGAGGTCAGCACCGACCGGCCGTACCCGAGCGGATCGAATCGCAGGGTCAGCGTCGCGAGCGCGGGGGCCGCTTCCGGGTCCTGCGCAGGCGCCACCTTCCCCGGCCGGCGCCTGCGCAGGGTGTACCCGATGACCGCGTTGCGGCGGTATTCGGTGATCTCACAGTCGACCGTGGGATGCCACAGCCCGAGCCGGAACGTCGCCGCATAGACCGCACCGGGTCCGTGGCCGGCTTCGCCGACCGGTTCGAACGTTGCGATACCGAACATCCAATCCGGGACGAACAGATGGTTGTCGGTGTACGTGAATGCGACCTCCACCGGAGCCCCGACGTCGCTCGCGTACCTGATGTGGCCCATAGGCCCTCCCTGTTCCACGCTTGCCCCAAAAGTACTACAGAATTCCTCTTTATTAAACGGTTACCGGGGAATAACGTGCGGCCCGCGCGCCGAGTGGCGGATATCCGCTGACGAGGACAAATGCGGCAAACGACCAGTACGTTTCGAGTGTGCTCGACGGGAGCGGGCACAGACGACAACCGGCCGGGCACCTTGACGGTACCCGGCCGGGAGGATGTCGAAACGCTATGCCGACGTGGAATCCGGCGCTGCCGGAATCACTGCCGCCTCCGCGGAATCGGCGGCCGGACCGCCGGTGTGGTCCGCGGGAATCTGCTCCGGACCGGACGTGGGCACCGGAGCCGGGCGCGCGTGCCGCTGGACCTGTACGTCGTGGCGGCCCAGCAGGGGATCGCTCATCGCGACGCTGAACTCGCCACTGTGCACGTCGACGTCGGTGCGGAATTGGGTCACCGCATCCTGTGCGGCGCCCTGCCGAGGGGCCGGGGAGCCGTTCGCGCCCAAGGCGGCCGGCACATTCGTGTCGAGGGTGACGGCGAACGAATGCTGTTGTGTCCTGGACAGATTCGCGCCGACGTAGGTTTCGCCCGTGAGGTTCAGGCGTCCCCCGACGCCGCCCGGACGGGAACTCGCGGGTGCCGTGTCGATGCTCGGTGAGCGGTCCGCCGGTCCGGGCACGATGTGCACCGGCGCTGTCGCGTCATCGGCCGCGAGGAGCGGCAGGCGACGGGATTCGGCGGCCGGGCGCCACGACCCGGTGGTGGGTGTGCTGCTCGGTGACGCCTCGGATCGGTGGGTGTCGGGTGCCGGGACGATGGTGTCGCCTCGTTCGCCGGAACCGATGACGCCCGGCAGGCCGGAACCGCCGATCTGGTTGACGATGTAGGTACCGGCGGCGACGGTCAGGCCGATACTCGCCATTCCGGCGAATACGACGGCGGTGTGTTGCAGAATTTGGCCGGTGGACCGGGACTGCGCGGACTGAGCCATAGCGGTGCGTCCTTTTCTCTCCCCTGGTTCCCCTCGTTGTCGACCCGCACCGTTGAAAGTCGTACGCACGTCCAGGTTACTGCCTGTCGACAGGGGATTCCGAGGCCCTGCGGTCAAGATCACAACAGCGGGCGAAGCGGCGTGAAAACCGCTGTTCACATCGTCCGGAGGGCGCCGATGCGCCGCCTACGGCCGACGGCCGCGCAGGTTTGCGCCGGAACGACGCCGGGTAACCCGACAAAGCTGGCGAGCGTCAACTTCGAGATGCGATCTCGAAGTCCTCCGGCCAACGGCGTCCGGTCGGCCACAAGCACGTCGCACCCTGAGTCGGCGCTCGCCCGCTCTATCCGAAGTTCTTCAGGCGCAAGTCTTCAGGCGCACATCTTCAGGCGAACTGGCCCACTTCGCGCCCCGATCCCGGGGGTCCGGCGAAGGCCTGCGCGATCGTCAACCATTCCGCGGCGTCGCTTCCAGTGGCCACCAGCGGGAGATCGTCACGATGCCGGCGCTGCGTCACCAGCAGGCAGAAGTCCGACGCCGACCCGCTCACGCGCTGCGCGGCATCCTCCGGGCCCCAGCTCCAGACCGACCCGTCCGGTGCGGTGAGCTCGACTCGGAACGGTTCCGCGGGTGCCTGGCGACCGTGCACGGTGTAGGCGAAATCGCGAGTCCGCACGCCGATATGGGCGATATTGCGCAGTCGCGCCGTCGGCGTCCGTTCCGCGCCCAGCGCATCGGCGACATCCTGGCCGTGCGCCCAGGTCTCCATCAACCGTGCGCTCACCATCGACATCGGGCTCATCGGCGGTCCGAACCAGGGCAACTTCGTGCCGGCGGGCACCGCGCGCAGCGCCTGCGCCAAACCGGCCCGGCCGCGACGCCACCGCTCGAGCAGTTCCGGCGCCGGTGTGCGCGCCACCTCGGCGGCCGCGTCGTCGACGAACGTGGCGATCGTGGCGGTCGCCTCGCGCAGCAGCTCGGCGAACGCCGCGGCATCGGTGGCCGCGATCGTCGATACCTCGTCGGTCCAGGTCAGGTGGGCGATCTGGTGTGCGATGGTCCAGCCCGGGGCGGGCGTCTCCCGCGTCCAGCCTGCCGGATCCAGCGGCGCGACGAGACGGTCCAGGTCCGCGCATTCGGCCTCGAAGTCGTCGAGCAGCGCCTCTAGGTCAGCCATGACCGAAAGCATGGCAACGCCCCTAAAAAAATGCAAGCACGCGTGCTTGTATTTTTCACCAACCGAAGATCAGCAGGTGCACCGCACCCACCACCAGGCCCAGTGCCGCGCCGTGCAGATACAACAGCCAGGCGTCCTGTTCGACCGAGGCGTAGAACATCTCCATGAACTCGCCCGGCGTGAGCTGTTTGAGCTTGCGCGCCGCGAATTCGTCGATCTTCTTGGCCTGGTCCAGGGCGAAGGCCTCGTCCTGCACCAGACTCGGCGCCAGGCTCACCGCGGCCCCGGCCGCGCCGACCTGCAGATTGTCGAACTGCCGCGCACCGAAGGCCGCGCGTACCACCGAGCGCGTGGGTCCCAGTTGGGTGCGGATCTCGTCGGCGATCAGATGTTCCACCAACTGGCGGGTCTTGTCCCCGTTGGGACCGTCCAGCAGTTCGGCCGCCAGATTCGGCAGGGTCAGCACCTGGTAGGCCAGAATCTGGGCGAGGTCGTCGGCGGCCTGCGGTTGCCGCTTGGCCAGCAGCGCCTGCCGCCAGAGGTATTTGTAGCGCGGCTGCGGATCGCCGGGTTCGAACACCATCTTGATGGCGATCATGTTCACCAGCACGCCGATGGTGGCGGCCGCGGCCAGGACCACCAGCCAGCCCGGGATCCACCCGAGCACCGGAATGTCGTGATGGACATGCATATACAGCGCCAGCAGCACACCGAACGGGGCGCCGAGCAACCCGATCCGCACCATGAACCGCAGCTCCGGCGCGGCGATGGTGGTGGTCAGATCCTTGAGGATCTCCGGATTGGCCTGTAGATAGCGGATGACGAAACTCTTGATATCGATGAGCTGGTCGACATTGTCGCCGAGTTGCTCGAAACCGCGCCGGCACAGTTTCGGCAGTTCACGGTCGATGCGCTGATAGAGAATCTGTTTCGCCGGCCGCGGCACGGCCCGCCACAGTTCCGGATTCTCCCGGTACATCACATCGTCGACGATCTGCTGCAACTGTTCGTGTGCGCGGTCGGCGATGTAGTCGGCGATACCTTCCAGGTCCAATTCGTGGATGAAATCGCGCGGGCTGCCGATCCGCATGATCGCCATATCCACGCAGATGCTGGCCATCTTCTCCGCGCGGGCGGGAATGAAGCCCTGGAAGCCGAGTCGCTCACCGTCGCCGGAGAACGTCGGCAGCACCTGCACCCGGCGTGGGAAATAGGGATACAGCACCTTCAGTCCCGGAATCCGGACGCCGCGAAATTGCAACGGCCAGAACAACATGAGCACACCGGTCCAGTTGGTGAGCCAGCCGGCCACCGCGCTGAAGATCGGGAAGGTGATCAGGTCCACGACGAATTTGGACTGTCCGGTCAGTTGTTCCCAGTCGATGAACACACCGCCGGCGACTACCGCCATCGTGGATCCCCCTTGCGCCGTGCGGACTTGCGAGTTGACTGGGACCCCACATTCTCACCGGGGCCAGACGGTGTCAATGCGGCGGGGCGGCACTTTCCCTGGTCGGCGGGGCAAACGCACCCGGTTCAGGGGCGCAGGACGAGCCGAATCGGATTGCCCTCTTTGGATTCCAGTGCCCGCACCGCGGCCGGGGCTTCCGAGAGCGGCAGCACCGCGCTGACCGAACGGGCGAGATCGAGACGATGCAGCCGCCGCAGCCCCACCAGTTCGGTGACATGTTCGGGCTGCGATCCGTAGTGTCCGCGCAATTGCTGCTGGAAGAAGCTGAAGCCGATACCCCCGGTGATCGTGATCGGCTTGTCGGTGAGGCCGACCAGCACCAGCCGCCCGCCTGGCCCCAGGCAGGTGACGGCCTGTTCGCGCACCGCCGCCACTCCGGCGAAATCGAAGGCGGCCGCCAAACCGGCGCCGCCGGTCGCGGCGAAGATCCGCGACCGCAGTTCGGGATCGGCCGGATCGAAGGCCAGATCCGCACCGAAACCGAGCGCCCGTTCCCGCGCCGCGGGCAGCGGATCCACCGCCACGATGGGCGCCGCGCCGACCATGCGCAGCAATTGCACCCCGTGCGCGCCGAGACCGCCCACACCCCACACGCCGACCGGTTCGGCGGGCCGCACCTGAGCGGTCGCCGTGATCGCGGCCCACGGCGTGGAGACCGCGTCCGGGATGAAGCAGGCCTGTTCGAAGGGCAGATCGTCGGGAATGGGAACCAGGGTGTCGACCCGGGCCAGGGTGTACTCCGCCCACCCGCCGTCGTAGTCGACACCACGGGTGAACACCGCGCCGTCGCGCAGTTCACCCGCCTGCAGCAGCACCCGGTCCCCCACCTTCGCGCCGGTCACACCCGGTCCGAGAGTGTGGACCGTGCCCGCGACCTCGTGGCCGAGCGTCACCACGTCACCGGCGAGCATCACCGGGGTCAGCGTCCCGTCGATCAGATGGACATCGGACAGGCAGACACCCGCCGCTTCGACCTTGATCAGGACGTGGTCGGGACCCGGTTCCGGAGTCGGCACATCGTCGAGTTCCAGTCGGCGTTGCGGTCCCAGGTGAAGGCGTGCGGCCAGCATGTCGGGCTACTCCTCGTGGATCGGGCGGGCGGACCCGCGGGCCCCGCGCGGTAGCGCAATGTCGGATGCGCGGCGAATCCGGTCGAGTATCGCATCGACATCGCGGTTTCGGCCGGAGTTGCGGGAGGGTGCGGTCGCGGGCGCCGTCCGAATCGCCGGGCTCCGGGGATTGTGTGGGACTACGAGTCCCATATATCCTCGAAGGATCACACCTGCTGGGTGTCGACCGCCGCCGGGGCCGAGCCTCGGGGCCGGGAGCTAGGAGGCCCGATGAGCCACACTGCGAAGCCCGCTCGCCGGGCCGACCGGGTGCGGGGGTTCCGCGGAGCAGAGGAGACATCGATGACGCTGTCGAAATCCATTCGTACCGACATATTCGGCCCGGACTACCGGGAGATGCTGGCGATCCTGTCCGAGGGGTCGGTCCATCGCAATTTCGACCCCTATCTCGATATCGATTGGGATTCGCCGGAATTGGCGATCGATCCCGACGATCCGAGATGGGTGCTGTCGCCGGAGCTCGACCCGCTCGGCGGAACCGACTGGTACAAGTCGTTGCCGCTGGAGCGCAGGATCGAGATCGGAAAGTGGCGCACGGCCAACGTGATCAAGGTCGGCGCCGCCTTCGAGAGCATCCTCATCCGCGGCATGATGCAGTACATCATGAAGCTCCCCAACGGATCTCCGGAGTTTCGTTACTGCCTGCACGAGATGACCGAAGAGTGCAACCACATCCAGATGTTCCAGGAGTTGATCAACCGGATCGGCGTGGACGTCCCGGGGATGCGGCCGCTGTTCCGCGCGTTGTCGCCTTTCATCGGCGTGGCCGGCGGCTACGCGCACGCCATTCTGTTCATCGGCATCCTCGGTGGTGAGGAGCCGATCGACCACTATCAGAAGGCGATCATCCGGGAGGGCGAGTCGATGCCCCCGGCGGTGCTGCGCACCATGCAGATCCACATCGCCGAGGAAGCCCGGCACATCTCCTTCGCCGGTGAGTTCTTGAAGGCGCATATCGAGCGGATGAGTCCGTTCGGTAAGGCGATGTGCGCGTTGGCTTTTCCGATCACGATGCGCTGGCTGGCCGGTGAGATCATGGCGCCACCGCGCTCGTTCGCGAAGGAATTCGACATTCCACGCGAGGTGATCGAGGACGCCTTCTGGCGGTCCCCGAATTCGCGCCGGATCCTATCCGGCTACTTCGGCGATATGCGCAAACTCGCCGACGAACTCGGCTTGATGAATCCGGTGACGCGCAAGCTGTGGACACTGCTGCACGTCGACGGTGATACGTCGAGGTATCGCGGTGAGCCCGAGCGGCGGAACGCTGCGACCGCGGTGGCGGAGCGGCTGCCCGTGGTCGGTTCTCTCGTCGGCTGGTTGGCGGCCTGACCGGCCGAAACTCGGTGCGCCCGATCAGGGGATGTCGTCGACTCCCTCGGCCAGTGCGTTGATGAGTTCGATCAGCGGCAGTTCGGGGTCCAGGGTCAACCCGTGGGCGCGGGCCGCGCCGTCGAGCACGCTCCAGGCGTAGCCGGCGACCTCGGAGATCAGCTGTTCGCGGCTCAGCAGGGGGTCCGGATCGCGGGCCCAGCGGCCGACGGTCGCCTCGGTCATCGACACGATGGCGAAGGTCATCGTGTCGGCCGTGGCCTCGTCGACCACCCCGATCACCCCCGCCAGGCTCGACACGAGCAGCCGGGTCCGCGCCGCGATGGTGGCCTTGATACTGCTGAGCGCGTCCACATCGTCGGGGTCGCCCATCGCCGGCCCGCTGCGTGCGAAGTCGTACAGCCGCGCATGCTCGGTGAGCCAGTCCGCGACCGCGGCGACCGTGCGATGCAGGATCCGATGAATCGATCCGTCCCAGATGTCCAGCGCCGCGTCGACGGTATCGACGAACTGCTCGGCGATCACGCTCCGAGCCCGCCGATCCAGTTCGTCGCGCCCCGAAAACTGGCGATAGACCACGGATTTCGCCAATCCGGACCGCTTCGCGATCTGTTGCATCGAGATCTCGCCGCCGCCGGACTCCTCCAGCAGTTGGATCAACGCCCCGACGATCCGCCCCCGCCGATTGTCGTTGTGCGTTTGCCACCGCGCCTGCCGGCCCCCGATCGGGGCCGGTTCGGACGGGGAGGGAATCGCCACGCGGTCGAGTTTAAATCACCGGCTCCCCCGCGAATGACCTTCGCTCGAGGTCGGCCCGGATGCGGCCGGCGCCGGTCACGCCTCGTTCGCTGCCGGTGAACAAGGGGTCGGAACAACTCGGCACACCCTGTAGTTGAGTAGGTAGCGCTCAACCCTGGAGGCGAAGAAACACAGGATCCGGGGCATGCTTTGGAAGGGGCTGAATCTGTGAGTACTCCACAGCGTCTGCCGGTGCTGTTTCTGACCGATCCGGTCGTGTTGCCGGGCATGGTCGTCCCCATCGAGCTCGACGAATCCGCACAGGCCGCCATCGACGCCGCACGGGCCGCGAAGTCGGACTCCGTGCTGCTCGCACCGCGTCTGGACGAGGGCTACGCCGCCTACGGTGTGATCGCGACCATCGAACAGGTCGGCCGGATGCGCGGTGGCGCCGCTGCCGCGGTGCTGAAGGCCGAGCAGCGGGCGAGGATCGGGCACGGAGTCACCGGTCCGGGCGCCGCGCTGTGGGTGGAGGCCGAACCGGTCGACACCCCCGCACCCGATGCGCACACGAAGGAACTGGCCGCCGAATACAAGCAGTTGGTCGTGTCGGTGCTGCAGCGTCGCGAGGCCTGGCAGGTCATCGACGTGGTCAACCGGCTGACCGATCCGTCGGCCCTGGCCGACACCGCCGGCTACGCGCCGTATCTGACCGATGAGCAGAAGCGCGAACTGCTCGGCACTCCCGATGTCGCCGAGCGGCTGACCCGGCTGATCGGGTGGACCAAGGACCATATCGCCGAGGTCGAGGTCACCGAGAAGATCAGTGAGGATGTGCGCGAGGGCGTCGAGAAGTCGCAGCGGGAATTCCTGCTGCGTCAGCAGCTCAACGCGATTCGCAAGGAACTGGGCGACGGCGAGCCCGACGGCGCGGACGACTACCGCACCCGGGTGGAGACCGCCGAGCTGCCCGACAACGTCCGCGAGGCCGCGCTGCGCGAGGTCGACCGGCTCGAGCGCAGCAGCGATCAAAGTCCGGAATCGGGCTGGATCCGCATCTGGCTGGATACCGTCCTGGATCTGCCGTGGGCGGTGAAAACCACCGACAGCACCGATGTTTCGGCGGCCCGCGCGGTACTCGACGCCGACCACCACGGTCTGGAAGAGGTCAAGGACCGTATGGTCGAATACCTGGCCGTGCGCGCCCGCCGGGCCGCACGTGGCCTGGAGGTCGTCGGCGGTCGTGGCTCCGGTGCCGTGATGGTGCTGGCCGGACCTCCCGGTGTCGGTAAGACCTCGCTGGGTGAGAGTGTGGCGCGGGCCCTGGGCCGCAAGTTCGTGCGCGTCGCCCTGGGCGGTGTGCGCGACGAGGCCGAGATCCGCGGTCACCGGCGGACCTATGTCGGCGCCCTGCCGGGCCGGATCGTGCGTGCCATCAAGGAGGCGGGTTCGATGAATCCCGTTGTCCTGCTGGACGAGATCGACAAGGTCGGCTCCGACTTCCGGGGTGATCCGGCGGCCGCGCTGCTCGAGGTGCTGGATCCGGCGCAGAACCACACCTTCCGCGACCACTACCTGGATCTGGACCTGGATCTGTCCGATGTGCTGTTCATCGCGACCGCGAATGTCATGGAGACCATTCCCGGCCCGCTGCTGGACCGCATGGAGCTGATCACGGTCGACGGGTACACCGAGGACGACAAGGTGGCCATCGCCCGCGACTTCCTGGTGCCGCGGCAGCTGGAACGGAATGCGCTGACCGCCGAGGAGGTGTCGTTCACCGACGAGGCCCTGCGGGAGATCGCCGCCAACTACACCCGGGAAGCCGGTGTGCGCCAGTTGGAGCGACTGCTCGCGAAGGCCTTGCGCAAGGCCGCGACACGGTTGTCGCAGGACGAGATCGCCGCGCAGACGGTTGCGGCGGACGATGATTCGGATGCCACGGTGCTCGACCTGAGCTACGATCCCGCCCTCGGCTACGGCGAAAAGCCCGGTGTCGCAGGCGGTTCCGAGTCGCTGGTGATCGGTCTCGGTGATCTGAAGGACTACCTGGGCCGTCCGCGCTTCACCCCCGATTCGGTGGAACGCACCTCGGTCCCCGGCGTGGCGACCGGCTTGGCAGTCACCGGTGCGGGTGGCGACGTCCTCTACATCGAGGCCAATGCCGCCGAGGGCGAACGCTCGCTGACCCTGACCGGTCAGCTGGGTGACGTCATGAAGGAATCCGCGCAGATCGCACTGACCTATGTGCGCTCGCACCTGGAAGAGATCGGCATCGAGCCGAAGGTGCTGGATCGCAACATCCACATCCACTTCCCGGCCGGTGCGGTGCCCAAGGACGGTCCGTCCGCGGGTGTCACCATGGTCACCGCCCTGGTGTCGCTGGCCCTGGGCCGGCAGGTGCGCGGGGATGTCGGCATGACCGGTGAGGTCACGCTGAACGGACGGGTGCTGCCGATCGGCGGTGTGAAGCAGAAGCTGCTCGCCGCCCAGCGTGCCGGCCTGAAGACCGTGTTCATCCCGGCCCGCAACGAGCCGGACCTGGACGAGGTCCCCGCCGAGGTGCTGGCCGCCCTGGACGTCCGCCCCGTCGCCGACGTGGCCGACATCCTGGCCTACGCCATCGAACCGGTCACCGAACCGGCCTACCAGGCGTTCGCCGCGAGCGCCTGATCCGGACGACCGGCTGTTACGAGTCGAGGGGCCGTTCACCTTTCGGGGTGAACGGCCCCTCGCCGTGTTTCGGTCTGCCGCTCGCCGTGCTCGGTCACCGGCGAGGGCGGCGCAGCAACCGAGCCCAGAAGGAGCGGCGGGGTGGTTTCGGGTAGCGGACGCGGATCGAGCCCGAGGTGATCGATCCGTCGACGCGCAGTGTCGGACAGCCCGGCAGCGGCGGTTCGGTCACCCGGTTCTTCGCCTTCCCGCTGACGAAGGACACCCGGTCCAGATCCACCTGCCAGCCGCGCGGGACGGTCAATCGCAGACTGCCGGAGGCGATTCCGACGTGCATGTCCACGACGGCGTGCGGGCAGATCGCCTCGGTGAAGTCCAGGCGCACCGAACCGGAGGCGGCGGAGACGGTGATCTCGGCGGGCACGATCCACTGGCCGTCCTTGCGTAGCGAACCACTGACGGTGCTCAGCACCAGGGGTTCGCGCGCGGCCGCCACGGGCAGATCGGCGGTGACCGCGGCGAGTTCCTCACGGGTGTCCGCCGCGTAGGCGACGGCCAGGCGCCGGTCGAGCTCGGCGAGATCGAGGGAGCCGTCGTTCAGAGCCAGTCGCAGCAGCCGCTCGACCTGGGCGCGTTCGTGGTCGGTGATGCGTACCGTGGGGGCCGGCCGGTCACGGGCGATGTCCGGGCGGCGGTCCGGGGATTCGGTCATCGGCACATCCTCATGGTCGTGATGCCGAAATCCTACGTGCGGTGCGGCGGCGTAAGGGTTCCCCGCCGGTGCGCCCGCGGTAATCCCCGCCTACGGCTCACGTGATCCGTTGGTGGGCAGAGCTCGCTCGACCACGCGCACCGTGCCCTGCGCGACGGCACATATCGTGCTGGAACCATCGCTGTCGCAATAGATCTCGCAGCGGGTGACGGCTTGGCGGCGGGTGGCGTCGGTGACCGTCGCGTGCGCGCGAAGCCGCCCGCCCCGCGCGGGGCGCAGGTAGGTGACGGTGAAGCCGCCGGTCAGTACGTTCGGGCCCAGCGCGGATCCGGCGGCGAAGGTGAGCGCGTTGTCGGCCAGATAGGCCATCACCCCGCCGTGCACGAAACCGAACTGCTGAGCGTGCTCGGGACCCACGTCGATCACCAAAGTGGCCGCACCGCCCTCGAACTCGGTGATCTCGGTGCCGACGTGCTGCGCGAACGGCTGCGCGGCCAGCACCGCGCGGGCCTGCTCCACGGTGAGCTTGTCGGTCGATACACCAGCCGGTCGCGGTGGTGACGCGGTAACCTCGTCCATCTGCACTGTCCTCTGCTTGTCGGAGTTGTCAGTTGTTACGCAACGACTTCCACGCCGCCGCGGCCAAATCCGTGGCGACATCGGTCGGCGCGGTGCGGATGCTGCCGCTCACCCACTGCCGCGAGTACTCCTGCGCCGGGCCCAGCCACAGCGCGTACAGCAGGTCGAATTCCAGGTCTCGGACTGTGCCGTAGCGGGCGTGGGTGCGCCACCAGCGCGCGACGGAGGTGAGGAATTCCCGATTGCTGTCGCTGTCGCGTACTCCGGGGGGCCGCGGTGACATGAGAATTGTTGCGCGGTACTGGTTTTCGGTGACCCAGCGCAGATGCTCGGTAACTCCGGCGGTGACTCCGCTCTCGGCGTCGGTGCTGTCGGCGATGCTCGCCCAGAAAGTGCGCTGGTAGTCGGCCAGCGCATTGGCCCACACCTGGCGGTACAGATCGGCCTTGTCCGGGAAGTGGTGGTACAGCGCGCCGACGCTCGCTCCCGCGTCGGCCCTGATCCGGCTCAGCGTCGCGTCGAGCGTCCCGTGCTCGGCGAACTGCCGCTCGGCCGCCAGCAGCAACCGATCTCGAATCTTCATACCCAGAATTTAGTTCTGTTTCGGCGTCGGCGCAAGGCACTACCTGCGAAGTCCCACCGGCTGTCGGTGCCGTGCGGTAAGAACGGTCTCGTGGCCAGGTGGCTGTTGCATGTCGACCTCGACCAATTCCAGGCGGCGGTGGAGTTCCGCCGCCATCCCGAGCTGCGTGGGCAGCCGGTGATCGTCGGCGGCAACGGAGATCCGAACGAACCGCGCAAGGTGGTCACCTGCGCGTCGTATCCGGCGCGTGCCTTCGGCGTGCGGGCGGGAATGCCGCTGCGCACCGCGGTCCGCAAATGTCCGGACGGGGTGTTCCTGCCCCTGGACATGACCACCTACGAGGAGGCGTCCGACGAAGTCATGGAGGTGCTGCGGCGGTTCCCGGTGCGGGTCGAGGTGCTGGGCTGGGACGAGGCCTTCCTCGCCGCCGACACCGACGATCCCGAATCGCTCGCACGCGAAATCCGCAGCGCGATAGCGGAATTGAACCTCACGTGTTCGATAGGTATCGGCGACAACAAATTGCGCGCGAAACTGGCGACCGGATTCGCGAAGAGCGTCGGCAAAGGAACGGACGCGAAGGTCGCGGACAGCACCGACACCGAGGTCGAGGGTACGGCTGCTGACGAGGTTGCGGGACCGGAGCATTCGGAAGGGGAGGCAGCGGTGGCGCCGCGGACCGAGCCCGGTGCGGGAATCTTCCGGCTCACCGCCGAGAACTGGAACGAACTCATGGCGCACCGCCCGACCAGCGCGCTGTGGGGTATCGGCACTCGCATCGCGCAGCGAATGTCGGCCCTGGGCATCGACACCGTCGCCCAGCTCGCGGCCGCCGACCGAAATGTCCTCGCCGCCGAATTCGGTCCGGCCACCGGTCCGTATCTCTGGGTGCTCGGCCACGGCGCCGGCGATACCGATGTGGTGACCGAGCCGCGAATTCCGGTGGGCCGCAGCAAATCCGAGACCTTCCCGCATGATCTGACCGATCGCGAGGAGATTCGCGCCCAGGTGGCGCGGCTGGCCCGCGAGGTCGCGGAGGAGATGGCCGCGGCCGGCCGGATCGGCACCCGGGTGGGGGTCACGGTGCGTACCAACACCTTCTACACCCGCACCAAGCAGAAGAAGCTGCCCGAACCGACGATCGATGCCGAGACGATCACCGCGGTCGCACTCGAGATCGTCGACCGCTTCGAACTCGATCGGCCGGTCCGGCTGCTCGGGGTGCGACTCGAACTCGTCCCGCAATAGCCCGAGTCCCGCAACAGCCCGGGCCTCCGCGTTTCCGTGCCCGGCTGCCGGATATGTCTCGGTGGTGGCGGCGTCGCACGCGGTGCGGCCGTTTGTCATGCTGGGCCCGCAGACTCGACCGAAAGGCAGCCCATGAGCGAGTACGAGACGATCACTTTCGAGCGCACCGGCCCCGTCGCCCGGATCACCCTGAACCGGCCGAAGGCCGCGAACGGTATCGACCACGTCCTCGGCCGGGAACTGGCCGATATCGCGGGACAGTGTGTGGACGATCCCGCGCTGAAGGTGGTCGTGCTGACCGGTGCGGGCAGGTTCTTCTCCGCCGGCGGCGACCTCAAGGCCATGGCTGCCCAGGGCGGCGGCGCCGGCCACTACGTGAAGGGCCTGGCCGACGACCTGCACGAGGCGCTCTCGTCGTTCGCCCGGATGGATGCCCTGCTGGTCGTGGCGGTGAACGGTGTCGCCGCGGGCGCCGGATTCAGTCTGGCGATGGCCGGTGATCTGGTACTCGCGGGCGAATCGGCGGCGTTCACCATGGCCTATACCCGCGCCGGGCTGAGTCCCGACGGCGGCGCCTCCTACTATCTGCCGCGCCTGATCGGCCTGCGCCGCACGCAGGAACTGATGCTCACCAACCGCACCCTGACGGCGGCCGAGGCGCTGGAGTGGAATCTCGTGCATCGCGTGGTGCCGGACGCCGAACTCGCCGCCGCCGTGGACGAACTGGTCGCGGAATTCGCGGCGGGCCCCCGGCATTCGAATGCCAGCGTCAAGAAGCTGCTGCTGGTGAGCTCCTCGCACACGCTCGAGGAGCAGACCGCGCGCGAGGCGGCGTTCATCTCCGCCTGCGCCGATTCGCCCGACGGCACCGAGGGCATCGCGGCATTCCTCGGCAAGCGCGCCCCCGTCTTCGAGTGAGGGACTGAGCCGTCGCCACGAGCGAACCCGGTCGCGGGCCACTAGGGTGGGGTGCCATGTTCTCGGCGCCCGGCTTCGCACGCGGGTGGGCGCCGGTCCCGGTGTGGTCGGCGCGGCGGCGTGGCGAGGTGCGCGGAGGTCGCGCGGAGATCGCCTCGTCCGGCATTCGGATCGACAGCACGACGGAGCTCGCCCCGCGCGGCTCGTCGGCCGCAGACCGCCTCGGATCGGCGCCCGCGGTGCCACGCGGCCCATCCGGCGGATTCTCGGGACTCCGCCGTACTGCGGGTTTCGCCGGTCTGCGCGCGGTGACCCGTCGTCCCGTACTGCTGGTGGCGGTACTGCTGATCCTCGCGCAGATCGGGTTGCGCGGCTGGGTGGCCGGGCGCGGCTATTTCTACTGGGACGATCTCATCCTGGTGGGCCGCGCCGACCGCTATCCGCTCTGGTCCGCCGACCTACTGCTCTACGACCACGACGGCCACTTCATGCCGCTGGCCTTCGCCACCGCGTGGCTGGTGACCCGGATCGCGCCGCTGCAATGGGCAGGGCCGGTGGTGACCATGCTGCTGCTGCAGCTCGCGGCCTCGGTCGCGGTGCTGCGCATGCTGCTGGTACTGGTCCCACGGCGAGCCGGGGCGGTCCGCTGGGCCGTGCTGATTCCCTTGATCGGTTATCTGTTCTGTCCGCTGACCCTTCCGTCCTTCGCCTGGTGGGCGGCTTCGCTCAATGCGCTGCCGCTACAGTTCGCGCTGGCATGGGTGATCGCGGATGCGGTGCTGCTGGTGAGCACCGGCCGGGGCCGGTATGCGATCTCCGGTGTGCTGGTGCTGATCGTGGGGCTGTTGTTCTTCGAAAAAGCGGTGGTGGTGCCGTTCGTCGCGTTCGCTGTCGCGGTGCTGGAGCGCTATATCGTCGGCGCCCGCACCGTCGATGCGGATTCGCCTGCGGGCGAGGCGGAATCGGACCCCGGTGCGGCCAGCGCACTTCCCGAGGACCCAGCGCGGGCGGGCGATCGTGGTGGCCCGAGCGGGTGGGCGTCGATTCGCGACGTGGCGCGCACGGGCGCGGCGCTGTGGGCCGGTTCGGCGTTGATCCTGGCGGGCTGGGGCGCGGCCTATCTCACCGTCGCCGACCACATCGCGGTCGACACCAGCCTGGCCGGGGCGCGGCGACTTCTGCACAGCGCCACTTCCTTGGGGATCGTCCCGACCCTGCTGGGCGGGCCATGGGTCTGGGCGCGCTGGCTGCCGTCGACACCGTGGGCCACGCCGCCGGGGTGGACCGTGGTGCCCGCCTGGCTGATCCTCGCCGCGGTGGTCCTGGTGACACTGCGACTGCGCCGTCGCGTGCTACCGGTGTGGATCCTGATCGCGGGATACGTTCTCGCCGTTGCGCTTCCGATCGTGCTGATCCGCGGTGGCCCCAATACCGCCGCCGAACTCATGCAGTCGCTGCGCTATCTGGCCGACGTGGCGGTGGTGCTGGCAGCGGCGACCGCTCTGCTGCTTGCTGCGCGGCCGCGAACAACGAGCCGGCACCCGGCCGCGATCGGGCCGAAATCACCCGGTGCGGTGATTGCTTCTCGAGCAGTCGCGATCGTGCTGACAGCGGCCTTCGTGGTGAGCAGCGTCTACACGACCGTCTCGTTCGCGCGCTCGTGGGAAATCTCCCCCACGCGCACCTATCTCACGAATGCCCGTGCGGCCTTCGCGGATCGGGACGGCGCACCGCTGCTGGAACAGGAGGTGCCGTGGGGTGTGCTGACGCCGATGACCTATCCGCAGAATCTCATCGCCCAGGTGCTGGGCCCGATCGCCCCGGACGGTGCTTTCGGCACGTCCACACCGCACCTGCGGATGATCACCGACGAAGGCAAACTCGTCGATGCCTCGGTCTGGTGGAATCGCCGCATTCTCGCCGGTCCCGAACCCGGCTGCGGATACCGCATCGACGGCTCCGACCCGGTGGCGCTGTGGCTGGACGGGCCCATGATCGAGCACGGGTGGACCGCGCAGATCAACTATTTCGCGAATCGGGACGGCCGCCTCACCATGGCGATGGAACACGGCGAGACGGTGGTGGCGCCCGTGCGTGCGGGTGTCCACACGGTGTTCGTCCATGTGGTCGGCAGCGGTGAGGTGCTGCGAATCGGTTCTCGTACTTCCGGTTTGGATGTGTGCGTCGGTGTCGGTCCGGTAGGGGTCGCCGCATTCGGGCATTGATCACCTCCGCGCCGAACGGGGTGCGGCCGCAAGTCGGTCGTAGCCGCGAGGCGTCCGCCCTCCTATGCTCGGACGCATGCAGTTCCAGGCGATGGTTGCGCACGAGACCGACGACGGCGTGGTACTGGCCCGCGAGGAGGTGGGCGAGGACTTCCTCGGGCCGGGCACGGTGACGATCAAGGTGCACTATTCGAGTGCGAACTTCAAGGACGGGCTGGCGATCACTCCGCGCGGCGGCGTGGTGCGCAATTACCCGATCATCCCCGGCATCGACCTGACCGGCGAGGTGGTGGCCTCCGAGGATGCCGCCTTCACGGCGGGTGATCTCGTGATCGCGCACGGTTACGAGATCGGTGTCGCGCACAACGGCGGCTTCGCCGAATACGCGCGCGTACCCGCCGAATGGGTGGTCAAGCTGGAGGGCCTGAGCCCGCGCGAGGCAGCGGCCCTCGGCACCGCCGGATTCACCGCGGCCATGAGCGTGCAGGCACTGCTCGACCGCGGACTGGCCCCGGGTGACGGGCCGGTGCTGGTGACCGGTGCGACCGGCGGCGTCGGCAGTGTCGCGGTGGACATCCTGTCCGGCCTCGGCTACGAGGTCACCGCCTCTACCGGAAAGACCGATGCGGGCGAACTGCTGTCCACCCTCGGTGCGGCCGCGGTGATCGGCCGCCTGCCCGAGGATCCGGACGCGAAGCCTCGCCCGCTGGGTAAGGCGCAGTGGGCCGGCGCGGTGGACAGCGTCGGTGGTAAATCACTCGCCCACATCCTCAGCACCGTCCGGTACGGCGGGTCGGTGGCCGTCAGCGGCCTGACCGGCGGGACCGAACTGCCCACCACCGTCATGCCGTTCATCCTGCGTGGAGTCGGCCTGCTCGGCATCGATTCGGTGAACTTCCCGATCGACCAGCGGCGCGCGCTGTGGGCCCGGCTCGGCAAGGACCTGAAGCCCCGGCATCTGTCGACGCTGGAGAATATCGCGCCGATCACCGAGGCCGAGGCGGTGCTGCATGCCATCCGCGCCGGCCACCACTCGGGCCGCACCGTTCTGGCGGTGGCCGGCGAATTCTGATCGAGCGGCGGGCGTCGGATCGAACGCTCGCCGCTTCTCTCCCCCCGATTTTGAACTGATATATCCAAAACGTGTTAGCCTGACCGCATGGCACGACCCAAGCAGTTCGACGAACCAGGGGCGGTGGACGCGGCCATGCGCGCTTTCTGGAGCGCCGGTTACGAGGGCACGTCCACCCAGGACCTCTGTGCGGCCACCGGTCTGGGCCGCTCGAGTATCTACAACACCTTCACCAGCAAGCATGACCTGTTCGAGCGTGCGCTGCGGCATTACATGGAGTTCAAGAACGCGGATACGTTCGAATTGCTCGACGGTCCCGGTTCGGTGCGCGACAAGATCGAGGCGCTGCTGCGGCGTGTGGTGGATGCGCCCGAGGGCGATCCGCTGGGATGTCTGGTCGTGAACACGACAGTCGAGATGGGCCCCCGCGATCCCGAGGTCGCCGCGATGCTGCGTGCCGATCTGGATCGTCGGATGTCCGCGCTGGTCGGCGTGATTCGCGCCGGGCAGGCGTCGGGCGAGGTCGACGAAGGAGCCGATCCGTCCGATCTGGCCCAATTCGTCGTCGCCACCATCGGCGGTATGCGGGTCGCGGCGCGCGGCGGCGCCTCCCGGGACGCGTTGGCCGGTATCGCGGAGGTCGCCCTGCGCTGCCTCTGATCGACCGGCCGGGACGGTCCGTCACATGTTCCGGCGGTGAGTCGCGGCTACGCATGCCCGCATTTTGAACTGAATGATCCAAAATAAGAAGGGAAACGAAATGCCCTCGGCGGTATACATATTGGGCCTGGCGATATTCGCGCAGGGCACCTCGGAGATGATGTTGTCCGGCCTGCTCACGGGAATGGCCTCCGATCTCGGTGTCACCGTTCCGCAAGCCGGACTGCTGATTTCGGCCTTCGCCGTCGGCATGCTGGTGGGCGCGCCGATACTCGCCGTCCTCACGGCGCGCTGGTCGCGGCGCACCGCACTGCTCGCCTTCCTCGCCACACACGTCGTCGCGGCGCTGACCTCCGACTACGGCGTTCTCGTCGGCACCCGCGTCGTCGGCGCCTTCGTATACGCGGGATTCTGGTCGGCGGCCGCGGCGACCGCGGTCGGGTCGGTACCGCCGACAGCGCGCGGGCGGGCGATGAGCGTCGTCGCGGGCGGCCTGACCATCGCCACCATTCTCGGACTCCCCGCGGGCACCTTCATCGGTCAGCATCTGGGCTGGCGGGCCGCGTTCTGGACGGTGGCGGCCGGATGCGCGCTGGTGATGGTCGCGGTGGCGATCGCGGTGCCCGAACAGCGCGCCGAGCAGGCGCCGCCGGTGCGAAAGGAATTGCGCGCCTTGGCCACCCGTCCGGTGGCACTGCTGTACGCCACCACCGTGACGGCCACCGCCGCGCTGCTGGTCACCTTCGGATACCTCGGCGCTTTGCTCACCGAGACGACCGGGATCGGTGCGAATTGGGTGCCGGTGGTGCTGGGTGTCTACGGCCTCGGCTCGTTCGCCGGCATCGTGATCGGCGGACGCACCGCGGACGCACATCCGCTGCGCAGCCTCACCGTCGGTATCTCGGGTCTGGTGCTCGCCTCGGTGATACTCGCGCTGACCGCGCACTATGGGGCGGCGGTCGTCGTGGTGTCGTTCCTGCTGGGCGCCTTCGGTTTCGGGACCAATCCGGTGCTGAACAGCCGGGTGTTCGCCCTCGCCCCGGCCGCCGGAACGCTCGGCGCGGCGGGCAACGTGATGTCGTTCAATATCGGCATCACCCTCGGCCCCTGGCTGGGTGGACTCGCCATCGGCGCCGGCGCGGACTACTCGGTGGTGGGCTGGATCGGCGCGGGACTGGGCGTGCTCGCGTTGGGCCTCGTCGGCCTGAGCCGGACCGCGGGTGGGCCGCGTCCGGGTACGGCGGATCGCTCCGATACGGCGGAAATCGCGGGACCGTCGACCGCCGGCACCTCCCGGAGATCCGCGGCCGCCGACGACAGTACGGCTGTCGTCCCGGCGGAGTTGTAGGGACGGATTCCGGCGTGGAGGTGCGAACCGCACCTCCACGCCGGAGACCTTATGCCGCAGCGACTTCCGTATCGTCGGCGAACTGGGTGCGGTAGAGCTCCGCGTACCGGCCCTGTTCGGCGAGCAGCTGCGCATGACTGCCCCGCTCGACGATGCTGCCGTCCTCGATCACCAGGATCTCGTCCGCGTTCCGGACGGTCGAGAGCCGGTGCGCGATGACCAGGGCGGTCCGTCCCTCCAGTGCCTCGGTGAGGGCCTCCTGCACCGCGGCCTCGGAGGTGGAGTCCAGTGACGCCGTGGCCTCGTCGAGGATGACGACCCGCGGTTGTTTGAGCAGCAGCCGGGCGATGGTCAATCGCTGCCGTTCACCGCCGGACAACCGATATCCGCGTTCGCCGACCACGGTGTCCAGACCGTCGGGCAGCCCGTCGATCACCGTGCGCAACCGCGCCCGCTCCAGCGCGTCCCACAGCTCGGTCTCACTCGCTTCGGGCCGGGCCAGCAGCAGATTGGCGCGGATGCTGTCGTGGAACAGATGGCCGTCCTGGGTGACGAGTCCGACCGTGTCCTGGATCGAGCGGGTGCTCAGGTCCCGCACGTCGACGCCGCCCAGCCGGACCGCGCCGCCGTCCACATCGTAGAGCCGCGAAACCAGTTGGGCGATGGTCGATTTGCCCGCGCCGGAGGACCCGACCAGGGCGATCATCCGCCCCGGCTCGGCGCGCAGCGAAATCTCGTGCAGCACCTCGCTGCCGCCGCGATGATCGAGCGTCGACACATCCTCCAGCGAAGCGAGGGAGACCTTGTCGGCCGACGGGTAACCGAAACGCACCCGGTCGAATTCCACCGAGACCGGGCCCGCCGGAACCGCCACCGCATGCGGCGCATCCTGGATCAGCGGCTTCAGATCGAGAATTTCGAAGACCCGCTCGAAGCTCACCAGCGCCGACATGATGTCCACCCGCGCACTGGCCAGCGCCGTCAGCGGGGTGTAGAGCCGGGTCAGCAGCAGCGACAGCGCGACCACGGCGCCGGCGTCGAGCTGTCCGCGCAGTGCGTACCAGCCGCCGAGGCCGTAGACCAATGCCACGGCCAGCGCGGACACGAGCGTCAACGCGGTGACGAACACCGTCTGCAGCATCGCGGTCCGGACGCCGATATCGCGCACCCGCCCGGCCCGCACCGCGAATTCCGTGGATTCCTGATCCGGCCGTCCGAACAGCTTCACCAGGGTGGCGCCGGGTGCCGAGAACCGCTCGGTCATCTGCGTGCTCATCGAGGCGTTGAGCTGGGCGGCCTCACGCTGGATGCTCGCGATCCGGGTGCCCATCTTGCGCGCGGGAAACATGAACAGCGGTAGCAGGATCAGGGCCAGCAGTGTGATCTGCCAGGACAGCCGCACCATCACCGCCACGGTCAACAGCAGCGTCACGATATTGGTGACCACGCCGGACAAGGTCGTGCTGAACGCGCGCTGCGCACCGATCACGTCGTTGTTGAGCCGGCTGACCAGCGCTCCCGTGCGGGTGCGGGTGAAGAAGGCGACCGGCATCTTCTGCACGTGATCGAATACCGCGGTGCGCAGATCGAGAATCAACCCCTCCCCGATCCGCGCGGACAACCACCGGATCACGATGCCCAGGCCCGCGTCGAGCACGGCGACCAGTGCGATCACCGCGGCGAGGGTGAGGACCGAGCGCGGTGCGGCATGGCCGACGATGTCGTTGACCACTCGCCCCGCCAGCACCGGATTGGCCACCGTGAGCAACGCGGAGGCGATGCTGAAGACCAGGAAGCCGATGAGTTGAGCCCGATGCGGGCGCGCGAATCGCAGAATGCGTGCGGCCGTCTCCCGGCGCAGACCGCGCCGCTGCTGGGGTGCGTGCGCCTGCCGGTACAGCTGACTCCACGCGACCGATTCGATGCTCATCCGCATCTCCTTCCGCTGCCGGGTTCATTCAACCCCGGGCCACCGACATTAAGACCTCAACAAAGGTTGAGAGCAAGTAGTCCCGGTTCGCCACGAGCGAAACGCGCCGGGTGACGTGCGCTGCGGCGCTGCGCCCGGCTGCCGGTCGCCGGTCTCCTAAGGTCGAATCATGTCGAACCACAGCATGCGAGCGATCCAGTACGAGCGAGTGGGCGGGCCCGAGGTGTTGACGCAGGTGGAGGTGCCGATTCCGGACCCCACCGGAGACCGGGTGCGGGTGGCGATCCGGGCGGCCGGGGTCAATCCGGCCGATTGGAAGATACGCGCCGGACTGATGCCCGGTCCGCCCGGATTCCCCCGCCGTGCCGGATTCGAGATCGCCGGTGTGGTCGACGCCGCCGGACCCGAGGCCCGGTTCCGGCCGGGCGACGAGGTGCTGGGCTGGGCTCAGGGCGGCGGCTACGCGGAGTACGCGCTGGGCACCCAACTCGTCGCCAAACCGGCCGAGCTGTCGTTCGCCGAGGCCGCCGCCATCCCGGTCGCCGCCAACACGGCCGGTACCGGCTTGGACGAACTGGCCGTGAAGTCGGGCGAGACGTTGCTGGTGAACGGCGCCTCCGGCGCGGTCGGCGCGTTCGTGGTGCAGCTGGCCCGGGCTCGCGGCGCCACGGTCGTCGGCACCGCCTCGCCCGCCAACCAGGAGATCGTGCGCACGCTGGGGGCGATCCCGACCACCTACGGTCCCGGCGTCGCCGAGCGCGTACGCGAGCTGGCGCCGCACGGCGTCGACGCGGTCTACGACTGCGCCGGTCACGGATTCCTCGAAGCCGCAATCGAATTGCGTGGCGGTACCGATCGGATCATCACCATCGCGGACGGCGCCGCCGCCGACAAGGGCGTCACCTTCTTCGCTCGAACCGGCGGCCCCGCCCTCGACATCGTGGCACGCGTCGCGCAGGCGGTCGCCGCGGGCGAATTCCGCCTTCCCGGGGCCGCGCGTACCTACCCGCTGTCCGAGGCCGCCGCCGCCCAGCGCGACAGCGAAACCGGTCACGGACTCGGCAAGATAGTCCTGCTCCCCTAACCGGCTCGGAGACACGCGCCCGCTCGAACGGGCCTCGCCGCGCGTGGCGCTCCCGAGCGGTGAACGGACGGGTGCTCGCGTTCTACGCTGGCGATATGACCGACTCCTGGGTGCGGGCCCTGCGCCACCGGATCGACGGCGAGGTCGACGACGACGCCCGCCGCCGCGCGGAGTATTCCTCGGACGCCTCGAACTATCGCATCCTCCCGGCGGCGGTGGTCTACCCGCGCGGCGACGAGGATGTGGCCGCGGCCGTGCGATTCGCCCGCGAGGAAGGGAAGCCGATCACCGCACGCGGAGGCGGAACATCCGTGGCGGGCAATGCGATCGGGCCCGGACTGGTGCTCGACTTCAGCCGGTACATGAACGCCGTGCTGTCCATCGACGCCGACAGCCGTTGTGCCCGAGTGCAGCCGGGCGTCGTGCTCTCCGGCCTGCAGCGGGCCGCCGGACACCACGGCCTGCGGCTGGGGCCCGACCCGTCGACGCAGAATCGCTGCACCCTCGGCGGCATGATCGGCAACAATGCCTGCGGCCCGCGCGCGGTGTCCTGGGGGCGCACCTCCGATACCGTGCGTGAGCTGCGCATCCTCGACGGCACCGGCGCCGAGCGCGCACTGGCCGCCGATCTCTCCGTGGTGCCCGGGCTGGCGGAGTTCACGCGCCGCAATCTGGCGACCCTGCGCACCGAGGTGGGCCGCTTCGATCGGCAGGCCTCGGGATACGGCCTGCAGTATCTGACCCCGGAACGCGGTGCGTCGATCGCCAAGGCGTTCGTCGGGTCCGAGGGCACATGCGGCCTCGTTCTCGACGCGACCGTGGATCTGGTCCCGCTGCCGAACGCGACCGCGGTCGCGGTTCTCGGTTATCCCGATATGCCTGCCGCCGCCGACGATGTGAAGGCGGTGATGGCGGGCCGTCCCATCGCGGTCGAGGGCTTGGACGCGCGGCTGGTCGATGTCGTGCGCGCGCACGGGCGCGCGGTACCGGAACTACCCGTCGGCGGAGCCTGGTTGTTCGTCGAATTCGCCGGGGAGACCGAGGAATCGGCGTACGACAGCGCGGCCGCGGTGACCGCCGCCTGTGCGGCTCTGGACACCCGGATCGTCACCGACGCCGGGACGGCCGCCCGGCTGTGGCGGATTCGCGCCGACGGCGCCGGCCTGGCCGGGCGCACGCCCGAGGGCGAACCGGCCTGGCCGGGTTGGGAGGACGCCGCCGTCCCGCCCGAACGTCTCGGTGACTACCTCCGTGATTTCGATCGGCTGATGCGTGATCACCGCGTCGACGGCCTGCTGTACGGCCATATCGGCGACGGTTGCATCCACGTCCGGCTCGACCTTCCGATCGCCCGCGCGCCGCAACGGTTCCGCGACTTCCTGTTCGACGCCACCGATCTCGTCGTCCGTTACGGCGGTTCTGCCTCCGGTGAGCACGGAGACGGCCGTGCCCGCTCGGAACTGCTGTCGCGCATGTATTCACCGGCTGCCCTGCGCGTATTCGCCGAATTCAAGGCACTTTTCGATCCGGACGCGATGCTGAACCCGGCGGTTCTGGTCCGGCCCGAACCGGTCGACACCCACCTGCGTCTGCCCGGGCTGCGGCCGGTTCCGGCGGCGGGCGGTTTCCCGTTCCCCGCCGACGGTGATATCGGCGCGGCCGTGCACCGCTGCGTCGGCGTCGGAAAATGTCGCGCCGACACCCGCTCGGCCGGTGGTTTCATGTGCCCGTCCTACCTCGCCACCGCCGATGAGAAGGACAGCACCCGGGGCCGCGCGCGGGTCCTGCAGGAGGTCGTCCGCGGCGCCCTGGACTGGCGTGCCGAGGCGGTCGCGCAGTCGCTGGATCTGTGCCTGTCCTGCCGGGCCTGCTCGTCCGACTGCCCGGCCGGTGTCGATATGGCGACCTACAAATCCGAGACGTTGTACCGCGCGTACAAGGGACGACCGCGGCCGATCGACCACTATGTCCTCGGCCGATTGCCGCGGTGGCTGGCGGTGGGCACGAAAATGCCACGAATGGTGAACGCGCTCACCGGCATTCGATGGCTACGGCGAACGGGTATGCGCCTGGCCGGTATGGATCCGCGCCGTCCGGCGCCGCGACTGGCGCCGCGCTCGTTCCGCGCTCAGTGGGCGCACCGCGGACGGGACAGGCATCCGGACGGTCCGGTGGCGATGCTGTGGATCGATAGCTTCACCGATGCCTTCGCCCCGGACATCGGCTGGGCGGCCGTCGAACTCGTGGAATCGGCCGGATATCGCGTCCGCATTCCGGATCGCCGGGTGTGCTGTGGCCTCACCTGGATCAGTACGGGTCAGCTCGACGGGGCGCGCAAGCGGTTGCGGGCTGGGCTCGACGCGGTGGAGGAGCACGTTCGGACCGGCGGCTTCGTGATCGGCCTGGAGCCGTCGTGCACGGCCGCGCTGCGATCGGATCTGCCGCAGTTGCTCCCGGACGATCCGCGCTCGGTCCCCACCGCCCGCGCGGTGCGCACGCTGGCGGAATTCCTGACGGAGCAACCGGAGTGGCAGCCGCCGGACCGCTCGGGCGACACCGTGGTGGTGCAGCCGCACTGTCATCAGCACGCCGTCACGGGTTTCGACGCCGACCGGCGGTTATTACGGCGGACGGGTGCGAAGATCACCGAAATCAGTGGATGCTGTGGACTTGCTGGAAACTTCGGAATGCAATCCGGGCATTACGAGATTTCGGTCGCGGTCGCGGAGGGCGGATTACTTCCGGCGCTCCGTGCGGCCGATGCGGCGACACCGCTGCTGGCCGACGGATTTTCCTGTCGAACCCAAGCCGAACAGTTGGCCGGCCGGCCGGGTCGGCATCTCGCGCAATATCTGAACGATTGATGATTCAGATGTTCCGAGGTCGCGGCGGAGACGGACCGCGCATGCCCGCCGCGTCGACGCGCGGCGGGCGGGGGCGGTGACGGATCAGCTGCCGAACGGCAGGGTGCCCGGAGGAATCTGGTAGCCCGAGCTACCGGCGGATACTCCACCCCACGCGCTGAGCAGCCAATTCAGGATGTTGGTAAGCATGGACACCTCCGTTGTGACATTGCCGAATGATTGCTGTTGACATCATTCCCCAGCGAAATCGGCGTGCGTGATCGTATCGTTACATGGTGGCGCGAATCCGTCACGTCCGCCATATTCCCACCTGAGAGTTTCCTCGAGACATCGTTCCGACCGGCGCCGCGCGGCTTTCTCCGGCGGGTCCCGGCTCGGCGGTCCCCGCGGGCGGCGCACAATGGGTCGGTGCGAGGACGCGGCAGGCCGATGATCGAGGACCCCAGATCCGGGGTGACCGCGCCCCGGCACCGTTCCCCGCACACGAACGCCTCGCCGGCGAATCGCGGCGCCACCGAACGCGGCCACGCCCGCACCCTCACCACCTCCCGGCCGATAGCCCTCGCGGACACCCTCGCTCCCCTGCGCCGGGGGCAGGGCGACCCGTGCCATCGCGTCACGCCCGACGGCGCCCACTGGCGAGCGTCGCGCATGGCGAGCGGACCGGTGACCTACCGCCTCGTCCAGGCCGGCACCGATGTGGTCGCGGCGCGAGCCTGGGGCCCGGGCGCGCCGGAATTCCTCGACCAGCTGCCCCGCATGCTGTGTGTCGACGAGGAGCTCGACAGCTTCGCGCCCGACCATCCCCGCATCGCCGAGGCGCACCGGCGCCATCCCGGCCTGCACATGCTCCGCACCGGATTGGTCTTCGAAGCCCTGGTGCCGGCCGTGCTCGAGCAGCGGGTGCACACCGTCACCGCTCGCGGTTCGTATCGAAAGCTGGTGTGGCAGTACGGCGAACCGGCGCCGGGTCCGACGCCCGCGCCGATGCGGGTGCCGCCGTCGGCGCAGACCTGGCGCTATATCCCGTCCTGGGTCTATCACCGCGCCAATGTCGATCCGCAGCGTTCGCGCACGATCGTCACCGCCGCGCGGATGGCGGAGAAGCTGGAAGCCGCCGCGACGATGGCGCCGGAGCAGGCTGCCGAGCGGCTGCGCGCGGTGCCGGGGATCGGGGTGTGGACGGCCGCGGAGATCGCGCAGCGGGCCCTCGGTGACGCCGACGCGCTGTCGGTCGGTGATTTCCATCTGGCCGCGATCGTCGGCTGGAGTCTGCTGGGCCGCCCGCTCGACGACGAGGGCATGGTCGAGTATCTCGAACCGCTACGCCCGCACCGCTATCGGGCGATCCGGCTGCTCGAGATATCCGGTCAGGCGCGCAAGCCGGCATTCGGCCCGCGCACCCCGCTGGTCGACCACAGCCGGATCTGAGCGGATCAGCGCTGCGCCGTCGCCTGCGCGGCGGCCTGGGCGCGACGCAATGCCTCGGGCACCGGGACGCGGCCGAGGAACATCTCGTCGAAGATCGGGTCGATCGCCTGCAGCGCGGCCGCGAATCCCGGCCCGCCGCCCGACGCGATCCGCGGCCCCTTCAGCACATCGAAGAACGGGGACACGTCGATCCCTCGCGCCGCCCAATAGTCCCGGTACAGATGCTGATCCGCCACCACCGCCGGAATGGTCTGCCCACCGGCCGCCAGATAGCGGTTGCCGGCGGCGCTGCCGAGCCAGGTCAGCACGCGCCGCACCGCATCGGGATGGGCGGTGTGGGCGCCCGCGGCGATGCCGATCGCATTGTCGGTGCTCACCCGCCCCGCGGGCCCGGCCGGAATCATCGCGATCCCCCAGCCGAAGCGCGCCTGCTGCGCGATCTGCGCGAGCGTGAAACTCCCGGATTGGAACAACGCCAGCTTGCCCTGCAGGAAGGCGTTCTTCGCGAAATCACTGCCGCTGCGGGTATCGGCCGCCGGCGGGGTGAGCCCTGCCCGAACCAGTCCGACGAGATACCCGAAGGCATCCACACCCTGTGGACTGTCGAAGACGTACCGATCCCCGTCCTGGAATCGCCCGCCCGCCGATCCCAGATACGGCAGCGACAGCGACTGGAAATCGTTGGCGGCGTTGTAAGCCCACGGCGCGGCAGCGGTGATCCGGCGCAGCAGCGGCTCGAAGGAATCCGGTCCGTGCGGATTCCAGGTCGCGCGGGCGAGCTCCGCGGGGTCGATTCCGGCCGCGGTCAGCAGGTCGCGGTTGTAGTAGACCGCCGTACCGCCGTCCACGAATTGCGGTACCGCCCAGAGCTTTCCGTGGCGGGTGTACTGCTCCACCGCGCCCGGATCCCACTGCCGCACCGCCTCGGGTCCAAGCATCGCGCCGATATCGGCCAGCCGCCCGGCATCGGCGTAATCGGTGTACAGATTCGTCCAGAACAGGTCGTCCACCGTGCCGCCCGCCACGTCGAGGCGCAATTTCTGCTGATAGGACGCCCACGGCACCACCGTGATCCGGACCTCGACATCCGGTTCGGCTCGCTGGAATTCGTCGAGTGCGGCGCGATAGGCCGGTACGAAACTCGCATCCCAGATCCGCAGCCGGATCACCGTGCGACCCGCGCCGCCCTCGTCGTCGTGGCCGAGCCACAGCGCCGCGGTCACCAGCAGGACCACGCCGAGCACGACGGCGAACACGTTCAGCGTCGAGGTCTTCACGGCTCTCATTTCAGGCCCGTCCATGCGATGGAACGCAGCACCTGCCGCTGGAACACCACGAACAGCACCAGCAGCGGCACGATCGCCAGCGTCGTCGCCGCCATCACCAGCGTCCACTGCTCGTTGTAGCGGGTCTGCAGATCCGCGGTCGCCACCGTGAGCACCTGCCAGCGGCCCGAGCCGGCGACCAGCGGCCACAGGAAGCTGTTCCACTGGGTCACCACGGTGATCACCGCGAGTGTCGCCAGAATCGGACGGCTCATCGGCACCACGACGTGCACGATCACATCGAGGGTGTTCGCGCCGTCCAGCCGCGCCGCCCCGATCAACTCGCGCGGTATGCCCCGGAAGTATTGGCGCAGCAGGAAAATCGCGTACGGCGAGCCGAAGACGAACGGCAGCACCAGCGCCCAGAAGGTGTTCAGCCATCCCAGGTGCGCGAACATCAGATACAGCGGAATCAACGTGACGATCGGCGGCACCATCATGGTCGCGAGATAGATCCAGAACAGCAGATTGCGGCCGCGAAACTCGGTGCACCCGAACGCGTATGCGGCGGCGATCGAGGTGATCAGCTGCCCGGCGGTGATGAACGCGGTCATCAACGCCGTCACCAGCACCGCGCGGCCGAACCCGTGCTCGAACGCGGCGCGGAAGTTGTCCCAGGTCGTCGGATCCGGGAGTGCGAGCGGGGATTCCGTGGCGAACTGCCCCGGTGTCTTCACGGCCGTGAACGTGCCCAGCACCAGCGGCGCCACCGTACACAGCGCGCCCGCGAGCAGCAGCAGGTATGCGGCGACCGATCGCACAGCTGCCGAAGACCGGTGCCGGACATCAGAATTCATAGCTGGTCCTGGTGCGGAAGTAGCGGTGCTGGAGCACGGTGATCGCCAGCATGATCACGCACACCACGATCGCCATGACCGCCGCCCGGCCGGGCCGCGCCGCGTCGAACGCTTCCGAGAAGATCTGCATCGCCACCACATTCGTGCGATCGGCCGGCCCGCCCTTGGTCAGCGCGTAGACCGTGTCGAAGGTCTGGAACGCGGTGATGGTCCCGGTGACCAGGACGAAGAACAGGGTGGGGCGCAGCAGCGGCAGTGTCAGCCAGCGAATCCGCCGCCAGCCGGTGGCCCCGTCCAGCGCCCCCGCCTCGTGGATCTCCGGCGGGATCGCCCGCAGCCCCGCGACGAAGAACAGGGCCACATAGCCCACGTTCGACCAGATGCTCACCGCCGCAACCGAAGGCAGGGCCAGCGCCGGATCGGCCAGCCATTCGATCCGCCGGCCCAGCAGGGCGTTGAGCGCACCGTCGGTGGGTGCGAACAACCAGCGCCAGATCACGCCGACCGCCACCGGCGCGCACATCCAGGGCAGTGCGAACAGCACCCGGAACACACCACCGGCACGCCGGCGCACCAGCAGCGCGGCCACCGCGAATCCGAGGACGGTCTGCAGCGGCACCACGAGCAGGGTGAGCGCACCCGTCACCAGCAGCGAACGGCCGAATGCGCCATCGGACAGCACCGAGCGCCAATTGCGCAGGCCCACGAATTCCATGGGCCCGAGCAGATTCCAGCTGTGCAGGCTGAGCCAGCCGACCAGCACGATCGGCAGGATCAGGAAGACCCCGATCCCGAACAGGCTCGGCGCCAGCAGCACCCAACTCGTCACGGCACGACGAACCGCTCGTCGGTTCACAGCAGGTGACGCTACCGGGCACCCGATACCGGCGTCGGGCTCGCTCAGTCCAGCGGACCGCCGGCGACGTAGACGACCTGTCCGGAGACGAAGCCGGCGCCCTCGCTGACCAGGAACGACGCGGTATGCGCGATATCCTCGGGCCGGCCCACCCGCTGCACCGGGATCTGGGCGGCGGCCGCCTTCTGGAAGTCCTCGAACGGCACGCCCACCCGCTCGGCGGTCGCGGCGGTCATATCGGTGACGATGAAGCCGGGCGCGATGGCATTGGCCGTGACGCCGAATTTGCCGAGTTCCAGCGCGAGGGTCTTGGTGAAGCCCTGCAGGCCGGCCTTGGCCGCGGAGTAGTTGACCTGGCCGCGGTTGCCCTGCGCCGAACTGCTCGACATGTTCACGATGCGACCCCACTTGGCGTCGACCATGTACTTCTGCACCGCGCGGCTCATGAGGAAAGCGCCGCGCAGGTGCACGTTCATCACGGCGTCCCAGTCGTCGACGCTCATCTTGAACAGCAGATTGTCACGCAGGATGCCGGCATTGTTGACCAGGACGGTCGGCGGTCCGAGCTCGTCGGCCAGCTTCGTCACCGCGGCGGCGACCGAATCCTCGTTCGAGACGTCGGCGCCCAGCGCGACGGCCCGGCCGCCGGCGTCGGTGATCGCCTGGACCGTATCGGCGCAGTGCGCCGCGTCCAGGTCGAGTACGCCCACCTTCAGTCCGTCCTGAGCCAGCCGGGTCGCGATCGCGGCCCCGATGCCTCGTGCCGCGCCGGTGACGACGGCAACGCGTTCAGCCATTGGCGGTCCTCCTGTACCTCTCGGAACATTCGCTGTGAGAGAACGGTACGCGCCGCTATTCCACCCCCCGCGGCGGCAGCCGCTATTCCACCCACAGCGGCGGCAGCCGCTATTCCACCCACAGCGGCGGCAGCCGCTATTCCACCCACAGCGACCAGATACTGCTGCGTCCCTGTCCTTCGCAGACGAGTGCGTGCCCGTCCGGGGTGCGGGCCGTCTTGTCCAGACCGGGATCGCATTTCGCGCCGCCCTCGTACACCGCGGTCGACACCGAGTACGGCCCGGTCCAGCGATAGCCGCTGCTGCCGTGCAGGCACAGCAGGGTGGCGCCGTCGCTCGCGGACCCGATCAATCCGGCCTGGGCCTGCGTGCACACCTCTCCCTTGGCCGCCGAGACGGGCCCGGCGGGAGCGGCCGTGGTGGTGGCCGGTGGGGTGGGCGGAGGTGTCATCACCGTCGACGGTGCGACGGTGCGGGAGGTCGCGGTATTCGAGGTGACGGTGTCGGTGCTGAGTGCGGCGGGAACCGTGCCCAGCGTGGTGTGCGGCAGGGTGACGCCCGAAAGTACCAGCGCCGCAGCCAGAACCAACACCTCGGCCAGGCCGAGCAACAGGGCCGACATCGCCATCACCCGCCCGCGCGGATGGCTGAAGGCGATCAGGCCGAATACTATTGCCACCGGGAACAATCCGAGCAGCGCGGCCACCAGCGCCACGATCGCGTACGGATTGACGATCGGCGGCACCTCGACCCGCAGCCGTCCGGTGCGGCGGCGATTGGGTGCGCTGTCCCAGCGATCGTCCTCGGCTTCGGCCGTCGGCCGGCGCCGGTTCGGTGTGGTTTCCCACCGATCGTCGGACGGTTCGGCGACTCGGGGATTGGCGGCCCGTCGCGGCGGTGGCGGATCCCAGCGGTCGTCCGCGGGGACCGGCTCGTCGGCCCAGTACTCCTCCTCGGGGACCTCGGGCCAGCGTTCGTCCGCGTACTGGTTGCGGGCCATGTGGTTCCTCTCGGTCGTGCAGGAACCTGGACACGCGGACCCCGCCCGTTACCGAGAAGAATAGGTGGATCGGCGCGACCCGCAACCCCCGTTTCTCCAGGGCCGGGCGACGGCGCGCCCGGAGGCGCCGGACGTCATCCCCGAGCGTCCGGCGCGCGCCACTAGACCTCGTCGATCACATGCTCTCCGACGAAGGCGATCCGGATCGCCAGCAGCCAACCAGCAATCGCGAGAACGATGCGGTCGTACAGATCCGGTCCGCTGCGCCGCGCATGGCGTGGGCGGCGGGCGCCGCCGACGGGTAGCGGCCGGGTCTCCGGTAGCCGGCCGGTCGTGCGGTATCCGCCACCGACCCGGTGCCGTGCGTGTCGGTGGGCGGCATGCCGGGCGCCTCCCCCGGCGAACGCGGTCACGGAATGGCCCGATCGTCGAGGACGCAGCGGCCCTGTTCGACCAGCACCGCCCGCGCCCGCCGCCTGACCACGCACGTATCGACGGTGCAGTCGAGGTGCAATTGCATTGCGGCATGGGCTTGTTCGACGGTCATGATGCCCGGATCGGCGCCGCAGCGCAGCAGCCCGGCGACCGGCATGTGCAGATTCGTCAGTTGCATTCGGACACCCCCGCCGCGAACCGGCGGCGCGGTGGAGCTGGTGGATCCTGTGGTCCGGTCGCGGCGCGGCCGGTCGAAGCGGACGAAAGTTCGCTGGTCATCAACGACGACCCGATGACATGAACAGCCATGACTCCTCGTTCCTGCATGCGATACCCGACTGTGCCCGGCGAACCGACTCCGGGGGCCCGCTGCGAGCACACTCCCAGCATCCATCAGATCGGCGCTGCGCGGGGCGGAATCGCCGATCCCGTCCGATTCCCAGCGAATCGTCAGCACTGAAACAGCTTGGGAGAAAAGGACTTTTCGCATCCGCTCGAGCCTCGCTACCTGCGAACACGTCGGGCATGCCCCAGCGCCGCGCCCCCGAATCCGCGCCCCGAATATTTGCCCGCAGATCACGAAACCGCACCCGTTTCGCAACGAACGTATGTTTACCCCGGACGTGATCGGGTAATCAAAACTACATGGATCGCGGGCTGAGAAATACCCCACCTCGGTACCGCAAACTGCTTCCGGGTGATTGGGTCGAACATCTGATCGTCGGAATGTTGTTCGTGGTATCGGCCGTCGGGGTTTACGTACTGACCGGGGCCATGCTCTCGTCGCTGCTGGTAGGAGCACTGGTCGCGGTGGTCGCGATCGGGGTCGTGACAATGCTGTAGCCGGTCGGCGAACCGACCGGCTACCTGATTTCCCTTATTCGAAACGGACGAAATCAACGGCGGAATCTGCGATGAATATCGTCGCCGATTCCGCCGTCGAATTATCGCCGGAACAATTTGTTACCCAACCAGACGATGGGGTCGTATTTGCGATCCACCACCCTTTCCTTCATCGGAATGAGGGCATTGTCGGTGATCTTGATGTGTTCCGGGCACACCTCGGTGCAGCACTTGGTGATGTTGCAGTAGCCGAGCCCGAACTCCTCCTGCGCCATCTCGCGCCGGTCGGCCACATCGAGTGGATGCATCTCCAACTCGGCCACTCGCATCAGATACCGCGGCCCCGCGAAGGCGTTCTTGTTGTCCTCGTGGTCGCGCACGACGTGACAGGTGTTCTGGCACAGGAAACATTCGATGCACTTGCGGAACTCCTGCGAACGTTCCACATCGCGCTGCTGCATCCGGTAGTCGCCGGGCTTCAGATCGGCCGGCGGCGTGAAAGACGGTATCTCCCTGGCCTTCTGGTAGTTGAACGAGACATCGGTGACGAGGTCGCGGATCACCGGGAAGGTGCGCATCGGCGTCACCGTCACCACCTCGTCGGCGGTGAAGGTCGACATTCGGGTCATACACAGCAGGCGCGGGCGGCCGTTCACCTCCGCCGAACAGGAACCGCACTTACCGGCCTTGCAGTTCCAGCGCACCGCCAGATCCGGAGCCTGGGTGGCCTGCAACCGGTGAATGATGTCGAGGACGACCTCGCCCTCGTTGACCTCCACGGTGTAGTCCTGCAGTTCGCCCTTGTCGTCGTCACCGCGCCACACGCGGAAGTGGGCATCGTAACCCATTGCTACTCATCCCCTTTCGCGGATGATTCGGCGGCCGCGGGATGAGCGGCGGTCTCCGCCGGGGTGTAATACTTCTCCAGCTCGCTCAACTCGAACAGGGCGAGCAGATCCGGCCGCATCGGCGTCTGATCCTCCGAGGTGACCGTCACCGGCGGCACGGTCTGGCCGACACCGTCCGGATCGATCCGGCACACCAGCAGCCGATTGCGCCACTGCGCATCCATCTGCGGATGGTCGTCGCGGGTGTGACCGCCGCGGCTCTCGGTGCGCAGCAGCGCCGCCTGCGCGACACATTCGCTGACCAGCAACATGTTTCGCAGGTCGAGTGCGAGATGCCAGCCGGGGTTGAATTGCCGGTGGCCCTCGACGGTCACACTGTCGTAGCGCTCACGCAACTCGGCCAGGCGCCCGATGGCCTGTTCGAGTTCGTGCTCCTTGCGGATGATGCCGACCAGGTCGTTCATCGTCTGCTGCAGATCCGTGTGCAGGGTGTACGGATTTTCCCCGGTCCCCGTGGCCGGCGGATCGAAGGGTGCCAGTGCGGATTTCGCGGCCGCGTCGATATCGGCGTCGGCTACGGCCGGGCGCTGAGCCAGCTGTTCGACGTAGGCGGCCGCGCCCAGCCCGGCGCGTCGCCCGAAGACCAGCAGGTCCGACAGCGAGTTGCCGCCGAGGCGGTTGGATCCGTGCATACCGCCGGAACATTCACCGGCGGCGAACAATCCGGGAACGGTGGCCGCGCCGGTGTCGGGATCGACCTCGATGCCGCCCATCACGTAGTGACAGGTCGGCCCGACCTCCATCGGCTCCTTGGTGATGTCGACATCGGCCAGCTCCTTGAACTGGTGATGCATCGACGGCAGCCGCCGCATGATCTCGGCGGCCGGCAGCCGGGACGCGATGTCGAGGTACACCCCGCCGTGCTCGGTGCCGCGCCCGGCCTTGACCTCTTCGTTGATCGCGCGGGCCACCTCGTCGCGCGGCAGCAGGTCCGGGGTGCGGCGCGCGGAGTCGTTGTCGTGCAACCACTGGTCGGCCTCGTCCTCGGTCTCGGCGTACTGGCCCTTGAACACCGCCGGGATGTACTCGAACATGAAGCGCTTGCCCTCGGTGTTCTTGAGCACGCCACCGTCACCGCGCACACCCTCGGTGACCAGAATGCCCTTCACACTCGGTGGCCAGACCATACCGGTCGGATGGAACTGCAGGAATTCCATATTGATCAGCGAGGCACCGGCCCGCAGCGCGAGGGCGTGACCGTCGCCGGTGTACTCCCACGAGTTCGAGGTGACCTTGTAGGACTTGCCCACCCCGCCGGTGGCCAGCACGACCGCCGGGGTCTCGAACAGGATGAACCGTCCCGACTCCCGCCAGTACCCGAACGCACCGGAGATGGCGCCCGTGCCATCCTTGAGCAGATCGGTGATCGTGCATTCGGCGAACACCTTGATCCGGGCCTCGTAGTCGCCGGTCGCGGCGTAATCCTCCTGCTGCAGCGAGACGATCTTCTGCTGCATCGTGCGGATGATCTCGAGCCCGGTGCGGTCGCCGACATGGGCGAGGCGGGGGTAGGTGTGCCCGCCGAAGTTGCGCTGGCTGATCCGCCCGTCGGGCGTCCGGTCGAACAGCGCCCCGTAGGTCTCCAGCTCCCACACCCGGTCGGGTGCTTCCTGGGCGTGCAGTTCGGCCATGCGCCAGTTGTTGAGGAATTTTCCGCCGCGCATGGTGTCGCGGAAATGCGTCTGCCAGTTGTCCTTCTCGTTGGCATTGCCCATCGAGGCGGCGCATCCGCCTTCGGCCATGACCGTATGGGCCTTGCCGAACAACGATTTACACACCACCGCCACCGAGAGGCCGTGTTCGCGCGCTTCGATCACCGCACGCAGGCCGGCGCCACCGGCACCGATCACGACGACGTCGTACTTGTGCCGTTCGACTTCAGGCATGAAACGAATACTCCTGGGACACTGAGGAATGGGGCTCTATGGCGTTGTCTGTCGCCGGAATCAACCGATGAAACGCGGATCGGAGATGGTCCCGCTGGCGACCAGCATGATGTAGAAGTCGGTGATCGCCAGGGTGGCCAGCGTGGTCCATGCCAGCTGCATGTGCCGCGTGTTCAACTTCGACACCTGCGTCCACATCCAGTAGCGCACCGGATGGGCGGAGAAGTGTTTGAGACGGCCGCCGGTGATATGCCGGCAGGAGTGGCACGAGATCGTATATGCCCACAGCAGAACGACATTCACCACCAGGACGATGTTGCCCAGGCCGAAGCCGAAACCGCCGTCCTTGCCGTGGAACGCCATGACCGCGTCGTAGGTGTTGACCACCGACACGACGACCGCGATATAGAAGAAGTAGCGGTGCACGTTCTGGATGATCAGCGGAAGCCGCGTCTCACCGGTGTATTTGCCGTGCGGTTCGGCGACCGCGCAGGCCGGCGGCGAGAACCACACCGCGCGGTAGTAGGCCTTGCGGTAGTAGTAACAGGTCAACCGGAACAGCAGTAGGAACGGCAGCACCAGGAAACCGAGCGGAATCCACATCGGCAGGTTGCCGACCCAGTGCCCGAAGTGGCTCGAACCCTCGACGCACGAGGTACTCACGCAGGGTGAGTAGAACGGCGTCAGATAGTGGTAGTCGGAGACCCAATATGCCGTTCGCACAAAGGCTCTCACGGTTGCGTAGATGATGAATGCGGCCAGTCCGAGCACCGTGAGCAGTGGGGGGACCCACCATCGGTCGGTACGCAGAGTGCGCGTGGAAATGGCCGCGCGGCCTTTGCTGAAAACTCCCGTGCCCGCCTCGGGGGCGCGTGTCGGTGCTGCGCTCACTGCAAGCTGCCTCGCTGGTCTACCCCGTGGAACGTCATCGTTACCTCCGGCGTCGAATGTGATGCTGAGCACCATACGACAACCGGGCTATGACTCGAGGCCGGTCCAGACAAGATCTATCGCCGCTCCGTCCTATGATTTGCGCCACATTTTCTGAGCGTTCGACGGCGGCGGTGCAACGAGTGAATGACGAGCTACTTCGGACCTTCTTCGCGAATACGGCGGGGTTGGGAACCGGCGGGCCGCAGCGCCGTCACGGCGGAATGGACGGCCGCCGCGACGACCCGTGCTGCTGGTGAACGCCGGGTTACTTGGTGCGCGGCCTCGAATGGAAGCCGAGACCCTCGTCCTGTGCGCCCATCCACGCCGCCTCGTCGGACTTGCTGTCCGGCACGTAGATGACCTCCTGCTGCCGGCGGCTGTCCACCTCGGGCGGCGGGGTGTGCTCGAATTCCTCGGCGTCGATGGCGAGTCGTTCGAGATCGTTCTCCAGTCGGCGGACCGAGTTGGCATCTCCGTAGTGGGTGCGCAACGCGCCGACGCATTGCCGGAGCTGTCCGACCGCGAAGCGCAGTTCTGCGATCTCACTGCGTGTCATCGAAACCTCCTGGTGCTTCCGGGCCGATCACCGGATCGGATCCCGCCCGCGGGCAAGATCAAACCTGTGACGGACCGCACATCGTGATCTACAACACATTACGTGATCATTCGCGTTCTGGCTCGTCGCAGATGGAAAAAGATCTCGCCACCTGCGCGCCCCGCGCGGTGCGCGAACCTCATCCGGCGGTCGGCAGGGGCGCCGCGACCGACGGGGACTCCATCCCGACGAGCGTGGCGAGAACCGGAAGCGCGGCGGTCTCGGCTCCACGACCTCCGTGGGTGACGGCCGGTGTTCCGGTCGCGCGGTCCACGAGTGCCGCGACGGCCACCGCCACCTCCTCGGCGCGCTCCAGGATGACGCTGTGTCCGGCGCCGTCGAGCCGGACCAGTTCGGCGCCGCCGAGTTGCGCGGCAAGGACCACCGAATGCGCGAACGGAATCATGATGTCGGCCGATCCGCCGAGAACCAGGGCCGGGAGATCCGACAGCAGGCGCAGGGTGGGCGTCTCGTCGAAGTGGATGAGTGAATCCAGGAAGTAGGCCATGGTCGGCAGCGGGGTGTCGTTGAGCATCGCGGTGGCGAGTGCGGCCATGCGCGGATTCACCCGCCGCGAGCCGAAACTCGCCTCTCGCACCATCGGCTCGAAAACGCGGCGCCCCAACCGCTTCGACACCTGCAGCGCCCGCGGCGCCCGCTGGACCACGACCCGCAGGGAGGTCACGGTGTGCCGGTTCAGCAATCGGCCCAGTCCCACCGCGGTGATGCCGGCGGCCGCCCCGGCGATCAGCCCGACGCCGACCACCCGGGTGCCGATCGTGGCCGGGAACAGGCGAGCGTATGCCAGCACCACCATCGCGCCCATGGAATGGCCGACCAGCACGACCGGGCCCGTCGGCGCGACCGCCCGCAGGACCGCGTCGAGATCGTGGCCCAGCTGGTCGATGGTGTAGGTCATCGGATCGGCGCCGGCGGAATCGCCGTGACCGCGGTGGTCGTAGAACACCATCCGGGTGCCGGAGCCCCAGTGCCGCAAAAGCTGATCTCGCAGGAACCACCAGGATTCGGTCCGCAGGCAGTGACCGTGGACGAAGACCACGGTCACCGAGGCCGTGGGCGGACCGAAGGTCCAGGCGGCCAAAGGGGTGCCGTCGTCGGCGCAGACGGTGACGCGGGTGGCGATCGTCGTGGACATGACGTCCTCCTGCAGAGTCCGTACCTGCCCGGATGTCGGATTTGATTGCCGTCGCGTTAACGGTCATAACCTGGTGTTATGCAGAAGTTGTACAACTGCTGCCGGTCGTTCGCCGACGATCCGGCGCGAGGGGAATCGTCAGAATATTTCCATCTCTACTAAGATTCATAGAAAGCCCTAGAAAGAACTCGACTCCGGCTCCCGGCACTAGGACCGAAACTGACCTATATCGCCCCTAGCGTGGTGTGCATGAGCGCAGAGATCCGCGGCTTCCGCATCGACATTCCGCAGTCCGATATCGACGATCTGCACGATCGGCTCGAGCGGACGCGCTGGGCGCCGCAACTGCCCGGCGCGGAGGGCAGCCGGGGTGTGCCGGTGACTCGGCTCCGCGAACTGGCCGACTACTGGCGCACCGAATACGGCTGGCGGGCACAGGAAGCCCGGCTCAATCGCTTCCCGCAGTACCGCACCGAGATCGACGGTGTCGATGTGCACTTTCTGCACGTGCGCTCGCCCGAGCCGGAGGCGCTGCCGCTGGTTCTCAACCACGGCTGGCCCAACACCTTCGCCGAATTCGCCGGCCTCATCGACCTTCTCGTCGACCCCCGGGCGCACGGCGGCGATCCCGCGCGGGCCTTCCATGTGGTCGTACCGTCGGTGCCGGGATACGGATTCTCGGCCGCGCCTGCCGAAACCGGCTGGAGCACAGACCGTGTCGGCCGGATGTGGGTGGAACTGATGGCCCGGCTCGGCTACGAGAGGTACGGCGTACAGGGCGGCGACCTGGGCACCTACGTGGGCACCGCGATGGCCGAGGCGGCGCCCGACCGGGTGGCGGGGCTCTACATCACCGCCGGTCTCGGCTTCCCCACCGAGGCCGATGTGCCGGTCCTGACCGATGCCGAACGAGCCGGCTACGAGGCGATGATGTCGGCGGACTGGGTCAACGGCGTGGATCATCACGGGCTGCTGCGTGCGGCGCCGCAGACCTTCTCGATCGGGTGGAACGATTCACCCGCCGCCGCCCTGGCCTGGATGGTGCAGAAGTACACCGACTTCAGCGCCGCCGGCGCGCTCGATGCGGCGATCGACCGCGACGCGCTGCTGACCACCGTCGGCATCTACTGGTTCACCCAGAGCTTCGGGACGTCGGCGTGGTCGTACTACGACAGCACCGGCTTCGCCTGGCCGACCGGTTCGGCGCAGGTCCCGACCGGGGTGTACAGCGGCGCACCGGGCATCCGCCGGCTCGCCGAACGCACCGCGAAGATCGTGCACTGGCCGGAGGGTAATCCGGCGGGACACCATTTCATCGCGATGGATCAGCCGGGGGCATATGCGGCCGACCTGCGCAGATTCTTCGGCGATCTCGCCTGAGTGACGTGCCATCGGGAAATCTGAGGCTCTCGATCATTGAAACTAGACAGCCCTAGATTTCCCGATGGATCGCTACACGTCGGCCGCCGTGCGCGTGGACGGCAGGAACGGGGTGAGCAGATTGTGCTCGGTGGACGGGCCGAATTCCCACTCCGCGATCCACGGACCGGTGCCCTCGCTCGGATCGAGCACGCCCGACTCCAGCCATTCGTAGCGGCCCTCGAGCACCTGCCGGGTCAGCGCGGTGTCGGCGTCGTCGGTGTTGTCCCACAGCGCGTCGAAGGCGGCCTCGACCCGCAATCGGGACTGGCGGCAGAAGGTGTCGGCCAGTTCCGTCGCCGCGGCCGCGTCCCGGCTGTCCTCGGCGCGCATGGCCTGGGCCCGGACGCACGCCGCCGACATGGCGAACAGTTCCGCGCCGATATCGACGAGGCGGCCCAGGAACCCCTGCCGGTATTCGAGTTTCGCCTGCCAGCGCGCCATCGCGTACATCAGTTCGCGCGCCTGCTTGCGCGACATCCGCTCGACGAAGCGCAGATGCGTTGCCAGCGGCCCGAATTCGGTGTAGCCGGCGGGGAGCGTGCCACGGCCGACCGCCAACTGCGGGAACCATTTCGCGTAGAAGCCGCTCGCCCCGACCGCGGCGGTTGCCTTGTCCTTCAGTGCCGCATGGCGATCCACGAGCGCACCCGCGGCGGCCATATGCGCATCGGCCATCTCCCGGGCGATCAGCAGCCGCATGATCTCGCTGGAACCTTCGAAGATCCGATTGATCCGCAGATCGCGCACCAGTTGTTCGGCCGGTACCGCGCGCTCGCCCCGATGGCGCAGGGAGGCGGCGGTCTCGTAGCCGCGGCCGCCGCGGATCTGGACCAGTTCGTCGGCGATGCGACAGCTCATCTCGGAGGCCCACAGTTTGGCCAGTGCGGCTTCGATGCGGATGTCGTTGCGCGCCTCGTCGCACATCGTCCCGGACAGTTCGAGGACCGCCTCCAGCGCGAAAGCGGTTGCGGCGACGAAGGATATCTTCGACGCGACCGCCGCGTGTTCACCGACCGGGCGGCCCCACTGCACGCGCGCCGCCGACCAGCCGCGGCTGATCTTCAGCGACCACTTCGCCGCCGCGGTGCACAGGGCGGGGATGGCCAGCCGTCCCGCGTTGAGCGTGGTCAGCGCGATCTTCAGGCCGTCGCCCTCGCGTCCGATCAGATTGCGCGCCGGCACCCGGACCTTGTGCATGCGGGTGACGCCGTTCTCGATCCCGTGCAAACCCATGAAGGCGTTGCGGCGCTCGACGGTGATGCCGGGGGTGTCGGCCTCCACCACGAAGGCGGATATCCCGCCGCGATGGCCGGGGCTCTTCGGCACCCGCGCCATCACCACCAGCAGTTCGGCGACCACACCGTTGGTCGTCCACAACTTCACGCCGTCGAGTTCGTAGGCCTCGCCGTCGGCGGTCGGGGTCGCGGTACTCGCCATCCGGGCCGGGTCCGATCCGACGTCCGGTTCGGTCAGCAGGAAGGCGCTGACCGCGCCCCGCGCGCACCGGGGCAGGAATTCGCGCTTCTGTTCCTCGGTGCCGGCCAGCTTCAGCGGTTCCGGTACGCCGATCGACTGATGTGCCGACAGCAGTACGCCCAAACTCGCGTGCACCGAGCCGACCATCATCAGCGCCCGGTTGTAGCCGACCTGCGACAGGCCCTGCCCACCGTATTCCGGCGGGATCTTGAGCCCGAAGCAGCCGAGTTCGGCCAGGCCCCGGACGTAGTCGTCGGGGATCTTCGATTCGGCCTCGATGACCGACCCGTCCAGCGTCTCGCAGAAGGCCCGCAGGCGTTCCAGATAGGCCTCGGTCCGCGCGGCGTCGTCGGGAGCCGGTTGCGGATATGGATGGATCAGGTCGAGCCGGAACCGGCCGAGGAACATCTGCTTGGCGAACGACGGTTTGGCCCAGGTGCTTTCGCGCGATTCCTCGACCAGTGCGCGGGCCTGCTCTTCGGTGGCGTGAACTTTCGCGGCTGTCGCCATGGGATCCTCCCTCGAAACGTGACCAGGATCACATTCGAGTGTAGGAGAGTTAGTTACTCGCTGGTAGGCCTACGGCGAAATCGGAAGACGAAGAATTACTGGACGCCGCGCAGATACCGCCCGAAATGTGGCACCGTGAAGCCGATGGTGCCCCGCTCGGCCGAATAGATCAGCCCCTTCTTGATGAGCCCGTCCCGGGCCGGAGACAGGGACGCGGGTTTGCGACCCAGTTCCCTGGCGACCGCCGCGGTCGGTACCGGCCCGTCGTCGCCGGCCAGATCGGCCATCGCCCGCATGTACTCGCGCTCGGCGGGAGTTGCCCGCTCGTAGCGGGAGCCGAAGAAGCCGACCGCCAGTTCCTCTTCGGCCGCCGGGGCCGCCAGTTCCACATCCTCGGCGCCGATCGGGCTGCGGGCGGCCACATCCCAGGTGGCCTTACCGTAGGCCTGGACGAAATAGGGGTAGCCATCTGCCTTGTCGTACAAGGCTTTCAGCGCCTCCTCGGTGAACTCCACCGCCTCGCGCTCGGCGGGCGCGATCAGCGCGCGATCCGCGGAATCGCGATCGAGCCGGTCGATGCGGTGGTAGCCGAAAAGTCGCTCGGAATAGCTCTTGGAGGCCGAGAGCACGGCCGGCAGATGTGGCAGGCCGGCGCCCACCACGATCAGCGGCGCTGTCTCCTGGCTCAATTCATGGCAGGCGCCGCAGATGGCGGAGATGTCGGCCGGTCCCAGATCCTGCATCTCGTCGATGAACACGGCGATGCCGACGCCGATATCGCGGGCCAGCTGAGCCGCCTCGAGGAGCAACTCCACCAGATCGATCTCGATGTCACCGGAGTCCGCGCGTCCCGTGACGGCCGGGACGTCGATTCCGGGTTGCCAGCGTTCGCGCATCCCCTTGTCGGCGGTCGCGCGCAGGGCGAAGGCCTTGAGGATGCCCAGGAAATCGTCGACCATCTCGGGATTGCGATGGGCGACCGCGATCTGGCGCACCGCCATATGCAGCGCCGAGGCCAGCGGCCGTCGCAATTCCTGATCCGGGCGGGCCTCCAGTTTGCCGGTTCCCCACCCGCGCGAGCGGGCCGTGGACCGAAGTTGATTGAGCAGCACCGTTTTTCCCACGCCGCGCAGGCCGGTGAGCATCACACTGCGTTCGGGACGTCCGCGCGAGATGCGTTCGAGCACGATGTCGAACGCGTCGAGCTGTTTGTCGCGCCCGGCGAGTTCGGGCGGGCGCTGGCCGGCGCCCGGGGCATACGGATTCCGCACGGGGTCCATGCCCCGACACCGTAGCGCGTTCGCACCGAAATCTCGGGATATATACGGGATGTCCTAGATTGCGCTATCCAATCGAATGGCAGCCGCCGCGCGGGGTGACCGGGCGCCGTGCGCTCTACGCTGGGGGCCGATCGAGGTCCGAAATGTCCGCAGGAGGGTCATGTCCACCGATTCGGAAGATCAGCAGTCCGGCGATCGGCCGAACCCCACGGTGGCCGAGGTCGTCGGATCCTGGGACGTGCCCGCCGGAGCGAGCGTGGCGCGGCAGATTCGCGACAACATCCTGCACGCGATCGCGCAGGGGTACGACGATCCGCAACTGGTGGCCGATCTCGCGGTCGGTCCCCTCGTGATCGCCCTGGGCCGGCTGGAAACCGAACTGGCGGACGCGCGTGGTCGCATCGCGGAACTGGAGCGCGCGGTCCGGCCGCGCGGCGAGGGCGAGTGAACCGGCCGCCGGTGTAACGCCCGGGCGACTCGTTTCGATAACGAGCGCAAGGCCGTGGATACCGTGTCGTGATCTCCATAGCAGATCGATTCGCCGGGCTGTAATCGGGGGTGGTCCTGGCGATTTGGCGACACGCGGGCAGACACGCCGTCGTGTGGGGTGGACAACAACACCGAGCCGTCGTAATCTCTTCGTGACTTCGCGGAGTATGTCGCTTCATTAGAGGGGCGGCCCGTTGAGTCACCGCCTAATCAGCAGTCGAGTGGGCAGCTCGATCGCTGAACCGGGGACCCAGGTTACTGGGGTGAATCCTCTTCGGTCGCAAGGTCGATGGGGTAGGGCCGAATCTTCCCGGTCCGAACCCGTCAGCTAACCCGGTCGGCGCGTGGGCAAGGAAGAAACAGGAGACTCAGCTCGGTGGGTAAACACAGTCTGCAACGGGAATCTCGGCTGCCGAATTCCGTCAAGGGTGCGCTGGTCTGCGGCGCAGTAGCGGCAACAACCGGTGCGATACCGGCGATTCCGGCCATGGCGGCCACGATCAACGTTCCCGGCGTCGGCAACTTCGACGTTCCGCTGGGTTCGGATTTCGACCAGCAGGTCAGCCAGGCGAACCAGGTGCTCGCCGATCACGCGGATCAGATCAAGGGAGTTCAGCAGGCGCTGAGCTCGCAGGCGATCGCGCCCAGCATCCCCAACGCCGCGCAGAACCCGATGGGTAGCATGTTCGGCCAGCCGCAGCAGCAGCACGGCGTCGGCGACGTCGCCCTCGACGCTGCGCGCAGCAAGATCGGCGCCGACTACGTGTGGGGCGCCTCCGGTCCGGCGAACTTCGACTGCTCCGGTCTGGTGCAGTGGGCGTACAAGCAGGCCGGAATTCAGCTGCCGCGTACCAGCTTCGAACAGTCGCATGTCGGCAAGCCGGTCGCTTTCCAGGACCTGAAGCCGGGCGACCTGGTCATCCAGAACGGCGGCGGCCATGTGGCCATGTACGCCGGGGATGGCAAGATTCTCCAGGCGCCGCAGTCGGGTGAGACCGTCAGCTACGCGCATCTGGATCCTGATTCGGTCGTCACCGCACGCCGCGTCGCCTAGTCGTTTCGCTCGACAGCATGGCCCGGCGGTGACCCGCCGGGCCTACTGTGAGGAGCGAAACTGGAACGGGCACAACCAGCTACAGCTCGGGTCGACTCCTGGATCTGGGCTGTCCGGCTGTTCAAAACTCGATCCGCTGCGGCCACCGCGTGCCGCGGCGGTCACGTACGTGTCAACGGCACCGCCGTCAAACCCGCTCATCAGATCAAGTCCGGTGATGAGGTGCGGGTCCGTAATGCCGGAGCCGAACGTATCGTCGTCGTGGTCCGGCTGGTCGTCAAACGCGTCGGCGCTTCGATCGCCACGCAGTGCTATATCGACAAGAGCCCTCCCCCGCCCGCACCCGAAATCGTCGCCGCGATGCCCAAGCGCGACCGCGGTGCCGGACGGCCCACCAAGCGCGAACGCCGCGAGACCGATCGGCTACTCGGCCGCGATTCGACCTGAGGTCGCGGGGCGGGGCTCCGCTTCGATGCCGGTGCCGCCGCCGAACTTCCCTGCCCGATAGAGTTCGCGGCACTCGCCCCGGCGCAGCTTTCCGCTCGAGGTCTTCGGAATCGCGCCGCGCGGCAGTAACAGCACCTCCGCCGGCGAGATGCCGTGCACCGTCGCCACCGCGGCCCGGACCCGCCGGCCGAGATCGTCCGCGGCGGGCTGTGGGCTCGTCATTTCCGCGATGATCACCAGGTCCTCACGTTCGCCGGTATCGACACCGAACGCCGCGATATGCCCGGGCCGCAGTTCGGGCGCCGCGTCGGCGGCGGTGGCTTCGATATCGGCGGGGAAGTGGTTGCGGCCGTCGATGACGATGGTGTCGCGCAAGCGTCCCGCGATGTAGAGACCCCCGTTGTGGACGACACCGAGATCGCCGGTGCGCAGCCATGTTCCGGGCTCGCCGGGCAGCACCGCGCCGAAGGTGGCGGCGGTCCGCTCGCGCAGTCCCGCATATCCCGCACCGACATTCGGGCCCCGCACCCAGATCTCGCCGACAAAACCGTCGTCGCGGGGGGTGAGAGTGATCGGGTCGACGATGAGCACGGTTTGCCCGGCGGGACGGCCACAGTCGACCAGGGCGATACCATCCGCCCGGCCGCCGAGCGCATGGCGCGCGGACGCGACGATCGCCCGGCCCGAGCCGAGGGCGGCGCGGTCGAATTCGACGCAGACCGGTTCCGCCTCCGGGCGCGAGATGGTGACCGGAAGGGTCGCCTCCGCCAAGCCGTATCCCGCGGTGTGGGCCCGGTGGCGAAACCCGTGCGGTGCGAAGGTACGGGTGAAGGCGCCCAGGGCGGTGGCGCGGATCGGTTCGGCCCCGTTGAGCAGCAGATCCAGCGGCGACAGATCGAGACCGTCGCGTTCCTCCGCGCTGGTACCCGAAACCGCCAGGGACAGACCGAAATTCGGGCTCGCGGTCGCGGTCGCGCGATAGTCGCTGCACGCGCGCAGCCATCGGATCGGCCGTTTGGCGAAGTCGGCCGGTGGCAGCGTGATCGCATGGACGCCGAGATACAGCGGCAGCGCCAGGGCGAACACCAGGCCCATATCGTGGAAGAACGGGAGCCAGTTCACCATCGGGCCATCGTCGGCCGGTGCCAGGGCGCCATGCAGCTGATCCAGTGCCGCAGCGAGGTTCACATGGGAAACACACACTCCCGCAGGCGAAGTGGTGGACCCGGAGGTGTACTGGAGGTAGGCGGGATGCGCGCCGACCGTATCCACTCGGACATCGTCGGTGCGAGCGTGCGCATCGACCGTGAGGAGTTCGCGGTGCGGCAGGCGATCGGCATCGGGACCTCGGGCGCCGGGCACCGGCTGCGCCGAACCGGGCGAGACGAGACACAGCCTCGGCTCGGCATCGCCGAGGATCGTTCGCAACCGGCCGGCATTGTGGCGCAACGTGTCCGGGAACAGCGGCACGGCGGTGCGTGCGCTGTAGAGACAGCCGAGGAAGGCGACGACATAGTCCAGGCCGTGTTCGCACTGAATGGCGACGCGATCACCGGGCACCGACCGTTCGCGGATGGCGGCTGCCAGTGCGCCCGCCGCGCGGTGCAGTTCCGAGGTCGTCACGGTGACCGCCACCGGTCGGCCGCCGGGATGAGAGAGGGCGGTGAAGGCCGGATCGTCCGGTGCTTCCGCAGCCCGCGCCGCGACGGCCGCCGCCAATCGGTCGGTCATATCACTCCTGTCGCGGCAACCGCGCTGCCAGTGCCGCCGACAAGGCTGTGACGGAGGGGTTGTCGAACAGCTCGGCCGTTGCGATACGAATTCCCAGCCCGGCCTCCAAACGGCGTCGTAGATCGATCGCCAGAAGCGAGGAGAGGTTCAGCGTCGCGAAGTCGGCATCGGAATCGACGGATTCGACCGGGCGCGAGAGGGCGCCGGCGACTGTGGCGCGAACGATGCGCCGAACCTCCTCCGCGTTCGTCACGGTATCGGCCGGTGCTGCTTCGCGTGCCGGACCGACCGGCAGTGAGCCGGTCCTCTGCGGTGGTCGCCGAGGCGCGGAGGGATGCCGGTCCGGCCGCGACGAAGAATCATGGTGCGGCGCAGCAGGAATCAGCGCCTCGCGCAGCCGGGCTGCGATCGGACCGGAGTCGTCGGTGGGCGTGTAATCCAGCGCGAGCACCACCGGTTGCGGTCGGCCGAGGACCGCGGAGAGCACGGACATGCCGCGGGCGACATCGAAGGGCGTGATGCCGGCCGTTCGCAGATGTGTGGCGCCCCCGGCCGAGCGGGCGAGTCCGGCGTCCCAGCTGCCCCAGGCGATGCTGGTCACCGATCGGCCGGTGGCGCCGAGCGCCAGCGCGTCCAGAGCCGCATTCGCCGCGGCGTACGCGGCCTGTCCGGGGGCGCCGAAAAGCCCGGTCGCGGAGGAGAACAGGACGGTGAAGTCGACCGGGTCGTCCGCTGTCAGTTCGATCAGTGAGGTGGCGGCGGTCACTTTGGGTCCGAAGTGCAATGCCAGCGATTCGCCTGTCACCCTGTCGAATTCGGCGTCCTGCAACATGCCCGCGGCGTGCACCAGGCCGCGAATCGTCGATCCGCATGCCCGGATGTCGTCGAGCGCGTTGGCCAGGTCCGCGCGATCGGCGGCATCACAGCGCACGACCACCACCCGGTCCTCGGCGCCGTCGAGTAGCGGCGGCAGCGGCCGGGGACGCCGGGTCAGGACTACGACATCGCGCGCTCCCTGTTCGAGCAGCCACCGAACCGCGGCGGCCCCCAGCGCGCCGAGCCCGCCGGTGACCACGTAGGTCCCGTCGGCGCAGAGCGGAACCGCGGAACCGGTTCCTCCGAGCCGTCGGAACCGCCGCACGAGCGTTCGCGCACCTTCGACACGCACTTCCGCGGGCCCACCCGAACGGAGCACGAGGTCGCTTACGGCATCGGCGCCTGATTCGTCGGACCAGATCAGGCGCACCGGTCGGCCGGATTCCAACTGCAGGGTCCGTACCAGTGCGGCGACGGCGTTGTGTGCGGCGGATGCCGGATGACGCAGCACCACGGTGAGGCTCGCCGTCGTCTCCGCGGCGATCACCTGCTGCAGGACGCGCAAGGCTTGCCCGAGGCCGGTGACGAGCGAATCGCCGCGTGCGGCGTCGGCCCCCGTATCGCTCGGGCCCGTATCCGGCCAGACCAGGACGACAGCCGTGGGGGCCGATCGTCCAGCTGCCGCCGACAAGGCCGTCGACTCGCCGGGCTCGCGGGCGATCCGCTCGGCGGGGATATGCCGGTCCAGGGCGCGGGCGATCGACTTCGCGAGGCGCGATTCCCCGACGACCGCAACCCGCTCGATCACCGGATTCACCGCCTCCGCACCTCGGGCGGAGAACGGCGAGGCGATCCACTGTTCCTCGCGCAGTACGGAGTTCGCCCACTCGGGTGCCGTGGCGACCGTGGCGTCGTACTCGGCTCGTCCCCGCACGGCGGTGTGCCCGCGAGGCACGTGCATCCCCGCGCTCGCGATGCCGCCGAAATCGACACCGGCACTGCCTGATTCGCGCGGCGCATCCGAAACCGGTGTGCGAGTTTTCTCCGGCTGCGTGTAGGGGCCGTCGCCGGCGGTGGCGCCGGAACGGTCGCCGCCGAACTCGGTGTCTCCGGATGGGCGGGAGGTGTGTCCGGACCGGAAACCCCGCGCTCGCTCCGAGACGAAACCCTTGCCCGAGAAGGCAATCCGCACACCGATGAACGCGAGTGCGGGGGCGTCGTCCTGGTCCAGCGCGATGACATCGCACAGGAGGCCGCCCGGCTCGTGCTCCCGTACGAACGCGTGCGCCTCGGTCAGCAGTACGCGCTGCGCATCGGAAAGCCACACCGACGCGATCGCCACGGGCACCGTGAGTCCGTCCGCGGGCAGTACCTCCCGGCCGGCGGCGGCGATCAGCTGCAGACAGCCGTCGAGCGCGGCGGTGGACAGCGGAATCGAATCGAAGACGCCGACCGCGGTCCGGCTTCCGGCACGAACGGCCGCCAGCGGGCGAAAGCGCGGACCGTAGTCGAGTCCGCGGTGGCGCAGGGATGCGTAGAACTCGTCGATATCGAGTTCGTCCGCTGCCGCAACGGAGGTTCGATGGTGGTCCACCGTGCGCATCCAGCCGAGGATGTCGGCGGGCGCGGCGGCGCTGTCGGCACGTGCAGAGGCGAGCGACACCGGCCCCAGCAGTACACGCAGATCCGAACCGCTGCGGTAGCCGACCGCCGCGAGATCGGCGATATCCGTGCGTTCGTGCACCGCGAAGTCGGCCAGCCGAATCGGGCCGGGTGCCGAATCCAGCAGGCGCCGAATCCAATACGCGGCGGGCACGGTCGGCACCCCGTCCACCACGTGATCGTCGAGACGCTCGCGCCCGGGGTCGGTCGTGGTGCGGGTGAGCAGTGGGAAAGCCTTTCGCCGCCACCGCCGTTCGATCACCGGACCGGCAGCCGGGCCCTGGATCGACCAGTCGACGTCACGCCCCCGCACATACATCGCGCCGACGGTCCGGAGCAGGGCGGCGACCTCGCCGTCGCGCTGCGCGGCCGCGCAGACGGAGTCGGCCAGTTCGGGATAGTCCCGTACGGCCGGCGCCAGCACCGGATGCGGCGATATCTCCACGATCGAGGTGTATCCCCGGCTTAGGGCCGATTCGACGGCAGCGTCCAGATGGACGGTGCCGCAGAGGTTGTCGATCCAGTACTCGGTGTCCATCGCGGCGGAATCGATGACCAGGCCCGGCCGTGCCGTCGAGAACACCGGCACCCTGGGCGCGCGCGGCCGCGGCGCCCGGAGCGCGGTGGTGAATTCGCCGGCCAGCGCGCGAACCTGCGGGCTGTGCGCCGCGAAATCCACCGGTACCGGCCGCACGTAGTACTGGCGCCGCCGCGCTCGCCGCAGCAGCGTCTCCATGTACCGCGTGGTGCCGGAGACCACCACCGTCCGGGGGCCGTTCACCGCCGCGACGGCGACCTCCGCACGCAGTGGCTCGACCAGCCGCCGCGCCTGGTCCGGTGTCGCCTCGAGCATCGCCATCATGCCCTGCCCGGCCAGCCGGCCCAGCGCCCGCGAGCGCACGGTGACCAGATGTGCGGCATCGTCGAGGGACAACGCTCCCGCGACCACGGCGGCCGCGATTTCCCCCAGGCTGTGCCCCGCCACCGCATCCGGTTCGATTCCCCATGTCGCGAGCAATCGGGCCAGCGCCACCTGGTAGACGAACAGCGCCGGTTGCACCGTCTCGGTGGCGCCGAGGCTGTCGGCGAAGCCGTGCCGAGCCGTCCACACTCGTGGCCCGCCCGAATCCGCCACCGCGTCCGCCGCTTCGGCCACCGCCTGGACGAATTCGGGATACCGGGCCGCCAGTTCGCGCCCCATTCGCGGATGCTGACCGCCCTGTCCGGAGAACAGGAACAGCACGCGCCCGCGCCGGCGGCCACCGACTCCGAGCAGGGCAGGCGAGGGGGAACCGCTCGCCAGCGCGCGCAGTGCGTCGGCGGCATCGTCGGCCTCGTCCGCGACGATCGCGGCCCGAATCGGCTGGGGCAGTGCGCGTCCGGCTGCGGCCAAGCGGGACGGTGACAGCTCGCCGGTGGCCGCCAGCCGGCCCGCGGTCTCGCGCAGTTCGTCCGCGTCGCGACCGGTGAGTCCGATGAGCACCGGAGCCCGCACCTCGCGGACCGGTCCAGGCTCCGCCTCCCGCACGACCACATGCGCATTGGTTCCGCCGAATCCGAACGAGCTGACTCCCGCGCAACGCCGATCGCCGGAGTCCGTGGCCCAGCCGACCACTTCGCCCGGCACCCGGAGGCCGCGTTCGGCCAGCCGCAGCAGCGGATTCTCGCGCTGGAAATTGATGGTGGGGACGATGGTTCCGTGGTGCAGGCACAGCGCCACCTTGGCCAGCCCGGTCACCCCGGCAGCCGCCTCGAGATGGCCGATATTCGATTTGATAGATCCGACATACGGTTTCACCGCACCGCTCGGCGCGTCGAGGACGGCGGCCAGCGCCTCGATCTCCACCGCATCGCCGACCGGTGTTCCGGTGCCGTGACATTCGAAATACCCGGCGGAGCGCACGTCCAGGCCCGCGCGTGCCCACGCCGTCCGGATCACCTGTTGTTGCGCGCGTCCGTTCGGCGCATACAGCCCGTTCGAACGTCCGTCCGAACCCACCGCGGCACCAGCGATCTCGGCATAGCGGCGGTTGCCCTCACGCTGGGCGTCGGCGGTGCGCTGCAGCACCAGCACCGTGGCACCGTCACCGCGCACGTATCCGTCGGCGGCCGCGTCGAACGGTTTGCACCGCCCGTCCGGCGCCAGGAAGCCGCCCTGTTCCAGATACTGCGAAGTATGTGGCAACAGTGCGAGATTCACGCCGCCGACGATGGCGTACGGCACCGCCTCGTCGGCCAGCAGCCGCAGCGCGAGGTCCACCGCGGCGAGCGAGGACGAACACGCGCTGTCGAGCACCACACTCGGTCCGTGCAGATCCAGCGCATAGGAGATCCGATTGGCGATGATGCTGAGCGCCGATCCCGTCACCGCGTAGGGCGCGTCCTGCCCGCCGTTGCCGAGGACGACCGCTCCGTGGTCGAAACCGCAGGCGCCGAACAGAACCGCGGTGTTCGATCCGCCCAGCCGATAGCCGATTCCGGCATCGTCGACCGCCTCGACCGCGACTTCCAGCGCCAGGCGCTGTTGCGGATCCATCAGTGCCGCTTCCCGATCGGAGATCGAGAAGCGCTCGTTGTCGAATTCCGCGATCGAATCCAGATAGCCGCCCCGGCCCGCGCCGTCGCGATCCGGCGGTGGGTCGCCGACGCCGCTGCGGCTCTCGATCAGCAAGCGCCACAAGTCGTTCACGCCGGAGGCTCCCGGCACTCGGCATCCGATACCGATGATCGATATCGGTGGGGTGGCGGGTGTCATCGGCCCTCGAGATGGTCGACGAGCCGCTCGATATCCGGGTTGTCGTAGAGATCGGTGAGCGAGATCTCCACGCCCAGCGCGTCTTCCAGCACACCGGTGAGGCGGGCGAGCTGCGCGGAGGAAAATCCCAGATCGGTGAAAGGCAGTGTGGTCGAAACGGATTCGGGATCGGCGTCCAGCATGTGCGCGATCGCCGCGACTGCCGCGTCCGCCATGGTGTCGATCCGCTCCCGCTGCCCCACCGCCACTTCCTCCCCGTATAGTGCAGGTTCCCCAGCGATTATGCCGACAAGTCGGGGCCCGGTGAAGAGGTCGAGACAGCTGAGGCCACAGGGACGAGAGTGACGGAAACGAGCCGCGACCGTGGCGGTCGCGGCTCGCGCCGTATGCCGGAATCAGACGACCAGTGAGCCCAGCCGCGAGTTGATCAGCGCCTCGGCCTCGTCCACGATGCGCGAGATCAGTTCGGCGCAGGTGGGGATGTCGTCGATCAGGCCCTGCACCTGCCCGGCCGACCAGATGCCGGCGTCCAGGTCACCCTCGTCGAAGACGCGGCGGCCGCGCGCGCCGGCGACCAGATCGCGCACATCCTCGAATTTGCCTCCGGCGGCCTCGATTTCGACCACCTTGCGGCTGATCTCGTTGGCGGCCACCCGGGCGGTGTTGTTCATGGTGCGGAAGATGAGCTGCGTGTCCCGCTCGGTGTGGGCGACGATCTGCTCTTTGACCTTCCGATGCACCGGGGACTCCTCGGTGCACAGGAAGCGGGTGCCCATGTTGATGCCGTCGGCGCCCAGCGCCAGCGCGGCGACCAGGCCGCGGGCATCGGCGAAACCACCCGACGCGACGACCGGGATGTCGAGCGCCTTGGTGGCGGCGGGGATCAGGATCAGGCCGGGCACGTCGTCCTCACCCGGGTGTCCGGCGCATTCGAAACCGTCGATGCTCACGCCGTCGACGCCGATCTTCTGCGCCTTGAGCGCGTGCCGGACGCTGGTGCACTTGTGCAGCACCTTGATTCCGGCTTCCTTGTAGTACGGCAGGAACGGCTCCGGGTTGCTGCCGGCGGTCTCCACGATCTTCACGCCCGACTCGATGATCGCCTGGACGTATTCCTGGTATGGCGGCGGATTGATCGACGGCAGGATGGTGACGTTGACGCCGAACGGCTTGTCGGTGAGTTGCCGGGTGCGCTCGATCTCGCGCCGCAGATCGTCGGGGGTCGGCTGGGTCAGCGCGGTGATGAAGCCGAGGCCTCCGGCGTTGGCGACCGCCGCCACGAGTTCGGCGCGGCCGACGTGCATCATGCCGCCCTGCACGATCGGGTGTTCGATACCGAACATCTCGGTGAATCTGGTGCGCAACATCTGGTTGTCCTCCTGGCCGCGGTACGACTCGGTGCGGCGCGCCCGGCATCTCCGGCACGACTCGATGCCGGTGTGTGCACAGACTGCCGCCCCTCGGGTGCCCGGCCGTGTGCGAGCCGGGCCTGCCCGGATGGGTCGATACTGGCATGGCGACCGCATCGGAGACAACAGGATGTGAGTGGCAGTTTGCCCCGACCGCCTCGAAGGCCGTGGAACTGACGTCACCATGCACTCAGATAAAATCCCAGGTTATCGCTATGAGACGGCGCAGTGTGGCGAACCTTCTGTGAACCGGGATTCTCGTATGTAACCCTTGTCACGGCAAAAAGTTAGTTGCTATTCTCGCTGTTGGTTCAGCCGTCGACGCCGCCGGGCCATTCGGTGGCGAACTCCGACGGGCCGAGAGGAGTTCCTGCATGACCACCGGTGTCCAGACCGACGAACCGATCCGGTCGCGTCGCAACCACTGGAACAATCAGATCGCCACGCATGCGCTGATGCGCCCGGACGCCGTGGCGATCCGGTTCCGCGGGCAGGACACCACCTGGAAACAGCTGCACGAGCGGTCACTGAAATTCGCCGATGCCCTGGCGCGGCGCGGTGTCGGCTTCGGCGACCGGGTGCTGATCCTGGCGCTCAACTACACCGAGTACCTGGAGGCCGTGTTCGGCATCAACGCGCTGGGCGCGATCGCGGTACCGGTGAACTTCCGGCTCACCCCGCCCGAGGTCGCCTATATCGTGGCCGATTCGGGCGCCGCGGCGATCGTCACCGACTCGCTGCTGCAGCCGCTGGCCACCGGTGTGATGGCGCAGAGCGAGACGCTGCGCACCTGCGTCGTCATCGGCGGCACCACCGGCGAGGGTGTCATCGGCTACGACGACTTCCTCGCCGAAACCGGCGAACCCCATGTGCCGCAGGATATTCCGGAGGACACTCCGGCGTTGATCATGTACACCTCGGGCACCACCGGCAGCCCCAAGGGCGCGATCCTGTCCTACGCCAATCTGAATGCCCAGGCGCTGACCTGCATTCGGGCGATGAACTCGACCCCCGACAGCATCGGCTTCTGCACCTCGCCGCTGTTCCACATCGCCGGACTGGGCGCTCTCGCCCCGGCGTTCATGCTCGGCTCCACGACCGTCCTGCATCCGCTGGGCGCGTTCAACGCCTCCGAATTCCTCGACGCCATCGAGGCCGAACAGGCCACCACCGCGTTCTGTGTCCCCGCCCAGTGGCAGCTGATCTGTGAGGACCCGACGGTCAAGCAGCGCAAGCTCGCGTTGGAGACGCTGAGCTGGGGTGCGGCGCCGGCGTCGGAGACCGTGCTGCGGGCGATGGCCGAATGCTTCCCGAACGCGCAGAACGTCGCCGTCTTCGGCCAGACCGAGATGTCGCCGATCACCTGCGTGCTCGAGGGTAAGGACGCGCTGCGCAAACTCGGCTCGGTCGGCAAGCCGATCCCGACCATCCAGAGCCGCGTCGTCGACGAGGAGATGAACGACGTCGCGCCGGGCGAGATCGGCGAGATCGTCTACCGCGGGCCGACCATGATGCAGGGCTACTGGAACAAGCCCGAGGCGACCGCGGAAGCCTTCGCCGGCGGCTGGTTCCACTCCGGCGACCTGGTTCGCCAGGACGAGGAGGGCTTCGTCTGGGTGGTCGACCGCAAGAAGGACATGATCATCTCCGGCGGCGAGAACATCTACTGTGCCGAGGTGGAGAACGTGCTGTTCGCGCATCCGAAGATCCACGAGGCCGCGGTGGTCGGCCGGGCCCACGAGAAGTGGGGTGAGGTGCCGGTGGCCGTCGTCGCGCTGCTCGACGGCGAAACGCTGACCCTCGAGGAACTGACCCCGTTCCTCAACGACAACCTCGCGCGATACAAGCATCCGAAGGATCTGGTGATCGTGCCGGAGCTACCGCGCAACGCCAGCGGCAAGGTCGTGAAGGTGCAACTGCGTAAGGACTACGCGGGCTGACCTTCGGCATTCCGCCGAAACGGCCTGCGGCTCAGATCATGTCGTGCCTGGTGAGCCAGTTCATCAGCGGCCAGCCGCAGAAGACCGGCAACCAGCAGGTCAGTACGCGGTAGAGCAGCACCGCCGGCACGCCGATCGCGGCGGGCACACCGAAGGCGGCCAGACCGCCGATCAGCGCCGCCTCCACCGCGCCCACGCCGCCGGGTGTGGGCGCGGCCGAGGCCAGCGTGCCGCCGATCATCGTCACGACCGTCACGGTCACGAATGTCGTTGCGCCGCCGAAGGCTTCGATGGCGGCCCATAGCGCGCCCGCCGCGCCGAGCGTGGTGGTCGCGCAGCCGCCGACGATCATCAGCAGCCGTCTCGGTTCACGTGCCAGCGTCCGCAGTTCCGCGACTACCTCCGCCAGCTGCGGCCGCACCTCGTTGCGCAGCCAGCGCCGCACCGTCGGGACGAACATGGCCGCGCCGACCGCACCCAGCAGACCACCGGCCAGCAGGTACAGCACGGTCGCACTCGGCACGAAATGTTCCAGGTTCGCCGAGACACCGGCCGCCACACTGAAGATGATCAGCAGCGCCACGTGTGTGATCACCTGCACCGCCTGGTTCAGCGCCACCGCGGCGGTCGCCTTCACCGTGCCCAAACCGCTCTTCTGCAGGAATCGCACACTCAGCGCCAGCCCGCCGACCCCGGCGGGTGTGGTGGTCGCGGCGAAGGTGTTGGCGACCTGCATACCGAGCAGCTTGCGGAAGTTCACCGACGTCCCGGCGCATCCCCACAGCGCCATCGCCGCGCCTACGTAGGTGGCGGCCGAAATCGTCAGCCCCAGCAGCGCCCACCACCAGTTCGCGGTGCGCAGTTCGGTGAAGAAGGTCGGCACCTGGCTGATGAACGGGTAGGCCACGTACACCAGCGCGATGAGCAGCACCAGCTGCACGATCTGGTTGCGCGAGTACCGGGTGATCCGCGCGGCCTCGATCCGATCCTTACCGGTCTGCTGAAGTACCTGAGCGCGGACGGTTTTCATCAGTTCGCCGCTGTCGGGCACCGATTTGCGGACCTGCGCGCCGATCCCGTTCTTGGTGAGCCGTCGGGACGCGTCGAGCACCGCCTGTTCCCCCAGCACGTGAATGGCGGTCGCCACCACGGTTTGCGCTCCGAACAGCGAGCTCGTGGTGAGCAGCAACTGCGCGATATCGGCGGAGAAGCGGGAGTCGAAGGCGCCGAATTCCGCGGCCATGAAGCCACCGAACAGCACCCGTCCCTCGGCGATGCGGATTTCCTCGATCCGCAGATCGCCGTGGGTGATCTGGGCCCGATGCATGTTCTGCAGCGACCGCCAGACGTTGGTCAGCACCACCTCGCTGTCGGTGGCGGCCAGCTGCCGGCCCCGGGGCGCGGTGTGCGCGTACAAGGTCCAGCCGCGGCTCAGGGCGGCCACCGTCAGCGGTTTGTTGCTGGCCAGGCCCAGGTCGCCGAGCGCGATACCCATCAGTGCGCGGTGTTCGACCGCGCGGCGCATCGAGGCGAAGGCGGGGGCGCGTTCACTGCTGCGGAAGGTCAGCCAGCGCCGTACCTGCCGCAACATTCCCCAGCTGCGCTGATTCTGTCCGTACATCTCCACGACCAGCTGGCGATGCGGTCCGGTGTCGGCGCTCAGCAGCAGTGGTCCCGGGCCGGCCGGACGCAGCACGGTGAAGCCGGTGACGGTGTATCCGCGTCCGGCCAGTACCCGCACGGCGGCCTCGAGCGGCACCTCCAACGCGGGAGTGCCGACGACCAGCACGATCACCGCGCCGACGAACCAGCCCACGACCAGCCCGAACATCGCCCGCGAGGGCACCACCAGACTGACGAACAGATGCAGCGGCACGAACGCGATCAGCAACGCCCACCACAAGCGCCGCCACGAGACCGGCAGCCACGGGCTGGCCACGGTCAAGCCGGCGGCCAGCATCGCGATCCAGCGCGGATCGTCGAGAAATTGCGACAGGAAGGTGTCGAGCTGACGTGGCACCGCCAGATGCCACTGCGGCGCCGAGATCCCGGATTCGGTGATCGACAGCGCCAGCACCGCGATCAGACCCGCCGCCACGTAGCCGCTGAGCAGTTTCCACTGCATCCGGAAGATCAGTCGGACCAGGATCGCGAAGGGCAAGGCCAGAATCGCGATGCCGTAGAGCAGGTAGACCAGGTTGGACTGTTCGGGCGTGAGGAAGCCGACGATATCGGAGACCGATCGCTCCAGGGCCTCCCAGCGCGGCCGGGTGACGAGCGATCCGGCGACCACCACCGCCACCAGCAGGGCGGACAGCACCACGCGAATGATGTCGCTGGTCCGCCTGATCCGCGGCTGCAGCAGACTGCCGGAGACGGGGATCTCCCGCCCGTCTACTCGCATGTCGTATCGAAACTTTCGGATCGAGGGAGCTGCGTCGGTCCCAGGGTCGGCTCGGGTGTGAGTATGCAGGAGGCTCTCCGAGCGCCCGTCGGCAACACGCCGTTCCCCGGGTTCGCGCAGGTGGGCGTGCGCGTACTCCACACGAGCCGATCGGACTCGGGCGGATGCTGCGCGTCCGGATCTCCGCTCGCTCGCGCCGGGACCACCGCGCGAGGGCCCGGGTCTTCGCGGACCGGCAGGGCGCAGCGTCACCCGGGCGGTCCCGGACTGACCGGGACGGGTTCGGGTGCGTCGGTGTCGCCGACGCTGAAGACGCCACCGGTCATGGTGCCGGTATCGAGTTCGGCGATCGCGGCCGCGACCAGTTCGGTCGGCACCAGCGCGGGAAAGGAATTGGGGGCGACGGCATTCGCGCGGACCCCGAATTCGGCGAATTCCGCGGCGATATGCCTGGTCAGATGGTCGAGCGCGGCCTTGGTCGCGGAGTAGACGGCCTGTCCGCCGGAATAGACCCGGGAACCGGACAAGCTCGAGACGTTGACGATATTGCGATTACGCACCCGATTCTCGTCCCCGCGATGCAACCAGCAGCGTTGCGCGAGCCGCGTCGCCAGTCGCAGCGGCACCTCGACGTTCATCGCGAACTGCGGCGCGAGCGCGTTCAAGGCGGTGTCGCCGTCGACCAGCCCGTTCGGCTGTAGATCCAGATGCGCCGCATTGTTGACCAGCAGATCGACCGCGCCGAACTTCGCCAGTGCCAGATCCACCACGCGCTCGGCCTCGCCCTCGCGGGTCAGATCGGCGCGCACGACGAAGATGCGGGAGTCGTTCTCCGGAACCGGCTGCCACGGCTCCAGCGGATCGATGAACCATTCCTCCTGCGAGGGCGCGGCCGGAACCCGATTGCGGCAGACCGCCACGATGTCGTAGTTCCGGTAGTACGCGCGGCAGAACGCGTCGCCCAAACGCCCACCCGCCCCGGTGAGCAGGCACACTCGGCGGGCGTCACCAGTTGACAATGCGATCCCCTCCCCAGCGGCCGGCCGCCTGCTCCTTCGGCCGATGCAACCACATCACCACACTGCTGCGGCCCGCGGTGTTCGCGCCGAGGAAGGTGTGCCAGGACCGCGGCGTGCATTCGAACACGACCATCGAATTGTCCAAGGGCGGAACCACCACCGTCGGCGCCGCGTCCGCGGTGCCGACATCGGCGAACAGTCCCGTCTCGCCGCCGTCGCCCGGCTGCCATTCTCCGTTGCAGAGATAGAAGAGCACCGCGACCGCGCGCACCATCTCGCGGGCAGGCACCCCGGCGGGCCGGGCACCGGACTTCAGATCGATATCGTCTGCCGGCAGACCGACCGCCTCCGGACCCGGTTCCACCCCCGGGAACCAGGCCGGGGTGAGGTCGTGGTGCGGCCAGCCGCGCGGACTCCCCGGCGGATGATGGTGCAGCGAGCCCTCCACATCGCCGCTGGCCGAGACGCCCGCGACCCGTTCGATCAGGTCGTGCCAGGCGCGCGACAGGAAGACCTCGAGCGGGCCGTTGCGCATCCGGGTCAGGCTCGCCCCCGAGGCGCCGTATCCCGCGGCGACGGGAGCGAACAGATCCGGGCGCTCGGTGCGCACCCGGTCGAATTCGGCCGCGAGCCGCTGATAGAACTCGGCGACGAAGACGTCACGAACGTAGACGTGGGGGAAGGGGCGGGTGCGGCGAATCCATCGCCGATGTGCCAGCAGATCGATGAACCAGCGCGGCAACGGCGCCTCGGACAACATACAAGCTCCCTCCCGGACTACCCCGCCGATCTTATTGCCTTCCCGGTACCGCGCCGAGTTCGTCCCGGTTTGTGCAACCATCACCCGGTGGTGCGCGACGTTCGGGTCTGTTTCGTGGGGGATTCTCTGGTTGCGGGACTGGGAGATCCGCAATGTCTCGGCTGGGCCGGCCGCCTCGCCGGCCGCGCGACAGCGGCCGGAATACCGCTGACCTATTACAACCTCGGGGTGCGACGCCAGACCTCCTCCGATATCGCCGCCCGCTGGGAAGCCGAATGCGGGCAGCGATTATCCGGCGAGGTCGACGCGCGAGTCGTCTTCTCCTTCGGCGTCAACGACACGCTCTGGGAGAACGAGGCGATCCGGGTGCCGGCCGAGGAGTCCGCGGCCAATCTCCGCCGCATGCTGCGCCGCTGCGCAGAACTCGAATGGACCGTCCTGGTGGTCGCGCCGCCGCCCGGTATCGACGACGAACAGAACACGCGCACAATCGAATTGGATGATCGATTCACCGACATGTGCGCCCGCGAACACGTTCAGTACCTTCGCGTTCACCAACCGCTGCGCCACAACGACATCTGGATGCGCGAACTGCGCGACGGCGACGGCTACCATCCCGGCGCGCCGGGCTACGAGCAGCTGGCCGCGATGATCGGCCCGCACTGGCTGCAATGGCTGACCGAACCCCGCACTCGGCTCCCGACGGTGAGCTGATTCGCGGATTTCTCCGCACCGATTAGTTAGCGTTGTTGTCGGAGTCTTCATGGTTCGAACGCATCGGCCGACCGGGCCGGTGACAGGTTGCAGAGGAGCAGGTCAATCATGGGGAAGATCGTTGTCGCCGAATTCGTTTCGCTGGACGGATTCATCCAGGATCCACTGTGGACCGCACCGTTCTGGTGCGACGGCATCGCGAACTACAAATCCGGTGAGCTGGAGGCGGTCGACGCCTTGCTGCTGGGTCGCACCACGTATCAGATGTTCGCCGCGTCCTGGCCGGACCACCCGGAGGAGGGTGCGTACAAGGACAAGATGAACAGCATGTCCAAGTATGTGGCGACCGATTCGCTGCGCGATCTGGAGTGGAACGCTCAGCGCATCGAGGGCGATCTCGCCGCCGGCATCGCGAAACTGCGGACCGAGCAGAACCTGCTCGTCTTCGGCAGCGCCTCGCTGGTGAAGTACCTGCGCGAACACGAACTGGTCGACGAGTACCGCCTGGTCGTCTACCCCGTCCTCCTGGGCAGCGGGCTGCGGCTGTTCGAGACCGTCGAGCCCGAAGCCACCCTCGCCCTCGCCGACTCCGAGGTGCTCGACAACGGCGTCGTCCTGACCACCTACCGGGTCACCGCCAATTCGGTGGTGCGACCGAGCTTCGGCTGACCGGTTCGCGGTTCACTCGCGGTGGCGGACGATATTCAGCACGTTGCCGTCCGGAGCGCGAACCAGGAACCGGCGAACTCCCCACGGTTCGGTGGTCAGCGGATGGACGATCTCGTAGCCGAGCCGCCGCGCCTCCGCATAGGCCGCGTCGACGTCGTCGACCAGCACCGATGCGACGGAGTCGGCGGGCGCGGCCGCGTCCTGGGTGACGAGCTGGATGTTGGCGCCGCTGTCCGGCGAGGTGTATCGGGCCACCCAGCCCATGTTGAATTCCTCGGTGCTCAGACCGAGGAAATCGGTGTAGAAGCCGCGGGCGGCCTCGATATCGGCCACTCGAAGATTGGTGATGATGCGATGGGTGCGCATGCGGTCCTCCTGTCCGCCGGGCGATGACGCTAGTCCGATACCGGGGTGGTGCGGCCCGTGATCTCCAGAACCGCCATGGCCGCGTTGTGGCCGCCGATCCCGCTCACTCCACCGCCGCGGACCGCGCCGGCGCCGCACAGGAAGATGTTGCGATGGCCCGTGCGGACGCCCCAGCGAGCGGCGGGTGCGGCATCGTCGTCGGTGCGATACGGAAAATCCAGGTCGCCGTGGAAGATATGGCCGCGCGGCAGGCCTAGTTCGGCTTCCAGTTCCAGCGGCGTTCGGGCTTCGATACACGGGTCGCCGTTCGCATCAGCGGCGAGACAGCCGGAAATCGGCTCGGCCAGTACGGAATCCAGCTCACGCAGTGTCGATGCGAGCAGTTCGTCGCGAGATCCGCGCTCGAAAAGGTTTGCCGGAGTGTGCAAACCGAACAGGGTCAGCGTATGCATGCCACGTTCAGCGGCGTCGGAACTCAGAATCGACGGGTCCGTCAACGTATGGCAGTAGATCTCCGACGGCGGGGCGCTCGGGAAGCGCCCGGAGGCCGCCTCGCGATATGCCCGTTCGAGCCGGCCGTATCCCTCCGCGATATGGAACGTGCCCGAAAACGCCTCGCGCGGATCGATATCGGTGCGCAGGCGGGGAAGCCGGCGCAGCAGCATGTTCACCTTGAACTGACTGCCCTCGGGCATCGCGTCGACCGGCTCGCCCATCAGCCGGGCGAGGGTTGCCGGCGCCGCGTTGACCAGGACGTGGCGGGCGTCCGCCAGAGCGGATTCGTCCGGCGTCTCGAACCGCACCTGTGCTGTGTCGCCGTCGGTGTCGATACCGGTCACCGTGCACGAGGTGCGCAGGTGCGCGCCTGCCCGCCGGGCCGCATCGGCGAGGGCATCGGTGAGCGCGCCCATCCCGCCGACCGGAACGTTCCACTCGCCGGTCCCGTTGCCGATCACGTGGTAGAGGAAGCAGCGATTCTGCCGCAGCTCCGGATCGTGCGCGTGCGTGAACGTGCCGATCAGCGCATCGGTGAAGACCACTCCGCGCACCGTGTCGTCGCGGAATCGCGCCTCGACGGTTTCGCCGAGCGGCCGCTCGAACAGCATCTCCCAGGTATCCGGATCGTCGAGCGCCCGCCGCAGTTCGGCACGGGTGGGCAGCGGCCGCAGCATCGTGGGGAAGATCTTCTGCGCGGCTCGCGCGGTCGTCGCGTAGAACTGTTGCCACGCTGCGAAATCCGCATCGGATCCGGTGACCCGGCGGAAGCTCTCGCGAGTTCGTCCGGCATCGGCGGTATCGATGAGCAGTCCGGTGTCGCCGACCGGCGTGTACGACGAGATCCGCCGCTCGCGGGTTCGGAACCGCAGTTCCAGATCCCGGACGATCCGGTCGGGAAGCAGGCTCACCAGATACGAATAGCGCGACAGGCGCGCATCGACTCCGGCGAACACCCGTTCCGATACCGCCGCGCCACCGGTGTGGTCCTGCCGCTCGAGCACCAGCACCGACAGTCCGGCGCGCGCCAGATACGCCGCGGCCACCAGTCCGTTGTGCCCGCCGCCGACGATGACGACGTCATAGGAGTCGCGCATCAGCCCTGGATATCACGAATCCGCGCGACCCGCGTCCGATCCGCCGGGTGTCGCTGACTTACGAACCAGCAGATATCCGTGCGGACACCGCTCGTCGGGCTCCGGCGGGCGCACCGTCCGGACCACCGGGACGAACCCGTGCGACCGCAACATCTCCGCCAGTTTCTCGGGCGACCACCGCACCACCGGCGCCACCTTGTGGTCGTAGGGTTGCCGGTCGGCGCCGTCGTCGGCGGCCTGAAACGCCAGCATCAGATAGCCGTCCGCGGCCAGCGCCCGCGCGAATTCCGCGAACAGATCCGGCAATTGCTCCGGCGGCATATGAATGATGCTGTACCAGGCCACGATTGCGCCGAGGCCGCCGTCGGCGACATCCAGCTTCTCCATCGACCGGTGCTCGAATCGCAGGTGCGGATGAACCTCGCGGGCCATCCGGATCATCTCCGCCGACGCGTCGAGGCCGAAGGTGTTCAGTCCCAACGCATCCAGATGCCCGGTGATCCGGCCCGGCCCACATCCCAGATCCGCCACCGGACCGCGGTCCTCGGCCCGCACCAACTCCGCGAACAATCCCAGCATCGCCCGATCGATCGGTGCGTTCACCATCGCATCCCGGAAGAGGCCGGTATAGAGCTCCGCCACCTCGTCGTACGCCGCCGCCACCGCATCGGAATTCGCACTCACTCCGGCAGCCTACCGACGCCGATCCCCGGCCGGCGCGTGGTTTCGGCGCGTAGGGTCGCGGCATGGCCACCTCGACGCAGCACCGGGAGGCGGACGGATGAGGACGCTCACCTCCCGCATCGTGTATCGCAATCCCTGGATCGAGGTCCGCGAGGACAGTATTCGCCGCGCCGACGGCTCCACCGGCATCTACGGCGTGGTGCACCGCGCCGAATTCGCCGTGGTGGTACCGCTGGCGGGCGATCGGCTGCATTTGGTCGAACAGTTCAGATATCCACTGGGACAACGGTGTTGGGAGTTCCCCGCGGGTGCGCTACCGGGCGGCGAGACCGGCGACCCGGTGGAGATCGCCCGCCGGGAACTGCGCGAGGAGACCGGCCTGCGTGCCGCCGACCTGACCCACCTCGGCATCCTCGACGCCGCCCCGGCCACACTCGCCCAGCGCGGCCACGCCTATCTGGCGACCGGCCTCACCGCGGGCGAACCCGACCGTGAACCCGAGGAACAGGACATGCGCTCGCGGTGGTTCGACCGCGACATCGTCGAACGGATGATCCGCACCGGCGAAATCACCGACTCGCAGACCATCGCCGCCTACGGTCTGCTCCTGCTCCACGAGCGCCGCTGATTCGGCGTCACTCAACGCTTCCGAGCGCGGAACACGCTGTCCTGCAGCGTGATCGACTCGCCGCTCGAACGAACGACGGACCGCGTCCGGGTCTCGACCAACCGGATATCCCAGCGATCCGGCGCCAATCCGGCGGCGATCTGTTCGGCGGTGACGTGCACATGGGCAGCGGAGGTGTGCGCGGCCGACTCGTGGTCACCGGGGGCGTGGCCGACGATGAACAGCGTGCCGCCCGGTGCCACCGCGCCGGCGAGGCGCTCGAACAGGGCGTCGTTCGAATCGGCCGGATGCACGTAGCACGCGCAGACCAGGTCGAAGCGGTCGATGCCCGCGTCCCACTCCGTCAGATCCGCTGCGTGCCAATCGATCCGGTCGGCGATCTCGTGACCGGCCCGACCGGCCTTCACCCGCCCGCGCGCGACGGCCGCCGCCGCGATGTCGACGGCGGTGACGTGCCAGCCGCGTTCGGCCAGCCAGATCGCCTCCGCCCCCTCACCGCAGCCGGCGTCCAGGGCCGTGCCGGGCGGCAGGTCGGCGAGTTCGCCGGTGAGGTGGGGATTGGGTTCGCTCGCGGAGGCCGAACCGGCACCGTGGTAGCGCTGTTCCCAATAGCGCCGGTCGAATTCACGTCCGCCGGAGCTGTGCTCGTGATGTGCGTGCCCGCCCGTCGTGTCAGTGCCGTTCGTGTCACTGCCGTTCGTGTCAGTGCCGTTCGTGTTACTGCCGTTCATGTCGACTCCTTCGCCGGGGCGCGAGTTCACAGGCCGTGCCGCCGATCGCCGAGCACGCGCTCGGTCAGGGCGCTCTCATCGTCGGCGGAGAATCCGCGCCGGTGGCGCTCCACGGCCCGGCGCGTCTCCTCCTCCACCAGGTCGGCATTGATCTGCGCGGCCGCGAACGCACCCGCGGCGGCCGCCGCACCCACCTGCGCGCTCAGGTCGGTGACATTGCCCGCCGCCCATACGCCCGCGACGTCGGTGCGGCCCATCGCGTCCGTCGGAATGTATTCGCCTGCGCCCGAAGGATGTTCGACGGGCTCGAGTCCGAGTTTGCGAAGGATCTCGCTCCGCGCGACCATGCGCGGGCCGACGGTGATCACCTCGCGCGCCACCACCGTCCCGTCGGCGAGCCGCACGCCGGTGATGTGGTCGCCGGCGATCTCCAGTGCCGCCACCTCCCCGGTGACGACCGCGATGCCGCGCGCGGCGAGCTTTTCCGCCGCTTCGGCGCCGGGGGCGTCCATGGTGTGGGTGAACAGGACGACATCATCGGTCCACTGCCGGAACAGCAGCGCACCGTGAACCGACATCGGACCGTTGGCGATCACGCCGATCCCGCGGTCGCGCACCTCCCAGCCGTGGCAGTACGGACAGTGCACGACATCGCGACCCCAGCGTTCCCGCAGGCCCGCGACATCCGGGATCTCGTCGACCAATCCGGTGGTCACCAGCAGCCGGCGCGCTCGCACGGTCCGCCCGTCGGCGAGTTCGAGCAGGAATTCGCCGTCCTCGCGGATCGCGCCGGTGATCTCACCCGACACGATGTGCCCGCCGTAGCCGCGCACCTCGGTGCGGCCGCGGGCGAGCAGTTCCGCCGGCGGCATCCCCTCCCGGCCGAGCAGTCCGTGCACCCCGTCGGCCGGGGCGTTGCGGGGCGCGCCGGCATCGACCACCGCCACCGATCGGCGGGCCCGCGCCAGCATCAACGCGCCGTTCAACCCGGCCGCCCCACCGCCGACGATCACCACGTCGTAGTCGCTGTTCAGCTCATCGGTCACCATGACCACCTCCTGGCGTCCACCGTGCCCGACAGACCGGAAATCTGGCAAACATCTTTGCTGAAATGGCAAACTGGGGTCATGGACGACCACCTGGACCGCGCGCTCGACGCCGTGGGCCCACGGCTGCGCGCGCTGCGACACCAACGCCAGACCACGCTCGCCGATCTGTCCGCGACGACCGGCATCTCGGTGAGCACCCTGTCCCGGCTGGAATCGGGTGCCCGCAAGCCGACCCTCGAACTGCTGCTGCCGCTGGCCCGCGCGCACGGCGTCACCCTCGACGAACTCGTCGACGCCCCACCCACCGGCGATCCGCGCATCCATCTGCGGCCGATCACCCGGCACGGTATGACCATGCTGCCGCTGACCCGGCGCGCGGGCGGCATTCAGGCCTACAAGATGGTGATCCACCCCGAGAACCGCCGCGGTGAACCCGATCCGCAGACCCACGAGGGCTACGAGTGGCTGTACGTCCTCAATGGCCGCCTCCGCCTGATCCTCGGCGAACACGACCTGGTGCTGTCTCCCGGTGAGGCGGCCGAATTCGACACCCGGGTCCCGCACTGGTTCGGCCCGGCCGACGAACGGTCCGTCGAATTCCTCAGTCTCTTCGGCAAACAGGGCGAGCGCGCCCATGTGCGGGCCCGCCCCGCAACCAGCGGAGACTGACGGTCAGCGTCCGGCCATATCCAGCGCGGCCAGATGGCTGAACAGCACCGACGCTCCGATCGGATTGCCGCCGCCGGGATAGACGGTCCCGCTCACCGCGGCCATCGTGTTGCCCGCGGCGTACAGCCCGGGAATCGGTGTGCCGGATTCGTTCAGCACCCGCGCGGCCGTATCGGTGCGCAGTCCGCCCTTGGTGCCCAGATCGGAGATGCCGAAGGCCGCGGCGTGGAAAGGTCCCTTCCGAATCGGCACCAGCGGTGATTTGCCCTCCGAGAAGGCGCGGTCGTAGGCCTCGTCGCCGCGGCCGAAATCCTCGTCGACGCCGCGGTCGGCGAAGGCGTTGAACCGGTCCACGGTCTCGACCAGCGCCTGCGCCGGAATGCCGATCTTCTCGGCGAGTTCTTCCAGGGTCGCCGCACTGTGCCGCAGCCCCGCGCGCACGTACTCCTCGTGGTCGACCATCGGGACGTTGCTGGCCTGCACCGGTGGTACCGGGCCGGCACTGTCGTCGTAGATCATCCAGAACGGGAGCGTCATCGCACCCTCGTCCAGGCGCGTGATGATGTCGCGGCCCAGCCGGTCGTAGGGCGCGGATTCGTTGACGAAACGCTGCCCCGCCCCGTCGACGAAAATGCCCCCGGTGAACCACAGCGCGAAGGCCGCACGGCCGTCGGGATGGATCATTCCCGGCGACCACCACGCCTGATCCATCAGATCGGTATCGGCGCCGACCGCCATCCCGGCCTCGTGCGCCTTGCCCTGATTTCCCCAGGGCCCCATGGTGTCGCGAGCCTCGCCGGGGACGCCGAAGCGCCGGCGCAGGTCGTCGTTGCCTTCGAAACCGCCGGCCGCCAGCAGAACTCCCTTGCGGGCCCGGATCGCGACCCGCGTGCCCTCGCGTTCCACGATCGCGCCGACCACCGCGCCGTCCTCGGTGACCAGTTCGACGAGGGGAGTGTTCAGCTGCAACGAGACGTCGGGAAACTTCGACAGCGCCAGCAGGAACCGCCCGACCAGGGCGCGGCCGCCGATCAGATATTTCGGCTGCGGCTCGCCCAGCCGGTCGGTGCCCAGCGGGCCGCGCACGGCGGTGGCGAGGTCCCCGAGAGTCGCGGCGGGCAGCGGTGCGGGAACGATATGCCGCTTACCGTCGGTGCGAGCCTTGGGCGCCGCCCCGAAATAATCCGGCCACGGGAACATCTGGAATTCGAAACTGTCGTCGCTCTCCAGGTATTCGATCACCCGGGCGCCGTTGTGGATATAGGTCTCCTGCAGGTCGGCCGGCGTCCGATCGCCCACGACCGCGCGGAAATAGGTGAGCGCGTCCTCGAAGGTGTCGTCCACCCCGGCCCGTTGCAGCACCGGATTGCACGGAAACCACACTCCGCCGCCGCCGGAATACGAGGTGGTGCCGCCGAATTTCTCGGTCGCCTCCACCACGGCCACCGAAAGTCCTTCCCGCGCCGCGGTATAGGCGCCGGCCAAACCGCCACCCGAACCCGCGACCAGTACATCGACTTCTTCGTTCCAGTCCGTCACCGCACACTCCCAGCACTCGTCTGTGCTCACGGTAAGCGTTCGGCGCCTACGCGTCACCGAAGATCCCGATGGGCAGGAACGTCGTGGTCACAGCCGCCGATCCGTGCCACCGCGATACAACCGGCGGTTGTGGCGAAGTGCGTGTCGGTTGTTTGCGCGGCGCCCGGACCGATTGCTTCGATCACCTCGATGACGAATCGTTCGCTGGGCACCTCGTTCACCCGGCTCTGGACCGCCTACGCGGTGAGCACCTTCGGCACCTGCCTGGCCCTGGATGCCCTACCGCTGATCGCGATACGCGTGCTGCATGCCGAACCGGGTGCGGTCTCCGCCTTGGCCGCCGCCGGATTGGCGGTCGGCGTGGTGCTCGCCGTCCCGCTCGGTCCCTGGGTCGAGTACCGCCCGAAGCGTCCGGTGATGGTCGCGACGGATCTGCTGCGGTTCGCTGCCATGCTGAGTATTCCGGTCGCCTTCGCGTGCGGCGTGCTCGGTTACGCGCAACTGCTGATCGTCTCCGTCGTGATGGCGGCGGCCGATATCGCCTTCCGCGCGGCGAGCGGCGCCTACCTGAAAAATATTGTCCCGCAAGAGGATCTGCTCGTCGCCAACGGCAGATTCGAATCGACCACGTGGACCGCGACCGCATTGGGACCGCCGCTGGGCGGCACCGCGATCGGGCTGTTCGGCCCGGTCACGACCGTCCTCGCGGACGCGTGCAGTTATCTGCTGTCCGCCGCGGCGCTCGGCTCGATCCGCGCCGGCGAACCGCAGCCGGATCGCGGGAGGGTCGCGCGCACCCGCGCCGCCGATCTGTTCGCGGGCTGGCGCTATCTGCTCACCCATCCGGTGCTGCGACCGCTGTTCCTCAACTCGGTCGCGGTGAACGGGCTGATCATGGCGACCGCGCCGGTCGTGGCCGTGCTGATGCTCGGCAGCCTCGGTTTTCCCGCCTGGCAGTACGGGCTGGCGTTCGGAATCCCCTGCCTGGCGGGCCTGCTCGGCTCCCGGCTGTCGCCCCGACTGGTTCGGCGGTACGGGGAACGCCGGATCCTCCTGGTCGCGGGCAGTCTGCGGGCCTGCTGGCCGATCGGATTGGCGGGTATCACCGCGGGGCTCGGGGGCCTGATGCTGGTGATCGTCGTCGAGGCCGGCCTCATCGCGAGCATCGGAATCTTCAACCCGGTGATGGCCACCTCCCGCCTGCGGCACACCGAATCGGGATCGGTCGCACGCGTGCTGACCGCGTGGTCGATCACCGGTAAGGCCACCACCGCGATACTCACCGCGCTCTGGGGCGTGCTGGCCCAACTTACGGGCCCCCGCACCGCACTCGCCGTGGCGGGCGTGTTGTTGCTGGCCACGCCGCTGCTGCTGTTCCGAGGCGGATACGACGACGCGGACAGGGCGGCGGAACCGTCGCAGTCGCCGACGGCACCGGAGCCGCTGCGACAGGGGTGACCAGCGCTCCGAGTGATCAGCGCTCCGAGTGACCAGCGCCACAGTGCCGCGCCGCGCTTCGGCGCCTAAATTCGTTAATTAGCGAAATGCCGAAGGATGGTGGATGTGCGTGACAGCGGATCGGTTCGCGTGGAGGACCTCGCCGAGCTGAACGAGGCCGAATGCGAGATGCTCGAGGAATGCAAGGCCCTGGCCAACCGGACCCGGCTGCAGATCCTGCACTGGCTCAAGGAGCCGCACGCGAATTTCGCTGAGCTGGACCGAGATTCGGCCGAACTCGGCGTCTGTGTCGGACTGATCCAGCGGCGGGCCGGAACGTCGGCCTCGACCATCTCGGCCCATCTGGCGGTACTGCAGCGCGCGGGATTCCTCATCGCCACCCGGCGCGGGCAGTGGACCTACTACCGCCGCGACGAGGCCCGCATCCGGCACTTCACCGACCGACTACACCGCGTGCTCTGATCCACGCACTCCGAATACGAAAGGCAGCGATCATGCCTACCGCGACTGTGCCCACCGCCCTGTCCATCCTCGACCTGGCGTCGGTGGCCCCCGGCGCGACCGCACGCGAGAGCTTCGCCAACAGCGTCGCCCTCGCCCAGGCCGCCGAGCGCAGCGGATATCGGCGCGTCTGGTACGCCGAACATCACAACATGCGCTCCATCGCGTCGAGCGCCACCAGTGTGCTCATCGGCCACGTCGCCGAACACACCGAGACCATCCGGCTCGGCGCGGGCGGCATCATGCTGCCCAACCATTCCCCGCTGGTCATCGCCGAACAGTTCGGCACCCTCGAAACGCTGTTCCCCGGCCGTATCGATCTCGGCCTCGGCCGCGCCCCCGGCAGCGATCAGAAGACGATGCTCGCCCTGCGCCGCGATCCGCACTCGGCCGACTCGTTCCCGCAGGACGTCCTAGAACTGCAGGGATATCTGAGCGGGCAGTCGCGCATCCCCGGTGTGCAGGCGGTGCCGCGCGCGGAAGGCATTGTGCCGCTCTACATTCTGGGTTCCTCGCTGTTCGGCGCACAGCTCGCGGCGCATCTCGGCCTGCCGTACGCCTTCGCCTCGCACTTCGCGCCGGATGCGCTCCACCAGGCGGTCGAGGTCTATCGCGAGAAGTTCCAGGCCTCCGAGCAGCTCGCCGAACCGTATGTGATGGCCGGCATCAACGTCTTCGCCGCCGAGACCCACGACGAGGCGATCGAGCAGAAGACCGTCTCCTACCGGGCCCGCGCCCGCATGATGATCTCCCGCGGCGCCGGCACGGCAACCTTCACCGACGAGGAGATCGACGCCTTCCTCGCCTCGCCCAACGGTGCCCAGCTGGCCTCGATGACGCGCTACACCGCCGCCGGCACTCCGGACGAAGTACGCGACCACCTCGATGAATTCGCCACCTCGATCGGCGCCGACGAGCTGATCCTCGTCCACCACGCCACCGATATCGCCGACCGGGTCCGATCCGTCGAACTGACCGCGGCCGCGATCCGCACCGAGCGAGCGGCCAACTGAAACGGCCGGGCCCGTGGCTACGGGCCCGGCCGTTACCGGCTCACCTGCGGTGACCGACTACCGCCACGGTCGTCTACTTCGTGGCCGTCGTGGTCGGTGCCGCCGACGTGGTGGTGGTCGGCTGCGTCGTCGTCGGCTGGGTGGTCGTCGGCTGGGTGGTGGGCGGTGCCGTGGTCTCGACCGGAGCCGCGACCTGGGTGCGAGCCGGCGGTTCGGCCGGTGCGACGGTCGTGGTCGTGGTGGGCGGGGCCGGCGTCGTGGTGGTCGGCGCCGTGCCGGTGGTCGTCGGCGTCGCGGTTGTCGGCGCCGGCTGCGTGGTGGTGGCGGCGGGACTCGTCGTGGTGGCCGCCTTGGTGTCGGCCGCCTTGCTGTCCTGGACGGTCTTGTACGCCGCCTGGACGTCGGCCTGGGTCGGCTGCGACTTGGTGTCGATCTGCTGACCCGCCTGCGCCTGCTGCGCCAAGTGGGTGAGCCACGCCGCCGCGTATTCGGCCGAACTCATCGGCTTGCCGTTCGCGGCGTCGGAGTCGCGCCAGTAATCGAAGTGGTGGCCGGTGCCGTTGGGGCCGAGGGTCAGCTGGTACGGATCACTCATGATCACCGGGATCGTGTTCTGGTTGGTGACGATCAGGCCGATGATCTCGTTGAGAACCTTCTGCGGCAGATATGCCAGCGGCGCCATCTGCTCGGTCGAAATCGACTGTGCCGGAGTGGGTGCGGGCGGATTGTCGCCCGGCTTGTAGCCCGGTTCGGACACCTTCAGCAGCACCTGCAGGAAGGTCTCGTTACTGGCCATCCAATTCGGCTGCGACGCGATGTAGGAGAAGGCGTTCATCGCTATCCGGCCGAGTGTGACCGCCACGTCCTGACCCGTCGCGGGCGTCAGCCCCTCGTTCTGCAGGTTGTCGACGTTCAATTGCCGGCCCACGTTCGCGGCCAGCTGCAGCAGCGAAATGTTCTGCGGCGCAGCGCAAGTGAGGTCGCCCTCGGAGCAGAACGAGGCAACCTTGCCGTTCAGCGCGCCGAAGTCGCCCGCCTGATCCGGCAGCGCGCCCTGTCCGGAGATCGGCTTGTTGCCGTTCTGGTAGTTCTGACCGAAGCCGTCGGGATGATTCGGATCCTTGGCGCCGGGGAAGGGGCCGTCGCCCGCGGTCCGTCCGGCATCGGCCAGAATCACCACGCCCAGAACGTTTTTCGGGTCGACGACATCGTATTTGCCGTCGGCGCCGGGCTCGTCGTGACCGATGCCCATGGCCACGCGGCGCGCGACGTCGGCGCCTTCGCTGTAACCGACGATGGAGAATTTGGTGTCGGGGCAGGCCTGCGCGATGTCGTGCATGACCTTCTCGGCATTGGCCACACCGGTGTCGACGGCCTGCTCGTAGGTGCTCATATTCGCCGGATAGGCGATGTACACCGCGGCGTAGGAACCCGGATCCACCTTGTCGGCGGGTGCGTTGACCACCGGATCGACCCAGTGGCTGCTGTAGTCACCCGACAGCGCCGCGGGCAGCGCGTTGCCGTTCGCGTCGACCAGCATGGCGGTCTTGTTCGGGTCCGGGCTGTCGTTGCGTCCGGCCACCGAGATGGTCACCATGTCATGACATTCGGTGACCGACGAGGTGAGCCGCGTATCGCGGGTCTCGGGCGTCGCCATCAGGCCCCACGAGGCCGCGACAATGGCCGCCACCCCCAAAACTGCTGGTCCGGCGGCCGCAGAGGCGATGCGGTGCCGTTTGATGAACTCGCGAAGAGCCATGTCCTGATCCCCAATTCGGTCCGACAAGAAAGCGGGACAGGCCCCCCGACGGGCCGTGTGTGTCACGAGAGGTGTCGGGAACCGCATGGCGAGCGTTACCAGCCGGAACAGTTCTGTGATCTGAACCGCGGCGTGTAAACGCGGAGGCCGCCCGCAGCGATAACGCGTTTTCCGCCCCATGGCGAGGTCCGCCGCTTTGACGATCCGGCAAATTTCTTTGCGTCGAGGGCGGTGCACTGGGCACGGTGAACGCGTGGACAACGGGTTCGAACCGGTAGTGGCGGCGCTGGGACCACGGCTGCGCGAACTGCGCCGACGCAGCGGCCGGACGCTGACCGAGCTTTCCGCCGGGACAGCGATTCCGGTCAGCACGCTGTCGCGGCTCGAGTCGGGGCAGCGCAGACCCGGCCTCGAACAGTTGCTGGCACTCGCCCAGGCCTACCGCATTCCGCTGGACGAACTGGTCGGCGCCCCGGCGAGCGGTGACCCCCGCGTCTATCCACAACCGTTCACCCGCGACGGTATGACCGTCATCCCGCTGGCTCGCAATCCCGGTGGTCTGCAGGTGTTCCGCCAGATCCTGCCCGCCGGAGGCAGCCACCGCGAACCGGCGCCGCGCTCGCACGAGGGCTACCACTGGCTGTATGTGCTCGACGGCCGGTTGCGCGTGGTGCTCGGCGATCAGGACCTGGTTCTCGGTACCGGCGAGGTCGCCGAATTCGACACTCACCTCCCGCACTGGTTCGGCAACGCCGACACCCGCGCGGTCGAATTCCTCAGCATCCTCGGCCCCCAGGGTGAACGCTTCCACCTGCGAGCGCGCTACCGCCCGAACTGAATTCGCCACATCCGGCCGCTCGTACGAATCGCTCGTACCATGGCGGCATGCCTGTGCAGCCGGTGGTGCTGGCCGGTGCCGTGATGGACCTCGCGGTCCCGGCCGGGCGCGGCATGCCGGGCGTGAGTATGGCCGGGTTCCGGGGAAGAGCTGGCGAAACGGTCGGTCTGCAGATGATCCCGTATCCGGCGCTGACGATTTTCGTCGATTTCGGTGACGCGCTGGTCGTCGACGGTGTGCGCGGTCAGCGCACGGACGGCCCCCTCGTGGTCGGCCTGCCCCGCGGCGCGCTGCGGGGTTCGGGCCGCGCCGTCGACCTCCTGCAGATCCGGCTCTCTCCGGTGGTCGCCCACGCGGTGCTCGGTGCGGGTGCGGAACTGAACGGGATGGTGGTCGGGCTGGGCGAACTGTGGGGTGGCGATGCCGCGCGAATCCAGGAGCGACTGCGTGCCGCGCGGTCGTGGGATACGCGCTTCGCGATGGCGCACGCCGCACTCGCTCGGCGGCTGGCCACCGGCCCGGAGGTGGATCCGGAGGTCGAATTCGTCTGGCGCCGACTGTCGCACAGCCGCGGCCGCGCCCGGATCGAACCACTGGCGGCCGAGGTCGGCTGGAGCCGTCAGCGGCTGTGGTCGCGCTTCCGCGCCCAGATCGGGATCACGCCCAAACAGAGCGCCCGGCTGGTGCGGTTCGACCACGTGGCCCACCGACTCGCCGCCGGCCACCGCCCCGCCCGGGTCGCCGCAGAAACCGGTTTCGTCGACCAGTCCCACCTCCATCGCGACATCGCCGAGTTCGCGGGAATGACCACCTCGGCCGTAGCCACCGCCCCATGGCTCTCGGTCGACCACATAGCCTGGCCCACCCGGCTGCCCGCCAGGTGATCACCGAAGACCGATATCTGTTCGGCTGGTGAAGCGCTCGTCGGCGGGCGTCGATCACCCGTATCCGGACATAGCGATTCATCAGATAGTGTTGCGGCAGAACAGGATGTCTATCGAGGGGGCGTGATGTCCGAGCCTGAGCCTATCGGTCGAGCTCACGAAGATCCGCAACTGCTGGGCCGGATAGCGCAGGCCGCCTCGGCGGCGGACCTGGGGGCACACAAGTCGGCACATCCTGCACTGCATCCGGTGCATCGCAAGAATATTCGGTGGCTTGCCATCGCCACGCCTGTCCTGGCGCTCGTGACGCTGGTGGGTGTGCTCGTGAACGGTAACTGGTGGTTTCTCACGGGACTACTGGCGCTGGGCTTCGGCCTGGGTCTGGTGGGAAACGTGGTCACCGCGCGCCCGTTCTACGGGAAAGACCGCGGTGTCAGGCTCGATTTGTACACCAACGGTCTGGTCTACGCGCACGGCGGCGGGCTGCATGTGGTTCGTTATGACCGAACGTCGGTTACAGCGTCGATCACCCATCATCGGCGCAACGGCTTGACCGCCTATCGGTATCACCTGATCGATCTCACCGGTACGCAGTTCCTGATGCTCGGTAACCTCGCGAATCCGCAATCCTGGGGGCCGGTGATTCAGGACGCCGTTGTCGATGCGCAGCTGGCGCCGACTTGGGCCGCGCTCGAGGCCGGGCAGCGAGTGCAATTCGGCGATCTGTGGATGACCGGCGCCGAGCTCGGCCGCCTCGACAAGGCCATCGCATGGGAGCGGATCGAGCGGGTGGACATCGACAACGGTGCGATCGCAGTGACCTTGGCCGGCAAGATCTGGCCAGGATTCACCGGCGCCGTCGGTGACATTCCGAATTTCCGCCTCTTCTACACGCTGGCGGAACATTCGATCCGACTGCGCGGTCGAGACGGCGTGAATCAGGTTTGATTGACGCTACCGCTACCCGCGAGCCATGTCCACGAAGCGGCTGAGGTGGAGCTGGTGGGCGACGGTGATGGTCGCGGTGGGGCCGTTTCGGTGTTTGCCGAGGATCAGGTCGGCCTCGCCGCCGCGCGGGTCGTCGCGTTCGAACGCGTCGGGGCGGTGCAGCAGGATCACCATATCGGCGTCCTGTTCCAAACTTCCCGATTCACGCAAATCCGACACCATGGGGCGCTTGTCCGTTCGCTGTTCCGGACCACGGTTCAGCTGACTGATCGCGACCACCGGAACTTCCAGTTCCTTGGCCAGTAGTTTCAGGCTTCGGGAGAATTCCGAGACTTCCTGCTGGCGGGATTCGACCTTCTTACCGGAGGTCATCAGCTGCAGGTAGTCCACCACGACGAGCCGCAGATCGTGGCGCTGCTTGAGGCGGCGCGCCTTCGCCCGGATCTCCATCATGGTCAGGTTCGGCGAATCGTCGACGAACAGCGGCGCCTCACTGATCTCGCTCATCCGCCGCGCGAGCTTGGTCCAGTCGTCGTCGCTCATCCGCCCGGCACGCATATCCCCGAGCTTGATCTTCGCCTCCGCCGACAGCAGACGCATCACGATCTCGGTCTTACTCATTTCCAGCGAGAAGATAACGCTCGCCAAGCCGTGCTTGATCGAGCAACTCCGCATGAAATCCATTCCGAGGGTGGAATTGTGCGTGGGGACCATCGAGCGCCCGGCCAGGTAGAGGTGGTCGGGATTGTCGACCTCGACGCAGCGGACCGGGACGCTGGGGATAGGCCGGATGTCGACGATGAACCGTGAGTTCGACCGCGCGGTCCCGGTCGCACCCCGACGCCGCTTGTGCAGTAGATTCTTTCGGCTCAGGCCGAATACCTCGTCGTCGGTCGCGAACGTGAGGGTGTACGCCACCGAACTGTCCGCGGTGCGTCCGCGAGCGCTCTTGCTCGATCGGTGGCATCGATATCCGAGGCTGACGATCAGTTCTTCGACATCGGAGACCAATCGTTCGTTCGTCACCGCGAATTGCACGGAACCGCCGTGGGTCACCGTGCCGTCGGTATCGAGCAGTCCGGCCAGCAGCGCTCGCCGCTGCGCTTCGGAGGCTCGCAGATAGGCGGTCGGGATGTGCTTGTTCCCCAGAACACCGATGGTGCGCAACCGTGCCTGCACCGTGCCTGTGGCATTGCGGCAGCCCTGGCACGTCCGCAGACCCGTGGAAGGCCGGCCGCATTGCGGGCAGGTCGGCCGCGGCGAGCGGGCGGACACGAATCGCGACTTGCCACCGCAGGATCGGCCGCAGGTCTTCACCTCGGAGGTGAAGGGCACGAACTCGGCTCCGCACACGACGCAGTTGCGAGGAGAAATGGGAGCGGGATCGGGCAATTGCAGGCTGTAGCGCAACTCGGCACTTGCCGACGGCACCGCAACCAGCCCCTCGTTCTCGATGCGCAGCACGATTTCTGGGTCTGCGGTGGTCAGCTGGGCTGAGGCGGAGGTGCCGTCGCCCAGCCAGGCGCCCAAGGTATATGGCGGAACGAGCAGGTCACGCTCCGGCAGCTGAAGGGGCGCCGCATTGGTGACCGAGTGGTTGAGGCGCGCGTCCGCGGTCGTACAGCGAAGGGTTCCGGCGATATCGGCGGTGGTCCGAACCTCGGCGAATGTCCGCTGGTTCCGGTACCGGTTGTAGCTCGTCGCGGCTTGCTGCGCCGAGCGCCGCGAGGCGCGTGTCTCGGTCAGCCATTGATGTTCGGCGTCTGCGACGATCACCGTGCCGTCGGAGAATTCCACCTCGTAGCAAGGGCGTTCGTGCATCGTCTCGGTCGCTGCTACGACGCGGGTCGGTCGTCCGTGAGCGTCGAGCAGTTCGTCTCCGACCGCCACCTCGCCCATGGTCGTCCAGCCATCCGGGGTGGGTAGCGGGGTATCGAGTGCGAGCGCCTTACCGACGCCGGGGCGGGCCGCGACGATGATCATCTGGCCGGGGTGCAGGCCGTTGGTGACCTCGTCGAGTTCGGTGAAGCCGGTCGGTACGCCGAGGGAGATGCCGCCGCGGCTGGCGATGGAGTCGATCTCGTCCATCGTCGGCTGGAGGAGCTCCTCCAGGGGCAGGAAGTCCTCGGTGGACCGGCGTTCGGTGACCTCGTAGATCTCGGCCTGGGCGCGGTCGACGACCTCGGCGACGTCCTGGCCCTCGGAGCCGGCGTAGCCGAATTGGACGATGCGCGTGCCGGCCTCGACCAGGCGCCGCAGAATCGCCTTCTCCGCGACGATTTCGGCGTAGTAGGAGGCGTTGGCCGCCGTCGGCACGGTCTGGGTCAGGGTGACCAGATAGGGCGGGCCGCCGATGCGTTTGAGTTCGCCGCGGCGGTCCAGGGTGGCGGCGACGGTGACCGGGTCCGCGGGTTCGCCGCGGCCGTAGAGGTCGAGGATCGCGTCGTAGACGGCCTGGTGCGCGGGACGGTAGAAATCGCCGGGACGGATGACCTCGACGACGTCGGCGATGGCGTCCTTGCTGAGCAACATGCCGCCGAGAACCGACTGTTCGGCGGCCATATCGTGCGGCGGCTGCCGACCGAAATCCTCGCCGGGCTGATCGTTGTAGTCCGAGTGCCCGCGATCGTCGACGACTGCCACTCGACCGTCCTCTCTCATCGCACCCGGCCTGATCCCACCCGGCTTCGACCCTATTGATGACCTGTTGTACGCCCTGGTACCGACACGTCGGAACATGTCACACCGGCCGTCGCGGCGGCCGCCACATGATCGAGAACCAGCCCGTAGCTAACGGATTTCCCGCAACGAGAATCACGGTGCTACCGGCGCGTGACGACGGCGCCTGGAAGAACCTAAGGGACCGAGTTGGGGATCGCCAAACCGTCCTGTGGAAACAGCTGTGGATAAACTGGGCACAGTTCACCCACTGTTGTGCAGGCCTTGTGCATCAACTGGGGATAACCCGGTATGCGCAGCAGCTATGACCAGGTGGACACGCGTTTTTTCGATTTCCCACATGTGGATTGAAATAGCGTCGGCGTGTCATCCGAGATGAACAGCCGGGCGTGTTGGGTTAACACCGCTCTCCGAAGCTATGGCGTAGATCACATTCGAGATGGTCGGTTTGGCTACTTGTCCACAAATCCCCAGGAGCTGGGTAAAAAGTGCGCAGAGGCTGTCGCAGGCGGGATCCAATGCCCACCGTCACCAACTAGCAAATCTTTCGCAACTCTATCGTGTCGGATCCGATTCCGGTCCGAAACGCGACAAGAGGCGTATACGGGCCTGTCGGACGGAGAAATCCGCGCAGGCGAAGACCATCCCCGCGGTAACCACGGGGATGGTCTTCGATGAACTGTGACCCGTCGGCCGGACCGGGCATATCGGCGAACCGATGGGTGCCGTACCGGACAGCGGGGCGGAGATCACTCCGCGGCAGCAACCTGCAGGTCGAACTTGGCGATCACGTCGGGGTGCAGGTGCACGGTGACGTTGTGCTTGCCGGTGCTCTTGATGTGCGACTTCGGCAGCTCGATGCTGCGCTTGTCGAGCACCGGGCCACCGGCGGCCTTGACCGCGCCGGCGACGTCGGCGGTGGTGACCGAACCGAACAGCTTGCCGGTGCCGGCGGTCTTCACCGACAGGGACACGCCCTCCAAGCCCTCGATCGCGGTCTTGAGCTCCTTGGCGTGGTCCAGGTCGCGCACGCGACGGGCGTCCTGCGCCCGGCGAATGCCCTCGACCTGCTTCTCGGCGCCGCGGGTGGCGACGATCGCCAGGCCGCGGGGCAGCAGGTAGTTACGGCCGTAGCCGTCCTTGACCTCCACGGTGTCGCCGGGCGCACCGAGGTTGTCCACATCAGCAGTCAGAATCAGCTTCATCGTCTGCCTCCCGTTCTCAGCGAGCCGTGGACACGTACGGCAGCAGCGCGACCTCGCGAGAGTTCTTCACCGCGACGGCGATGTCCCGCTGGTGCTGCACGCAGTTTCCGGTGACGCGGCGGGCGCGGATCTTGCCGCGGTCGCTGACGAACTTGCGCAGCAACGCCGTGTCCTTGTAGTCGATGACGGCGCCGGTGCCCGAGCCGTCCTTCTTCGCCTTCTTGTCGTCCTTGCAGAACGCGCAAGCCTTCTTCTTCAGCACCTTTTCGCGTGCCGGTGCTTTGGCCATGGGTCTTCACTCCGTTTGCCTGGGAGCCGCATACCGCGGGCCCCGATATGTGAGCCGTTCAGAACGGCGGTTCGTCGTCCATCTGGCCGCCTCCGAAGGAGCCGGCCGCGGGAGCGCTGCCCCACGGATCGTCGCCGGCGGAACTCTGTCCGCCGCGACTGCCACCGTTGGAGCCGCCGAAGCCCCCACCACTGCCGCCGGAATTGCCGCCGAAACCACCACCGCCACCGCCGCGCGAGGTCTTGTTGACCTTCGCGGTCGCGTAGCGCAGGGAGGGACCGACCTCGTCGACCTCGAGTTCGACGACCGTGCGCTTCTCACCCTCGCGGGTTTCGTAGGAGCGCTGCTTCAGCCGTCCGCTCACGATGACGCGAGCGCCTCGGGTCAGGCTCTCGGCGACATTCTCCGCGGCCTCACGCCAAATGTTGCAGCGCAGGAACAGTGCCTCGCCGTCTTTCCATTCGTTGGCGTTGCGGTCGAACACCCGGGGAGTCGAGGCGACGGTGAAATTGGCCACCGCCGCGCCCGCGGGCGTGAATCGAAGTTCCGGATCTGCCGTCAAATTGCCGATGACGGTGATTACGGTGTCGCCTGCCATGGTTCCTCCTGGTCTCCGGTGCGATCAGCTGTGCACTCGCCTGTTGCGCTAGAGCCTAAGGCCAGGCAACGACAAGTGCGGTTTGCTTTCCGGCAGGTATGCCAGGGGTCTTACTTCTTGTCCTGCCGCAGCACCTTGGTGCGCAACACCGACTCGTTCAGGCCCAGCTGGCGGTCGAGCTCGCTGACCGTGGCCGGTTCGGCGGTCAGGTCGACGACGGCGTAGATGCCCTCGGCGCGCTTCTCGATTTCGTAGGCCAGCCGGCGGCGGCCCCAGAGGTCGACCTTGTCGATCTTGCCGCCCTGCTGCGAGACCACACTGAGCATCTTGTCCAAGTTCGGACCGACAGTGCGCTCGTCCAGGTTCGGATCGAGGATGACCATCACTTCGTAATGACGCACGGGAACCCATCACCTCCTGTGGACTGTGAACGGCCACGGACTTTCCGTGGCAGGAGGGGTCGTTGCGTCAGCAACCCGACAAGGCTACATGAACGGCCGGTCCGGACCCGAATCCGGGGCGCCGGGTGCGAAATGGGTCTCCTTCCCCATGAATATCGCCGTCGGCGGGGTAGCCCACCTATCGTGGTGAACATGCCGATTCGATCCGCCGATCGTGGGAGCTCCGGCGGTGGCGACGGGGTGGCTGCGGAGGTTGCCGCGTGGCCGATGCGATAGTCCGGGCGCGCGCAACCGGCCGGGTCGCGGCCGCGGCCGCGGTGCTGGCCTGTGCGGTCACGTTGATCTTCGCCTATCTCAACAAGGCTCGTTGCGCGGGCGCGCCGTTCGACGGCGACGGGCGCAGTCTGATCTTCGATCGCATCAAGGATGCCGAGGTCTGCTATTCCGATATCCAATTCCTCTGGCTCGGCCGCGGCATCGACGAACATCTGTTTCCCTACGTCGGCGGCGGTATCACCCCGGACGGCACGCTGACCGGTGGCGCCGTCGAATATCCGGTGCTCAGCGGGCTGCTGATGTGGCTCGGTGCGGCCGGCGTGCACGACGACGCCGGCTTCCTGTTGCATTCGGCGCTGCTGCTGGCGCCGTTCGCTCTGCTGACCGCCTGGATGCTGGGACGGATGTCGGGAGCGGTCGCGCTGCTGTGGTCGGTGGGTCCGCCGCTGGTGCTCTACGCGTTCCACAATTGGGAACTTCCGGTGGTGTGCACGGCAGTCGGCGCGGTCTACGTGATGACCACGCTGACTCGATATTCGTTGCGCACCAGGGGAATTGTCGCGGCGGTCCTGCTGGGCATCGGATTCTGCCTGAAGTTGTATCCGGGAATCTTCGTCCTGCCGCTGATGCTCTACCTATTTCTCGGCGAGCCGGACCTCGGCGAGCGGCCGGATGCCTCTCGCCGCGGCTACGATCCGGCCGGTGCGTTCGCGGCCGCGGGTGCGGCGATCGTGACGGTGGCGGCGATCAACCTGCCCTTCGCTCTGCTCGGTTACGATGGCTGGCGGGCCTCGTTCACCTTCCAGCAGATGCGGCAGGCCGACATCACCACCAACTCGATCTGGTACTGGGGTCTGCGGCCGATGTTCGGGCAGGGACAGAGCGGGGAGGCGTCGTTCCAGAACGTCGTGGCGACGGCCTCGCCGGTCCTGGTCGCCGTCTCGTTCGCGCTCGCGATCTGGTTGGGGTGGAAGCGTTTTCCCGCACTTCGCTACTACCCCTGGGTGGGCGTGAGCGCGGCGATGCTGTGTGGATTCCTGTTGTTCCACAAGGTGCATTCACCGCAGTACACGCTGTGGGTGCTGCCGTTCTTCGTCCTGCTCGAGGTGCCGTGGGCGGCGGTCGGCGCCTATCTGCTGGCCGATCTGGCGCTCGGCATCGGGGTCTTCCGCTACTTCCACGCTCTGGGGAGCGGAACGGGTGCGGACTTCTACGAGAAACTCGTGCAGTTCGGGGTGTGGGGACGCGCGATCCTGTTGGTGTTCTTCTTCTTCGCGTTCGTTCGCGCCCGCCCGCGCGGATACCGGCCGATGGTGTCGCCGGTAGCGCGCGAACTCGTTTCCACCCGCTGAATTACGGCTTGCCGCGGCGAGCGCGGAACGACGCGCTCTTGGCGCGGTTGCCGCACAGCGTCATATCGCACCAGCGCCGCGAACCCGCGCGGGAGGTGTCGAGGTAGAGGCGTGTGCAGGTATCGCGGCCGCATTGTTTGATCCGATCGCGATCGGGTCCGCCGAGGAGTTCGATCGCCTCGGTCGCGATGCGCGCGAGGGCGTGCTCGCAGTCGCCGCGGCGGGTCACGCCGGCGTCGGCGCGCAGGGCGATCGAGGGTTTCGGACCGTCCGCGATCCGGTTGACCAGCACCCGGTCGGCATCGCGCCACGGCGCACCGGTGGTGGTGGCCAGGGCCAAGCGGTACACCGCTTCGCGCAGTTCGACCGCCCGGGTCAGGTCGGCCGCGTCGCATCGCGCCGCGGAATCCAGTAATCCGGCCGCGATCAGCCATTCGCCGAGGGTGGTGGGAGCCGTCAGGAGATCGGCGAAACCGCCATTGCGCTCCTGGACCGTGCCGGCGAAATCCAGGGCCACGTTGCCGCTGACGAAGGTGAACACCTCGCCATCGTAACCCCCTTGACAGGTTAGTCGCACCGATGTCAGGGTTGGTAACCAGTTGAAGCGGTTATTCGGGAGGCGTCGTGCGGAAGCGACTGATGGAGACGGCCGCGCCCGCGGCCTTCGTCGTGATGTGGAGCAGTGCGTTCATCGCCGGCATCATCGGCGTCGGTGCGGCGCCGCCGATGGTGGTGCTGTTCGCCCGCTTCGCCTGCGCCGGACTGGTCTTGGCGGTGTATGCCGTCGTCGTCGGGGCGCGGTGGCCGCGCGGCCGGCAACTGGCGCATGTCGCCGTCGCCGGATTGCTCATGCAGATGGTGCAGTTCGGCGCCTTCTACACCGCCATGGCCGACCATGTGTCCGCGGCGGTGATCTCACTGGTGCAGGGATTGAATCCGGTGGTGATCGCGCTGTTCGCCGGGACCGTGCTCGGTGAGTCGGTCACCGTGCGGCAGTGGATCGGATTCGGTGTCGGCGGCCTCGGCGTCGGACTCGCGGTTGTCGACCAATCCCATTTCTCCGCAACGGGTTTGGCGCTGTGCGTGGCCGGTCTGCTGGGGCTCAGCCTCGGCACGGTCTATCAGAAGCGTTTCGTGCCGCAGGTCGACACCCGCACGAATACCGCTGTGCACGTGCTGATCAGCGCGCCGGTGGCGGGAATCTTCATGGTCGGGAGCGGGGATACGCACATCGCCGATCCGCTGCGATTCGCCGGCTCGCTGGTGTGGATGGTGGCGATCAACGCCGTCGCCTGCTTCCTGCTCCTGAATGCGATGCTGCGCCGCTGGGACGCCACTCGCGTCGGCAAGTTGTTCTTCGTCACCCCGTTGGTCACGGCGGGACTGGCCTGGCTGCTGATCGCACAACCGTTGCGGCCCTTGACGATTGCCGGACTGGGCGTCGGGCTGCTCGGGATGGTGCTGGCCTCGCTCCGATCCGGAACCCGGCCGGGTGCCGCGGTGGCCGGGGAGCCGACCGCGCCGGCGTCCGGCGCCGTACTGGAGCGCCGGCCCGGACTGGCCCCCCTGAGGTAGGGATTCGGGCCTACTGCGGCTCGCCGTGCGCCGCGCTGATCACGCCGTCGAGCACCTCGCGGGTGCGGACCAGATCCTTGATGCACGCGTCGATGCGTTTGCGTTCGGCGGCAAGGGTTTCCGAGAGCCACGGGGTGGCGGTCCGCGCGGGCGTACCGTCGGTGTCGTTGATGCACGGCAGCAGTTCGGCGATGGTGCGGCTGTGCAGTCCCGCGGCGAACATCTCCTGAATGCGAACCACGCGGTCCACGGCCTGCTCACGGTATTCGCGCTGACCGCCCGAGGTCCTGGACGAAGCCAGCAGGCCCTGACTCTCGTAGTACCGCAACGACCGCACGCTGACGCCCGTGCGTCGTGCCAGTTCGCCGATGCGCACCGGTTTCTCCCTTGCACCTCACATTGATGTCAGGTTCTACGGTACGCGCATGCTGTTGCTGACCGACTATCACGCAAGCCACCTGCACCTGCCCAATCGCGTCGTGATGGCGCCGATGACCCGGCTGCGCTCCCGCCCCGACGGCTCGCCCACCGACGATGTGGCGACCTACTACGCCCAGCGTGCCGACGCGGGACTCATTGTCACCGAGGGAATCTGGCCGCATTCCACCGGCCAGAGCGAGGCATGGGTGCCGGGCCTGGCCACCGAGGCGCACATCGCCGGGTGGCGGCGGGTCACCGAAGCCGTCCACGGCGCGGGCGGGCGGATCTTCGCCCAGCTCATGCACGGCGGGCGGTGGGGTCATCCCCTGGCCCGGATCGACGGCACCCTGCCGGCCGGACCGTCGGCGGTACCGGCCGCCGATCCGGTCCACCTGATCGACGGGGGGAAGGCCCCGGCGCCACGGCCTCGGGCCATGACCCGCGCCGAGATCGCGCAGGCCGTCGAGCATTATGCCGCTGCCGCCGCCAACGCACTCGCGGCCGGATTCGACGGTGTCGAGATCCACGGTGCGAACAGCTATCTCGTCCATCAGTTCCTGGCCGACAACACCAATCTGCGCACCGACGAATACGGCGGCACGATCGCCAACCGCATGCGATTCGCACTCGAGGTCACCGACGCCGTTGCCGCCGTGGCGGGTTCGCATCGAGTCGGGATCCGGTTGTCGCCGGGCAATCCGCAATTCGGCATGCACGAGGCCGATCCGGCGCCGCTCTACCGCGCCCTGGTCGGTGAACTCGCCGGACGGGATCTCGCCTACCTACACCTCACCGACAACGACGACTATCCGGCACTCGCCGATCTGCGCCCGCGCTGGAACGGCACGCTGATCGCCAATATCGGTGAGAACCGCGCACCGACCGCACCCCCGGCGGCCGAGCGGCTGCTCGCCGACGGCCGGGCCGATCTGGTGTCCTTCGGGCGGGCCTTCATCGCCAATCCCGATCTAATATCGCGGATCCGGCACGATCGAGCGCTGGCGCCGGTGCGCGAGGACGGTCTCTACGGCCGGGGACCGCATGGATATACCGACTACCCGGCGTGGATCGACCGCGCCGAGCGGGTGGCCTGACCCGGGAATCACAGCGCCGATGACCGCCCCGGTCGCATACCGTCGGCTCGCTCATCTCGGGCTTCGTGGCATGCGTGGCGACGGGCATCGGCGTGTTCCATTGTCACAGAACCCGACCCGATTCGGTGCCGGGGTTCCGGGATTACTGCCAGCGCTGCAGCAATCGGTTCGCCTCGGTGCTCAGCGCGCGCTGCAGGAACGGCCCGAAACTGACCCGGGCAACGCCCACTTCGGCGAACCAGGCGCGATCGCCCTGGTCCGGCAGGCCGATGGCGTTGACCGGCAACGGAAGTTCGGCACAGAGCCGGCGCAGGATCTCCGGGTCGCGCTGCCCCACCGGGTAGAGCACGTCGGCACCCGCTTCGGCCGCCAGCCGCATCCGCTCCAGCACCCGCTCGACCCGGTCCGGGGTGTTCTGGTCCTCGCGCAGGAACAGGTCGGTGCGAGCGTTGACCACCACGTGCACACCGGCGGCATCGGCCGCCTGCCGCAGTCCCGCGACGAAGTCGGCGTGTTCGCTCGGCTCGCGCAGGCGGCCGCCCTCGCTGTGCACCGAATCCTCGATGTTGAGGCCGACCGCGCCCGCCTCCAGCAGTCCGTCGATCAGCTGGGCGGGCTTCAGGCCGTAGCCGGATTCGATATCGACCGAGACGGGAATGTCGACCGCCGCGGTGATCTCGCGAACCCGGGCCATCGATTCGGGATAGGTCATCCCCTCCTGATCGGATTTGCCCAGCGAATCCGCCAGCGGATGGCTGCCGACGGTCAGCGCGGCGAAACCGGCCGCCTGCACCAGATTCGCCGACCACGCGTCCCAGACGGTCGGCAGAATCGCCGGATCGCCGGGGCGGTGCAGCTCGAGGAAGGTGGTGGCCTGCTCGCTCAATGCGGTCATGTGTCGATCCTCGCCCATGATCGGGTGTTCGCGCCAGCGGCCGGATACGGCGGCCTGGGTTGCAGCGCCGACGGTAACCACGGCAGCGCCGGATCCTGCGCGCGGTCCAGAATTCCGCCTACCGGGTCGTCCGCGCCGTCGGCTCGGACGAGGTCCTGTTCGGGCCGGTAGATCTGGCGGACCACCAACGCGCACAGGCCCACGACCGCGAAGTCGCGGATCAGGACCGCGCTGGTGAACCACTGTTCGGGGACGCCCTTGTCGTCGGTGCCGAGGTAGTAGTACATGCGCGGGAACCACACCAGCGCGTCGATCGTCATCCACGCCAACAGGATTCGCCGGTGCGGCAGGGCCAGCACCGCCAGCGGGACCAGCCACAGCGAATACTGCGGACTCCACACCTTGTTGGTCAGCAGGAACGCCGCCACCACCAGGAAGGCCAGCTGCGCCACGCGCGGTCGGCGGGCGGCGGTGAGCGCGATGTATCCGATCACCGCGCAGGCGACCGCGAACAGCACGAGCGACACCGAATTCAGCGCGGTCGGCGTGTCGGAGGAGGCGAGTGGACCGTCGAAACCCTGCCAGCCGGTGAAGGAGGTGATCACGTTGTAGAGCGAATCCGGATCGGCATGGCGTTCACTGTTGAGCCGGAAGAATTCCCACCAGCCCTCGGTGAACGGCACCGCGATGGGCAGATTCACCGCCAGCCAGGCCGACATGGCCGACAACACCGTCACCAGCGCCGCCCGCAGCGGGCTGATCCGCGCGCCGGCCAGGTAGTCGCGCAGGGCCCTCACCGCGTTGTTGCCGTTGCGCCGCAGCTGTTCTCGCAGGCCCGGCAGTCGGTCACGGCCGTCGACACGCAGGCAGAGCACCACGATCGGGCCCAGCAGCAACAGCGGATACAGCTTGGCCGCGCCGCCCAAACCGAGCAGGATTCCGGCCAGGACCGGCCGCCGCCTGGCCCAGGCCAGCAGGCCCGTGGCCGCGAAAGCCGTTGCCAACGCGTCGAAATTGGTGAAGATGTGCACGAGCACCAGCGGTGAGAGCGCCACCAGCGCCGCATCCCAGATCCGGCGGCCCGCCAGCATCGCCGACGCCCACACCGTCACCAGCCAGGCCAGCGCCAGTCCCACGGCGACGACGTTGAAATACACCACCACCGACAGCGCCTTCGGCAACGGCAGCGACATCCAGATATTGGCGACCTCCATCGCCAGGTACTGATAGAGGCCCGACAGCACCGGATATTCCATGTACCGGGTCTGCAGTTTGCCGTCGGGGCCGACCTCGGTCCACTTCTTCTTGTAGGGGAACGCGCCCTCGTCGAGATGTTCGGCGCCGTAGAGCGGCACCGTATCCGAATAGCACATGGCCACGTATTGGCGACCGTTGTTCCAGTCGAGGGTGAGATGGCCCTCCGAGGTGGTCGTCTGCTGAATGCAGCCGGCCTTACCCGCCCAGCCGAGGGCGAGGAACACCACCGCGAAGGCCAGCAGAATGCGCAGCGGAGTCCAGAACCGAGCGCGGCCGATCAGGGCATGGTCGCCGACCGGGCCGCCGATCGTGCTGCTCAACTGAGCGGTCATCGAATCGGTGCGGCTGGGTTTGTCCCGGCGCACCGCCGATCTCCGATCCGCGGCGAGGGGAGCCGCGGAAACGAAACCGGTGGCGGTCTCGACACCTTCGTCACCGAACGTCGAGGCCGCCACCGGCTGTTGTTCACTCACGCCACCCGAGGCTACCGGTGACTGTTGGAGTTTCCGTCTCCTGTCCCGTCGGTACTGTTGCCGACGCCGGCGCCCGGACGCTGGGACCGTGAATTGCCGTTGGTGTCGCCGGAATTCGACGTGGTCGGTGAGGATCCGTCGGCGGGTGCCACCGGTTGGCCCGGCAGTGGTCCGGTGTCCTGCGACTGCGGCTGGTTCTGCTGCGGCTGCGAGCGCGGATTCGGCTGGATGCCCGGCACCGGAATGGTGATGCCCGGCAGGATCTCGACCTGCGACGGCTTCACCACGACCGGCGGCTGATACTCCTGCTGGGTGGTGCTCGGTGCGGTGTACGGCGCCGAATAGGACGGCACACCGGCCTGGCCGCCGATCGCGGCCGGCTTCGGGAAGTTCTCCTTCGGCGTGCCCTCGAGCGCGCCGTCCATGGTGTCCTTCCAGATATCCGACGGCAGGCCGGAGCCGTACATGATCGACCCGCCGGGCGTCTTCAGCGCGACACCGTCCGCGGTACCCACCCAGACCGCTGTCGACAGCGACGGGGTGAAGCCGATCATCCACGCGTCCTTGTTCTGACCGGTGTCGCCGAGCTGGGTGGTACCGGTCTTGGAACCGGACAGTCGGCCGCCGGCCAGGCCGTGGTTGCGGGACGAGGCGGCGATCGGCTGCATCGCCGCCGACAGGTTGTCCGCGACGGCGGCGGAGACCCGCTGCTCGCCCGCGACCTGTCCGCGGTCGAGCAGGACCTGACCGTCGGCCGTCACGACCTTCTGCACGAAATGCGGCTTGTGATAGACGCCCGAGGCGGCGATGGTCGCGTACGCGGAAGCCATATCCAGCGGCCGCACCTGGTACTGACCCAGGATGATGCCGTTGTTGGGGCCGGAGCCATCGGGCTCGGTCAGCGTCTGGCCCACGCCCGGAATCGTGTCGGGAATGCCCATGCGGTGCGCCATCGCGGCGATCTTCGTCGGACCGTCCGGCATATCGAGTTCCATGCGGTAGAAGCTGGTGTTCAGCGACCGCTTGAGCGCCTCGGCGATGGTGCAGGTACCGCAGGTCTCACCCTCGGCGTTGGTGATCTTGATGCCGTTGACCGTCAGATCCGAACTGTCGTACATCGTCGACAGCGGCTTGCCGAGTTCGAGATTCTCGGCCAGGCCGAAGACCTTGAACGTCGAGCCGGACTGCAGACCGGCATTGGCGAAGTCCCAGCCGGTCGCGTTGTCGCCGCCGTAATAGGCGCGCACCGCACCGGATTTCGGATCGACCGAGACGACCGCAGTCCGGACCTCGTCGCGTTCACCCTGCATGTTCTTGTGCACCGAATCGATCGCCGCCTGCTGGGCCTTCTGATCGATGGTCGTGGTGATCTGCAGACCCTCGGTGTTCAGCTGGGTATCGCTGATACCGGCCTCGGACAGCTCGCTGAGCACCTGCCGCTTGATCAGGCCGTTCGGGCCCGCGGTCTTGTTCTCGCTGTCGGCGCTGTTGGCGCTGGACGGCAGGACCTTCGGGTACACCATCTTGGCGCGTTCGGCCGCCGGGATGGAACCGGCCTTGACCATGCCGTCGAGGACGTAGTTCCAGCGCTGTTCGGCGCCCTTCGGGTTGTTCTCCGGGTCCAGGCCGTACGGCTGGTTGATGGTGGCGGCCAGCATCGCGCCCTCTTCGACGGTCAGCTGTTCGACCGACTTGCCGAAGTAGGCCTTGCCCGCGGCGTCGATACCGAAGGTGCCGCGACCGAACGGAATGGTGTTCAGATACGCGGTGAGGATGTCGTCCTTACTCCACTGCCGCGCCATCTTCGCCGAGATCACCAGCTCGCGCATCTTGCGGCTCAGCGAATGCTGATTGCCGACCATGGCGTTCTTGACGTACTGCTGGGTGATCGTCGAACCACCACCGGCGGTGTCCTTGCCCATCAGGTTGTCGCGCGCGGCGCGGGCGAAACCGCTGATGGAGAAGCCGGGGTTCGAGTAGAAGTCCCGGTCCTCGGCCGCGATCACCGCGTTGCGCACGTGCGGCGGGATCTGGTCGATGGTGACGTCGGTCCGGTTGCCTTCCGGCGGAACGATTCTGCTGATCTGCGTGGTGCCGTCGGAGGCCAGGATCGTGGCGACCTGAGGGGTTTTGAGATCGCCCGGCTGGGGTATGGAGACGGTCGTGTACGCGATCAGGAAGACCGCGCTCGGCACCACGATCGCCAATGCCACCAGGACATAGATCACTCGCCGCACGATGCGCCACGGCGTTTTTTTCTTCGCCTTCGGGCCTCTGCCCGCCGAACCGCCGGGACCGTCGCCGCCGCCGTTGCCCTTGCGCGGCGGCGGACCCGACGGGGGAGCACCCGCGCCCACCGCGCGGCGTCCGCCGGTGCCCGGACCCGATCCGGGGCGGGTGCCGGCGCCGCCGGGAGCCGACCGGTTGGCCGCTGTCGAGCGCGGGCCGCGCTGCGCCATCGCCTCAGCGAGGGTTCCGGCCGCGATCTTCTGAGTGGCCTGAGGTTTCTGCTCACCGGGACGCGGTGCCGGGTTCGCGGAATTTCCGGGGCGCCGCGGTGGGCCACCGGCCGGATTCGGCTGACCGCCGCGCACCGTGGGCTGCCCGCCGGTGCGCGGTGGG